>JBBIJB010000013.1:0-7754 GCA_037446215.1 Armatimonadota bacterium
GGTGCCGTGCACCAGGGCGTACACGACGACCACCATGATGCGCTGCTTGCCCTCGCCGGTCTGACCAACTTCACCTGACGGGCCGCAAGCGCGGGCATCTCCAGATGGAGGTCCGCGAAGTGGGCCATCACCTCGGCGCGAAAGCCGCCGAAGGAGGCCGGCTTGCCGTTGATGACGAGCGTATCAGAGGTGGCCGGGGATCTCCCGATGGAGCGCACGGCTCACCTTGGTACGGAGTAGGCGGCCGTCGGGAAGGACCTTCTCGTAGTACCAGCGGTCCGTTGAGCCAATGAGCGCCGCCTCCTGTCGGGCGCCCCGGCGGAGCAAGACCGGCCGCAGCTCCTCCACCACCCTGCCCATCGGGCGGCTGCGGCGGGCCGCCAGCAGCTTCAGCCGCCGATGTGCCTGCTCAGAGATGTAGATCATCTTTCCGCGAGGCATGGTATCTGTCCACCTCGTGATGATGCTTGCACTGTATCTACTGCATATACGGTATGTTTGCCGGGGGCTGGAGTCAAAGCGTGCCGGTGCAGCGTGCGTGACTCTGACATCCCCCGGCCTCGTAGGCGTTGTGGGCGCGGCAGCGGAGCTGGATGTTGTCCACGGTGGCGGGGCCGCCGGAGGCGTGCGGCACCACATGGTGGAACTCCAGGAAGCTGCCCTCGGCGCAGCGGCCGCCCTCGCCTATGAAGCCGCAGCGTCCGCCGTCGCGCGCCCAGACCGCGCGACGGACCTCGGCCGGGATGTGGCGGGAGTCGCGGCGCGGGTCGGCCGAAGGGGCCTGGGTTGGCCGCGGCCGGTCGGTGGCCGCGAACTTCTGCCTGGATAGGTCCCGCAGCAGCGACGTGAGGGCGCGGTCCAGGATCTTGGCCAGGTCGCCGTCCGGGATCTGGTGGCGCAGCAGCGCCTGCACGCCCCTGAGCTTCTGCACGGTGTCGGCGTCCACGGTGAGCTGGATCTTGTAGCGCTCGGGAGCGAGAGGCGCGACGATCGCGGGGCGAGGCGGGGGTGGGGGCGGTGGTGTCGGCGTCGATGCCGTCGGTGGAGTGTGTGAAGCAGGCGGGGCGGGCTCGGGTCGGGCCGGGAGCTTGCGGATCTGGTCCGGGACCGAGGGCTGGGGGCGGAGGGAGGCGATGAGGGCCTCGACCTCGCGGCGGCTCTTGTGGCGGGCCTGGTCCAGGAGGTCGGCGTGGTTTCCGGGTGAGAGGTGCGGGGCCAGGAGGCCGAGCGTCGTCAGGGTGACCCTGCCCCCGGCCAGGTGCTCGAGGACGACCGGAAGCCGCCGGGCGAGGCGGGCCGCCTCGATGCGGCGGTAGGCGGCGTGCTCCGATAGGTGCAGGACGCGGGTGCAGTAGGTGAAGAGCGAGGAGTAGCCCGCGGCCAGGTAGAGGCGCCGCCGGTCGAGCTCGGCCAGGTGCGCGATCAGCGCGACCGTCGCCTCCCGCTCGGCGGCGGCGAGGCGCTTCGTCTCCGCGGTCAGCTCGGCGTCGGAGAGCAGGGCCGCCAGGTGCAGCGGGTTCTGGGTCGAGTCCATGGCCGGGTTCCTGAATTGGCCATCGTCCGGGGCGGGCGGGGTTTGCGGGGTTTGGCCCAACTAGGTCCGGACCTAGTTGGGGAATGCAGGCGTTACGCGGCCGCGCGTGGAAGTAGGCTGGAATCGCTGAGCGAGTGAGAGGGGGATGGAGGTCGGCGTCGCGGCGCGCTCGCGCGTCAAGCGGTTCCTGGACATCGTCGTCGCGGCGGCGGCGGGGGTTCTCTTCCTGCCGGTCATGGCCGCGGCGGCGCTTCTCGTGCGCCTCTCCATGGGCCCGCCCGTGCTCTTCAGCCAGCAGAGGGCGGGGCTGGAGGGGCGCCCGTTCCTCCTCTACAAGCTGCGGACGATGAGCGAGGCGCGGGATGCGGCCGGCGGCCTGCTGCCCGGCGCGCAGAGGGTGACGCGCATGGGCAGGTTCCTGCGGGCGGCCTCGCTGGACGAGCTGCCGCAGCTGCTGAACGTCCTGCGCGGAGAGATGAGCATAGTGGGCCCGCGCCCGCTTCTATTGAAGTACCTCCCCCGCTACACGCCCGAGCAGGCGAGGCGCCTGGAGGCCAGGCCCGGCATGACCGGGCTCGCGCAGATAAGCGGCCGGAACACGATCTCGTGGGAGGAGAAGTTCCGCCTGGATGTGTGGTACGTGGACAACTGGTCGCTGGCGCTCGATCTACGGATAATCCTGGCGACGGTCCGCAAGGTCATTACACGTGAGGGCGTCAGCGTGCCGGGGTACGCCACGATGCCGGAGTTCAAGGGGACGGGTGGAAGAACGGATGAGCGATAGCAGCCGCGAGGTCCAAGTCCCCATGTCGGCGCCGGACATCTCGGAGGCCGAGGTCAGGGCGGTCGCCGAGGTGATGGCGACGCCGCAGCTATCCGGCGGGCCGAGGATAGCGGAGTTCGAGCGGCTGATCGCTGAGCGCGCGGGTGTGGCGCACGCGGTGGCGGTCTCGAGCGGGACCTCGGGCCTGCACCTGTGCGCGATCGCGGCCGGGGTCGGGCCGGGGGACCTGGTGGTCACCTCGCCCTTCTCGTTCATCGCCTCGGCCAACTGCGCGCTGTACGAGGGCGGCGTGCCCGTCTTCGTGGACATAGAGCCCGACACGCTGAACATCAGCCCGGACGGGGTCGCAGACGCGGTCTCGGATCTGGCCCGCGGCGGGGAAGCGGCGCGGAGGTGGCTTCCGCCCTCGCTGCGCGAGGGTGGGATGCGCGGGCGGCTGCGCGCCGTCATCCCGGTGGACGTCTTCGGACGGCCCGCCGAGATGGACCCGATCACCGGGGTCGCCCGGGATCACATGCTCGCGGTGATCGAGGACTCCTGCGAGGCGATGGGCGCCTCCTACAGGGGCAGGCAGGCGGGCGCGCTCGGCGATGCCGGGGTCTTCGCATTCTACCCCAACAAGCAGATGACCGCGGCCGAGGGCGGGGTGGTCGTGACCTCGCGGGACGACTGGGCCGCGCTGTTCCGGTCGCTGCGCAACCAGGGCCGTGACCCGGGCGACGAGGGGCTCACGCACTCGCGCCTGGGCTACAACTACCGCATGACCGAGATGAGCGCGGCGTTGGCGGTGGTGCAGCTCCGCCGCTTCGACGAGATGCAGGAGCGCAGGGAGCGCGTGGCAGGCTGGTACGCCTCGCACCTCTCGGGGTGCGGGGCGCTCCGTGTGCCTCCACCGGCCTCGCCGGAGATCAGGCCCACCTGGTTCGTCTACGTCGTGCGCCTCGCCGCCGGCGTGGACCGCGGGCGCGTGATCGCGGGGCTCGCCGAGGCGGGCATACCATCGCGCCCCTACTTCCCACCGATACACCTGCAGCCGTTCTACATCGAGAGGTTCGGATACCGACCCGGCGCCTTCCCGGTGGCCGAGGAGATGGGGCGGCGCTGCCTGGCCCTGCCCTTCTCCGGCGTCATGACCGAGGAGCAGGTGGAGCGCGTGTGCGACCGGCTGCTGGCGCTGCTCGGAGGATAGCGGGATGCCGGGGGGCCGCGCGGGCAGGACCGGACGGCGTAACGGCGCCGCGTCCGCGCTCCGCCCCGCGTTCGGCGTGCTGGCCTACGCCGTGGTGGCGACCGCGGCGTTCGCCCTCGCCTTCCTGCTGCGCTTCGACTTCCGCGTGACGCCGTTCTGGTGGGCCAGGGCGCTGGAGGCCCTGCCGATCCTCCTGGCCGCCCGGCTGGGCGCGGTCCTGTGGCTCGGGATAGAGAGCGAGCTGTGGGGGTACGCGGGGATAGAGGACCTGGTCCCGCTGCTGAAGGCCGCCACCGCCGGGTCGCTGCTCCTCCTGGTGGGGACGGTGGTGCTGCTGGATCACATCCCGCCGAGATCCGTCGTGCTGCTGGACTGGCTGGCGTTCCTCTTCCTGGCAGGGGCGCTGCGGGTGGCGCCCCGCCTCTACCGGAGGATCGCGCCGCGCGGCGGGCGCGCCGCGGCCAGGCGCGCGATCGTGGTGGGGGCCGGCGACGCCGGCGAGCTGCTGCTGCGGATGGCGCGTGAGAGCCGGCCCCAGAGCCACGAGATAGTCGGCTTCGTAGACGACGACCCTGGGAAGCTGCACGCCTACATACACGGCGTGCCGGTGCTCGGGCACGTCGAGCAGGTCGCCGAGATCTGCCGGGACCGGGGCGCGGACGAGGTGATCCTGGCGGTTCCCTCGGCCACCGCGGAGCAGCGCCGCCGGATCCTGACCTTCTGTAGGGCGGCCCGCGTGCCCGTGAAGTCTATCCCGCCTCTGCAGGACATACTGACAGGGCGGCTCGCGGTCGGCCACCTCCAGGAGGTCGAGCCCGAGGACCTACTCGGCCGCGAGCCGGTCAGGTTCGACGCGGGGCTCGTGCGTGAGCAGGTGGCGGGCCGCACCGTGCTGGTCACCGGGGCCGCGGGCTCCATCGGCAGCGAGATCTGCCGGCAGCTCGCGCCGCTGGGGCCGGGCCGGCTGGTGCTGCTCGACCAGGCGGAGAGCAACCTCTACTTCCTCTGCATGGAGCTGCGCCGGGCGCACCCGGACCTGGCGTTGGAGGCGGTCGTGGGAAGCGTGCTCGACCGGGACCACCTGGGCGAGGTGATGGGGAAGCACTCCCCCGAGATCGTCTACCACGCGGCCGCCTACAAGCATGTCCCGCTGATGGAGGCGCAGCCGCTATCGGCGATCCAGAACAACGTCTTCGGGACCGAGGCCGTGGCGAGGGCCGCGGTCGGGTCGGGCGTGCGTAGGGTGGTGCTCGTCTCGACAGACAAGGCCGTGAGCCCGGTAGGCGTGATGGGCATGACCAAGAGGGTGGCCGAGGGCGTGGTCCGGACGCTGAACGGGGGATCCACCCTGTTCGCGGCGGTGAGGTTCGGCAACGTGCTCGGCAGCGACGGCAGCGTGCTGCCGCTACTGCGCCGGCAGATCGCCACCGGCGGCCCGGTGACGATCACCGATCCGGACGCGACCCGCTACTTCATGCTGATCGGCGAGGCCGCGATGCTTGTGCTGCAGGCGGGCGCTATGGCCCAGGCCAACGAGGTCTTCTTCCTCGACATGGGCGAGCCGGTGAGGGTCGCGGAGATGGCCAACGACCTGATCCGCCTCTCGGGCCACGAGCCAGGGCGGGACATCGAGGTGGTGCGGACAGGGCTGCGGCCGGGCGAGCGGCTGACCGAGGCTCTCGTCGGCGAGGGCGAGGAGCTGCTGCCAACGGGCAACGACAGGGTGCAGGTGGTCCGCACCCGCCCGATCGACGCGGGGTCGTTCCGGGAGGACCTGGAGGCGCTGCGCGACCTGGTGGCTGCGCGCGACGAGGCCGGCGCGCTGGAGCTGCTCCGGAAGATGGCCTCTGAGTACTGACAAAGGGCGCTCGGCGCGAGGGGGTACCGCATTGATTACAGTGGCCGTCACAGGAGCCGGAAGCGGCGTGGGCCACGCGGTCCTGCGCTCGCTGCAGTTGGGCCCGCTGGCGGTGCGAACGGTCGGGCTCGACCCGAGCGCGATGAGCGCCGGCCTCTACTGGACCGACGCCGCCTACCTCGTGCCGCGCGCCTCCGATGAGGCGGCCTACATCGAGCGCCTGCTGGAGATCTGCCGCGCCGAGCACGTGGACGCTCTGATCCCCGGATCGGACCCCGAGCTGATACCGCTGGCCCGCCATCAGGACCTCTTCCTCGAGCAGGGCACGAGGGTGATCGTCGGAGGGCTGGCCGCGGTAGAGCTGGTCCGCGACAAGGGGGCGCTCGCGGGGTTCTGCCGCCGGCGCGGCCTGCCCTTCGTGGAGACGTGGTCGCTCGCTGAGGCCCGCGAGATGCTGGAGCGTGGCGCGCTGCCCGACCTCCCGGTGATAGCCAAGCCGCGGTCGGGATCGGGCTCGGTCGGGACGCGGCTGATCTACGATCCCGAGGACCTGCTCAAGGTGCCGGCGGAGGCCGACTTCATCGTGCAGCGCTACCTGCCGCCGGTGCCGGTGGGGCTCTACGCGGAGATGGCGTGGCACCAGGCCGGCACATCCCCGGCCGCCGACCCGATCGCCAGGTGGAGCCAGCGCCTCGACCAGACCAACCAGATCGGGTCGGTCGTCCTGGCGGGCAAGGGCGGCGAGATCCTCGGCAACTGCTCCATGGCCGTCCGGCTGAAGGACGGCGTGCCGATGGAGCTGGTCCCGGACCCCTCGCAGCGGACCGCCAGGGACGGCCTGGCGTTGGCCGAGGCGCTGATCGCCGAGGGCATGCGTGGGCCGTTCCAGCTCGCCGGGCGGATGACGCCCGAGGGCACCGTCTTCTTCGAGGTGAACGCCAGGTTCGTCGGCGCGGCAGGCGCGCGCGCCGCGCTCGGGTACCGGATGGTGGCGGCGGCGCTGTGGGCTTTCGTGCTCGATCGCGAGGACGAGGCCAGGAGGTGCCTCGCCCACCCGAGCGGAGCCGTCGCCATGCGGCACGTCGAGGAGACGATAGTGCCGGTGGAGCGGATCGAGGCGGTGCGGGCGGCCTCGCCGGCGGCCGCGCCCCGGGCGCCACGGCGCGTGCTCGTCACCGGCGCCGCGGGCTACGTCGGCGCGAGCCTGGTCGCGCGGCTGCTCGCTTCGCCTGGCGTGGAAGAGGTGCGGGCGCTGGTGAGGAGCGAGGAGGGCGCTACGCGGCTCCTCGCGGCGCTGGCGGACGGCAAGACCGACACCTCCGGCCTGACGGTAGTGCCGGCGGATCTCGCGGCCGGCGCGCCTTCGCTTGCCGGCCTGGACGCCGTCGTGCACCTGGCCGCGCTGCGGCCCGCGGTGCGGCCCTCCGCGCCCCCTTCGGCGGACGAGCTCTTCCTGGCAAACGCCGAGCTCACGCGGCGCCTGGTCGAGGCCGTGCGGGAGGCCGGGGTCCCGCGCCTGGTCCACGTCTCCTCGATGGCGGTCTACGGCCACGCCTATGCGCCGCCCTGGTCCGAGGCGCTCGTCCCCCATCCCGGCTCGACCTACGGGCTCAGCAAGTGGGCGGGGGAGATGCTCTGCCAGGGGATCCTCGGCGGCGCGACCGGCGTCGTGATCCTGCGGCCGGCCCGGATCTACGGGATGGGCCCCCTGCTGCGGTGGGGCGAGATGCCCCACAAGTTCGCGCGGCTGGCGGCGGCGGGAAGCCCGCTGCCCGTCAGCGCTGGCGGCGATCAGCGCATCGACCTGCTGCACGTCCGCGACCTCTGCGGGGCTATCGTGCGGGCCTGCGCGCTGGCCGCCCCGCGGGAACAGCCCCTCGTCTTCAACGTGGGCAGCGGCCAGATGGTCTCGATCGCCGAGGTGGCGCGGCTGTGCGTGGAGGCCGCGGTCGAGCTCGGCCTGCCCCCGCCGCCGATCGAGCACACGGGCGGCACCGCGCAGGCGCCGCTCGACCTGGGGGTGGACTCGCGGCGCATCCGCGCCCGCACCGGATGGGCGCCGGCCGTGGGCCTGCGGGAAGGGCTCTCGGAGCTGATCGCGGCGGCGCGCGGGTGATCCCTAGGAGAAGCCCCTGCCTCCCTAGAAGGAGAGAGATCACGCACAGCCCGAGGTCATGGAGAGAGGCCGCGCAGAGAGCCTGGTCTGCGGGGATACCAAGTTCGATCCGGAAGGTGAGCCGATGATGCACCGCACCGCAGCACGCACCGCGCTCTTCCCGGCCGCGGCCGCCGTCCTCGTCGCGGTGGTGGCGCTGGCCCTGGCCGCGCCCGGGGCGCGCCGGGCGGAGGCGCAGCAGGTGACGGCGCCCTACGTGCTCGGGCCGGACGA
>JBBIJB010000013.1:7764-28834 GCA_037446215.1 Armatimonadota bacterium
CGAGCTGCTCGACGGGACGCCCGGGCCGCCCCGGCTCCACGACGTGCTCGCCCGCGACAACGGCGTCTTCGCGGCGTTCTCCGACCAGGTCGGCTTCGACGGGCACTCGACCCACGTCGGCGGCGCCTACGTGCTCGGGCCGGACGACGTGATAGAGGTCTCGGTCTTCGCCAACGACGAGCTCTCCCGCGTCGTCATGGTCAGGCCCGACGGCATGATCTCCCTGCCGCTTGTAGGCGAGGTCAGGGCCGCCGGCCTCACCCCCGAGCAGCTCCGCGAGCGCCTGGTCCCCATCTATGCCCGCTACATCAGGAACCCCCAGGTCTCCATCATCGTCCGCGAGTTCCGCAAGGTCCGCGTCACGGTGCTCGGCCAGGTCACCAGGCCCGGCGTCTTCGAGCTGCGGTTGGGCTCCACGGTCCTCGACGCCATCGCCGCCGCCGGAGGCCTCACAGACGCCGCCGGATTGGGTGAGGTACGCCTCAACCGGATCGGCTCCCCCCAGATGACAATCGACCTCGAACGCCTCCTCCTGCGCGGCGAGGCCAACCTCAACCGGCCGCTGGAGGCAGGCGACTCCCTCGTCATACCCGAGGACCTCGCCTCCCGCATCTACGTGCTCGGCGAGGTCGCCAGGCCAGGCGTCTTCCCCTTCAGGGGACACATGACCGCGGTCCAGGCGCTCGGCCTCGCCGGCGGACCCACCCGTAAGGCGCTGCTGGGCCGCGCCTACGTCATCCGAAGGAACCCTGAGGCCGCCACCACCTCGCCCATGCCCATCCAGACCGTCACCGTCGCCAGGCAGACCGGCCCTGCGATCCGCCTCCTGTCCGTCGACTTCTACAAGATCCTCCGCGAGGGCGACATAGCCCGCGACATAGCGCTGCAGCGCGGCGACGTCCTATACATGCCAGACAACCCGCTGGCCCTGGAGAACATCATCCTCGTGCTCGGCGGCATAGGTGACGTGCGATCGCTGTTGAGGTAGGCACACTCGCGGCCGCGTTGGGGCGCCGTGCGCTTCCCGGCCTGCGCCGCCGTGCGGCCGCGGTGATCCTGGCCGCCGCGCTGTTGGGCTGGCTATTCCCGGCGGCCCCGGCGGCCGCCCATCCCCTCGAGGTCGTCCCCTCAGACCACCGGGCCTACCAGACCCTCTACCGGCTCGCCTCCTGGGGGCTGGCGCCTCTGTGGGCGGCATCTGCCAGGCCGCTCTCGCGCATAGAGCTCGCGGGGATGGTCGCGTGGGGGTTAGAACGGCTGGCAGAAGAAAGGAAGCGCGGCATCAACCGCCCGACCTCGGCCCTCGAGGAGCTCGAGGGCCTAGTGCTTGAATTCGCGGACGAGCTCAACCTGCTCGGCTACCGCGTCATAGACCCTCCCATGGCTCCCTCGGCGCGCTCGATAACCGGATGGGGCGTGCGCTTCGACCGCGCGCTGGTCGCCCGCGTGGAAGCCGGCACCCTGCCGCGCGGTGAGCGCTCGCGAGGCAGCGGCGTCTACCTCGAGGGCAGGGGCACCATGGGCTTCGGGCCGGGGCTCGTGGTCGGGGCCGAGGCGAAGCTGGGCTTCAGATGGGGCGAGGACCCATGGAACGGGCTCCGCAGGGTATACCTGGGCGGGCCTGTCATGCCCGAGCGGCCCGGGAACGCGCTCGTCCAGTTGGGCAGGGACTCGCTGTGGTGGGGGCCGGGACACAGGGGCGCCTTCATGCTCTCCGACAACGCCGGGCCGATGGAGTTCCTGCGGGCGTCGGTCACCCGGGGCAACCTGCGCTTCGAGAAGATCGCGGGGCTGGTGGGCGACGGGCTGACGCTGCACGCGATCCGGGTGGACTGGCTCGCGCGCGACAACCTTCGGATCGGCGCGGGAGAGACGGTGATCGAGCAGAAGGGAGTATGGTGGCCCTACCTGCTCAGCCCGTTCCCCGGGGTCTCGAGCGCGCTGGGGCCGTGGCTGCGCGGCAAGAACATGGGCGTGGACAACAACTACAACATCTCGCTCGACTTCGACTGGAGGATCCGGCCCGGCCTGATCGCCTACGGCGAGCTGTTCGTGGACGACCTCACCTACTACCCGATCTACCCGCTTCCGAACCGGGGCGGCGCGCTGGTGGGGCTGTTCATGCCGGGCGCCTTCGGCGGCCGCGCCGACCTGCGCTTCGAGCACTCGCGCGTCAACAACTGGACCTACGCGACCTCCGACGGGAAGACCAACTACGTGCGCGGAGGGCGATCGCTCGGCCACTGGTGCGCGCCCGACTGCGAGCTCTGGTCGGTGGCGGCGGTGGCCCGCACAGGGTCCGACGCGCGCCTGGAAGTGGGCTACGACCTGGTGCGCAAGGGCGAGGGGAAGCTCGGCGAGTTCTGGAGCGACGGCAGCGAGGCCTGGCAGAAGCTCTACCTGTGGGGTGTGATCGAGACGACCAACGTGGCGCGGCTCACCTACGGCTGGGGCCGCACGAACGGCCTCGACCAGTCCCTGACCGTCGGCTACGCCTCGGTGACGAACGTGGGGCATGTAGCGGGACAGTCGCGCGGCGACTGGTTCCTGCGCTGGGAGGCACGCTATGGATTCTGAGGGGCGCTCCGGCCGCAACGCCGGGGACGGGCCGGCACTGCGGGACTACATCGAGGTGATGCTGCGGCGGTGGTGGGTGGTGGTGGCGGCGCTGGCCCTGACCGTGGGCGCGGCGCTCGCCTGGAGCCTCCTCTCCTCGCCGGTCTACCGCTCCGAGGCGATGGTCGTGGTGGACCGGGGCGGCTCGAGCCTGAACCTATCGCCCGACCTGATGGGCTTCAGCCAGCAGACCTACGTGGAGACGCTGGCGGGCATCGTCAAGAGCAGGGCGGTCACCGGGCGTGCGGTGGAGGCGCTCGGCGTCTCAGAGGAGCGCCGCGGTCCGACCGCGGCCTCGCTGCGGCGGGGGCTGCGCGTGCAGCGGGTGCGCGGGTCGGACCTGATACGAATCCAGGCGGAGGGGCCGACCGGCGAGGCGGCCGCGAAGGCGACCAACGCCGTCGCGCAGTCGTTCCTCTCCTGGCACGTCGAGCAGCGCAGGGGCAGGGCGTCTGTCGGCAGGCAGTTCATCGAGGGCCAGATTGGAAGCCTGTCCGGGGAGCTGCGCCAGGCCGAGAACGCCCTTGTGAAGCACAAGGTCAGCGGAGGCCAGGTGGCCCTGACCGAGCAGACCGTCGCGAAGGTGGAACGGCTGGCCGAGTTCGAGGCGCTGCAGCGCGTGGCGACGACCCAGCGCCAGGCTGCCGCGGCGAGCCTGCGCCAGATGAGGGCGTCGCTGGTGGAGCACAAGGCGACCGTGCCCTCCACGTTTGTCACCTCCGAGGACCCGGTGGTCGGTCAGCTTCGGGCCGACCTGGCGCGGCTCGAGGTGGAGCTGGCCGGCCTGCGACCCCAGTTCACGGACCGCCATCCCCGGGTGCTCGAGGTCCAGTCCCGCATCGAGGAGACCAAGGAAGGGCTGCGCCAGCAGGCCGCCCGACGGCTCGCCTCGGAGACCGCGGCGCTGAACCCGATCCACCAGCAGCTGGTGGGGCAGGCGATCACGCTTGAGGTAGAGCAGCAGGCGCTCGAGGCCCGCGAGGCGGCGCTCGGCGCGCAGGTGCGGCGCTACGCCCTGGAGTTGGTGGGCCTGCCGCCCAAGGAGATCGAGCTTGCCCGGCTCACCCGCGACGTGCGGGTGGCCGAGGAGACCTACCTGCTGCTATCGCAGCGGCTGGCCGAGGCCAGGATCTCGGAGGCGTCGGTCGTGGGCGACCTCGCTATAGTGGACAGCGCCGAGCCGTCGCCGTTCCCTGTCAAGCCGAACCTGCTGTTCAACCTGATCCTCGGCGCGCTGGCAGGGATGGTCCTCGGCGTGGTGGGCGCGGCCGTGGTCGAGGCGATGGATACCACCTTCCGCAGCCCGGAGGAGGCTGGACTGGCTCTCGGAATCCCGGTGCTGGCGACGGTGCCGGACGAGAAGGGGCCGCGGAGGCCGGAAGCCGAGCAGAGGATCGCCCTGATGACCGGTGAGGGGAGGGCATCGCCGTTCGCCGAGTCGCTGCGGCTGCTGCGGGCGAGCCTGCTCTACCTCAGCCCGGACCGGCCCCTCCACACCCTGATCGTGACCAGCCCAGGCGCATCGGAGGGCAAGAGCACGGTGGCGGCCGCCCTCGCCGTCGCGATCGCCCGGGGAGGGCAGACGGTGCGGCTGGTCGAGTGCGACCTGCGCAGGCCCACGCTGGCCTGGACCTTCCAGCCCGAGGGCACGCGCGGCCTCACCGACCTGCTGGCGAGCGATCTCCCGGCGGAGCAGGCGGTCCAGAAGACCGCGGTCGATAACCTCTGGCTGCTGCCCAGCGGCACCAAGCCCCCCAACCCGGCCGAGCTGCTCGGCAGCCGGAAGATGCGCGCGCTGCTCGAGCAGGGAAGGCAGGAGGTGGACGTCCAGGTGCTGGATGCGCCGCCGATGCTGCCGGTGGCGGACACCACGCTGCTGGCCCCGGCGGTAGACGGGGTGGTGCTCGTCGTCCACCTGGCGAGGACGCCCAGGGAAGCGGCGGAGCGCGCGCGTCAGCAGCTAGATGCCGTGGGCGCGCGGGTTCTCGGAGTCGTGGTTAACGGCGTCAAGCCGCGGCGCGGGGCGTACTACACCTACACGAACGACGAGCGCCCCAACTCGGGGCGATGACCCTGGAGGCAGTAGGCGAGGGGCCCCGCTTCCGCGTCAACGTGGCGGCCAGCTTCGCCTACCTCGCCGTCAACACATTGGTCGCGCTATGGTTCATCCCCTACCTGATACGGAACCTGGGGGTGGCCGCCTACGGGATGGTCCCGCTCGCCATCTCGATCACGTGGTACCTGAACGTCTTCACAATCGCGATCGGCGGGTCTGTGGGCCGCTTCCTGACCATGGACCTGGAGCGCGGCGACCTCGCGGCGGCAAGCCGCACCTTCAACACTACGCTCTTTGCGAGCGCGGCCCTGGTCGGCTTCCTGCTGGTTCCCGCCGGAGCCGGGATCGTGCTGGCGCCGCGGCTGCTGAGCGTCCCCGAGGGGATGGAGGGCGCGATGCGCGCGCTCTTGCTCTGGGGGCTGGCGGCGTTCTTCGTCATGACGATCGGCAACAGCTTCGGCGCCGCGGCGTTCGCGCGGAGGCGGTTCGACATGCAGAACGGGGCCAACGCCGCCGGGGTGCTGGCCAAGGCCTGCATCGCGGCCGCCCTGTTCTCGCTGCTCGTACCGAGACCCTGGCAGGCGGGCGCGGCCATCTTCGGCGGTCAAGTGGTCACGGTTGCAGGAGGCATCCTGATCTTCAGGCGGCTCTGCCCCGAGATCCGCGTCCGGTGGAGCGACTTCGATGCGGACCATCTGCGGGCGATACTGACCATGGGAGGATGGATGCTGGTCAGCCAGGTGGGCGCGGTGCTGATAACCAGCACCGAGCTCCTCATCGTGAATGTGATGGCGGGCTCGTCCGCCACCGGGTACTACGCGCCGGTGCTCCAGCTCGCGGTCCTGCTGCGCATGGCCGTCGGCCTAGTGGCAGGGGTGCTCTCGCCGGTCATCATCGGGTTCCATGCCAGGGCCGACTCGGAGGGGCTGCTGGCGGTCTCGTACCGCTCGGTCAAGCTACTAGGGCTGGCCGCCGCGCTCCCAGTCGGGCTGCTCTGCGGGCTGGCAGGCCCGCTGCTTCGCACCTGGCTCGGCGCGGAGTTCGAGGGGTTCGCGCCGCTGGTGTGGGTGATGATCGCCCCGCTCGCCGTCAGCCTCGCCTCCGCGCCGCTCGCATCGGTCAACACAGCGCTCAACAGGGTGCGCCTTCCCGGCCTGGCCACCCTCGCGGGCGGCGTCCTTAACGTCGCCCTGGCGGTGGTGCTGGCCGGGCCGGCAGGCCTCGGGATGTACGGCGTGGCCGCGGCCAGGAGCGTCGTCGTGACGCTGCGCAACGCGGTATTCGCGCCGCTCTACACGGCGAGCACGCTGCGCAGGCCGCTGCTGACCTTCGCCCCGCCGCTGACCCTGCCGCTCGCCGCCGCCCTGCTCGCGGCCGGCATCGCCGCCGCTGCCTGGCGGCTGGCTGGAGTCACCGGGTGGGCAGGGCTCTTCCTGTGCGGCGCGGTCACCACGGCACTGTACGTGCCGGCCGTCCTCTTCGCGGCGCTGGGCAGGGAGGAGCGGAGGTTCGCGGTGCGCGTCGCGCTGGGAGAAAAGGCGATGCGCGCGCTGTTGGGGCGTGGGCCCGGGCCGGGCGGCGCGTACCCGCCCGAAGAGGAGCGGAAGGGATGAAGCGAGCAGGGCCTTCGCCGCCGGCCGTGACCGTCGTCACCTCGGTGTACAACAAGCGGGACTACGTGGGCCTCTGCCTCGACTCCCTCGGCGAGCAGACGTGCATAGACTACGAGCTCATAGTCGTGGACGACGCATCGACGGACGGCGGCGCCGACGTGATCATCCCCCGCCTGCGGGACGGTGACAGGTACATCCGCCTGGGGCAGAACTCCGGACCGGGTGTGGCGCGCAACCGAGGCATACGGGAGGCGCGCGGCGAGTTCACCGCCTTCCTGGACGCGGATGACGCGTGGAAGCCCTCGTTCGTCGAACGCATGCTCGCGTTCATGCGGTACAACCCCGACCTCGCGATGGCCTCCTGCTGCTCCGAGGTCGCTTCGACCGGCCTGCCCTGGCGGCCGTTCGATGGACTGCCCGCCGGCCGAATCGACGGTAAGCGGGAGTCCGTGACATACGACGGATTTCGAGGGTGGCGGGACCTGAGGGCCTTCGTGGCCTACGCCAGGCCGCCCGCGGTAGTGGTGCGAACCGAGGCCGCGCGCGCGGTGGGCGGATTCGAGGAGCGGCGCGTCCACTCAGAGGAGGAGATCCTGTGGATGAGGCTGGCCCTGGCGCACCCGGTCGGCTGCATGCGAGAGGCCCTCGCGCTGTACCGCACCGACGCGGTAGGGCAGCTATCGGAGAGATGGGACCCTCTGGACCGGGCGGAGATCCTCTACCCCCAGGAGTTCCTGGAGGCCTGCCCGGCACGCCACCGCGCGCTACTCCACGGCTACCTGACGGATCGAGCCGCGGAGGCCGCGATAGACCGGATCTTCAAGGGGCATGGGGCCGAGGCACGCGAGATACTGCAAGACCACATGCGCGCCGTGGGCGTCCACCGCGATCTGATCCCGGCGTTTCGCAGGATCCTGGTGGCCAGCTACCTCCCGCACGCGGCGATCATGTGGTACAGATCCGCGAGGAAGGCGATCCGGCAGGTGAGACGAAGAGGACCGGGAGGCGGACAGGGACGTTGAGGGCCGCCCGGATTCTCATCTACGGCGGCTTCGGCCCGTTCCACAACCTGGGCGATGAGGCGATACTCCGCTCGGCCGCGGCGAGGCTGCGGAAGATCGGCGGAGTGACCCTCACCGTGGGCGTGGACGACCCGGATGCCGCCCCGAGCATAGAGGGGTGCTCGTTCGCGCTCGGCGTGGCCGGCTACCTCCTGGCCGGCGCGAGGAACAGCCGCGTGCCGCGCGCAAGGAGGATCGTGCGGGGCGCCGTGTGGCGGGTCCGCTACCTGCTGCGGGCCGCCGCCCTCTGCGGGGTCATCGCGCTGCCTCGCCTGGCGCCGCTCCTCGCTCGGGGCCGGGGCAGGCTCGGCGCGGTGCTGAGGCCCCTGGTAGAGAACGACGCCGTCCTCTTCGTAGGCGGGGGCTACCTGAACTCGCGCTGGGTGTCGTCATCGCTGCAGCCGTCCGCGATTCAATCGGCGCTGGCCAGGCGCCTGCGCGTGCCCCTCTACCTGACGGGCCAGGGGTTGGGGCCGTTCCGGACGCGCTGGCACCGCTTCCTGATAGGAGTGCTGCTGCGGGGGGCCCGGCTGATCGGCGTCCGCGACTACGGCCACGACTCGCTGCGCCTGCTCCGCGACTTGGGAGTCCCCGGGGGCGTGGTGCGCTTCCTGCCGGACGACGCGCACGGACTCGTCGGGAGCGGCGGGGTCGCTCGCCGGAGGCGGGCGCGGCCCTCCGATCCAATCGTCATCGGCGTCAACTGGCGGAGCCAGGCATATGACACGCGGGCAGAGGAAGCGGGACTGATACGGTTGATCCTGGCCATCGCCGCGAAGCGCAGCGTAGAGGTGCGGCTGGTCCCGATGCTGATCGGCCCCGGGGGAGACGCCTCGTGCGACGCGCGGATCGCCGAGCAGCTGAACCGCATGGGGGTTCCCGCCGCGGTGAGGCCGCCGGGGCTCGAAGGCGTCCCCGCGGCGCTGGCTGGGTGCGACGTGGTGCTGGGCGGCACGTACCATCTCGTCGTGCTGGCCCTCGACTCCGGGGTACCGGCGATGGGATTCGTCCGCGGAAGCTACTCGGAGCAGAAGATGAGGCCGCTCGTCTCCAGCTTCGGCTTCCCGCAGTGGGCGGTCTCCATAGAGCGGCTCACAAGCGGTGGGCCGGACCTGCCGCGGCTGGTCGAGGACGCGATCGAAGGCGGCGAGGAGCTGCGCGAACGCCTCCGCGAGCGGGCGCGTGAGAAGTCCGAGGCCCTGGATCGGGGCTATAGGGAGATGCTGGACGAGATGAACCGGGGGGCTCGATGCCGTCGGTCCGGGTGACGGGAATCGAGGCGCTGGGCCACAGGACCTACCTGGGGTACCTGGAGGCCCATCTCCGTTCCCGCCCGGAGTTCGGAGGCGTCCACGTGGACCGGGTCGCGCCCGGGCCTGCGCTGCGGCTCTTCACCAACCGCTACTGGGTGGTCGGCAGCCACCGCAGCCGGACGATCCGCTTCTACAGGTGCCGCCACGCGCTCCTCTCCCCCGTGAGGGCGCGCTGCGACATTGAGCTCTTCCACACCCAAAACGTGGCAGGAGGCGCGCTCGACTCGAGGGCGGCGGTCGTCGTCTCGATCGACACCACCGGAGTCCTCACGGAGAGGATGACCGGGCGGCGGCACGACGGTGCGATGTTCAAGCTGGAGCAGGCGATCCTGCGGCGCGCGGATCTCGTCGCGGCGATGTCGCGTTGGGCCGCGGAGTCGGCCGCGGCGGACTACGGGGTCCTGCCTTCGAATATCCTGGTGGTGCGTAACGGCGTTCTCCCCACGGAGGCGCGCGCACACGTGGGCGGGGGCGGGTGGCTCTTCGTGGGAGGCGAGTTTCGCCGCAAGGGCGGCGACCTGCTGCTCGGGGTCCATCAGGAGCGGTTCCGGTCGGTGCCGCTCGTCGTCGTCACGTCGAGGCGGGAGGCCGGGCAGATCAAGGGCGAGAACGTCCGCGTCCACCATGACGTGTCGCGGGGGCGGCTGCTCGAGGAGTTCTATCCGCGGGCAGACCTCTTCGTCCTGCCGTCGAGAGAGGACTACTCGCCGTGGGTGATACCGGAGGCGCTCTGGTCAGGGGTGCCCGTGGTGGCAGCGCGCGTGGGCGCGATTCCCGAGATGCTGCGGGAAGGGCTGGACGGCTGGATGCTGGACCGAGTCGATAGAGGGCGCCTGGCCGAGACCCTCGGCACGGCGCGCGAGGCGCTGCGCGACCCTGCGGCGGCGCGGCGGATGAGCCGGTCTGCCAGGCAGAGGGCGGAGGAGATGCTGGACGTCGGCCGGAATCTGGACGCGCTGTGCGACCGCCTCCTGGAGATCGCTCCCGGGCGCGGCGAGGCGGGTCGCGGTGGCTAGCGCGCCGCTCCCCAGGGTCAGCGTCCTCATGGGCGCCCACAACGCCGCGGGGTCTATCGTACGGGCGGTGCGATCGATCCAGGAGCAGACGCTGACCGACTGGGAGATGGTCGTCTGCGACGACGGTTCCAGCGACGCCACGCCCGATCTGCTGGCGGAACTCGCGCGTGAGGATCCGCGCATCCGGCCCTTCCGCAGTGAGCGCAACCGCGGGCTGGCCGCGGCACTCAACCTCTGCCTGCGGGAGGCGCGGGCCGAGCTGTGCGCGCGGCAGGACGCCGATGACGTCTCGCTGCCCCGACGGCTCGAGACCCAGGTGCGGGCCTTCGAGGAGGACCCGGGGCTGGTGCTGGTAGGGTCAGCGGTGCTGTACGAGGATGAGGAGGGCCGGCAGTGGGGCGTCTCATCACCGGTGGAGTTCCCGGGTATGGCAGACCTGATCCGGGGGGCCCGCTTCGCGCATCCATCGGTGATGTACCGGCGGTCCGCGGTCACGGCCGTGGGCGGATACGACGAAGGGGTAGGCCGGGTCGAGGACTACGACCTCTGGTTCCGGTTGATGCCCGCGGGGCGGTGGCGAAACCTCCGCGAGCCCCTAGTGCGATACAGCTCGAGCCGCACGTCTCACGCGCGGCGCACCTTCGCCGACCGGCTGAACGAGGCGCGCGTTCGCCTGCGGGGCTACCGGAGGATCGGGGCACCCTGGTACGCCTACGCCTACGCGCTGAAGCCGCTCATGGTGGGGCTGCTGCCCACCTCCTGGCTGTGGCGTTACCACGCGGCGGCCAAGGGGCGCCGGATGCGCGCCGGCAGGGGCCGCGGTGGATAGGGGGAGGGTGCTGCTCTTCATCCCCACGCTCTCCGGCGGCGGGGCGGAGCGGGTGGCGGTCAACCTCGTTCGGGCCACCCCCGGGCTGGACTGGCACGTGGTCGTCTGGCGCGGCGGAGGCGTCTTCGAGCGCGAGCTGCCGCCGGGCGTCCCACTGCGCGTACTGGGTGGCCGGCGGCTCCGTTACTCGGCCCTCGCCCTGCGCAGGGCCGCCTCGGAGATACGCCCCGACATCCTCCTGTCGAGCCAGTGGGAGGCGGGGATCCCGGCCCTGCTGGCCCTCTCACCCCGCGTGGCCTGGATACCATGGGAGCACGTGACGGACGTCTCGCAGAGGCCCTGGGTCCTCGCGCGCTGCACCACGCTCGCATACAACCTGAGAGCCCACCGGGTCGTGTGCGTCTCCGACGACCTGCTCGGCCGCCTCGTGGGCGGGGGAGTCGCCCCGCGCAAGGTCGCCCGAATCTACAATCCCGTCGTTGGGCCGTGGATCGAGGAGGGGTGCCGGACGCGGCCGGAGCATCCGTGGCTCTCGGCGGGCGCCGGCGCCGAGGTCTTGGTCGCGGCAGGCCGGCTCGTCCACCAGAAGGGCTTCGACCTGATGCTGGAGGCGATGGCAAGGGTCGTCCGGGCTCGCCCCTCGGCGCGGCTGATCGTGCTCGGCGAGGGACCGCGTCGGCCTGAGCTGACCGCGCTGCGCGCCAGCCTCGGGCTGGACCGATTCGTGGAGTTCGCGGGATTCCAACCGAACCCCTACGCGTACATGGCGGCGAGCGCGGCGTTTGTGATGTCCTCGCGGTGGGAAGGACTGCCCACGGTGCTGATCGAGGCCCTCGCGTGCGGCGCGCCCGCGATCTCCGTCGACTGCCCCTCCGGCCCGAGGGAGATCCTCCAGGACGGCAGGGCAGGGATACTGGTGCCGCCCGAGAATCCGGATGCACTCGCGGATGCGGTGCTCCGCGTGCTGGAGGACGGCGCGCTCCGAAGGCGCCTGATCGAGGAAGGCAGGGAGCGCTCCAGGGAGTTCTCAGTGGAGGCATCGGCCCAGGCCTTCGTCCGGCTGTTCGCGGAGGTCGCGGGCGGCGGGCGAGTGGAGGACGGATAGAGACGTGAGCGCAACCCTGACACCGACCATGCTCGGGCTCGCCGCCGCGGTGATGTTCCTGGGGCCGGAGCTGCCCGTGGGCGAGGCGAGCACCCTGTCCCTGGCAGGCCCGCTGCTGGCCGTGGCCCTGGCCGTCGCCCTTTGGCAGAGGCTGCCCCGTCTGTGGATGCTTGGGTCGCGTGAGGCGTACGCGGTGGTGCCGGCCTACTTCGCAGGGGGATCGATCGTCTTCTTCCTCCTGGGCGAGATGCCGGCGCTGATCCTGCTGGCCGCGTTCCAGTGGGCGGTCTACGCGGGGTACTTCCTCATGCCGGCGGCCTTCGGGCCGAGGGATCGCGCCGGCTTCCTCGGGGTGGTGCTGCCGCTGCTGCTGGGGCTCTACGCGCTCGCCGCCATTTGGTCCGCGTTCTACGGACCGATCTACCCCTTCATACAGAAGAGCCTGCACCTGCTGCCCGGCACGCCTCTGTTCCGCGCCGTGGCCACCGGGGAGAGCCCGAACGGCTGCGCGGTCGTGCTGGTGACCGCGCTCGGCCCGCCTCTGTTCGCCTGGAAGCCGCGCCTGCGCCTCCTCAAGCCCCTGCTGGTGGGGACGGTGGTGCTGGCGCTGCTGCTGACCGCGTCCAGGGCCGGGTGGCTCTCGCTCGCGGTCGCTGCGGGCGTCTGCCTGGCGCTGATGACGCTGGGCGGCGGGAAGGGGCGGGGGTGGGTGCCGGTCGCGCTGGTGCTGGTAGCGGCGCTGGTCGGCATCTACATAACAATGGCCATGGCGCCGATCCACGCGCTGAGGGCGGTCGGGGCCGAGGAGTTCGGGCTCGGGCGAGATCTCGCCTTCCGCGTGGAAGTCCTGTGGTCTCGGGGCGTGGAGCTCTTCCGTGATGCATCTGTCCCCACCCAGATCTTCGGGAGGGGGTTCCGGAACACGTCGCAGATCTACCACGAGGGCGACGTCGCGCTGTACGGGTCCTACCACAACTCCTGGATCCAGTTCCTCCTGGACGGCGGGATCGTCGGGCTCGCCCTGCTCCTTTGGTGGATCCTGACGGTCGCATGGCGCGCCGCACTACGCAGGGGCGACGACCGCGGCCTGGCCGCGATCTGGATGGTGGTCGCGACGGTCGTGGCCGGCACAACCGAGAACTTCCTCTACGGAACGACAACGATCATGCTGCTGGGGCTGGCGACGTGGCTGGCCTTCTCCCCGCCCGATGAGCCGGAGGTAGCAGGTGGCTAGGCCCGGCCCGGAGCGGCCCGTTCTGGTCGTTCAGGCAACGGTTCCGGGAACGCTGTCCAGGTTCTTCAGGGGCCTGCTGGGGTGGCTGCGGCGGCAGGGCATGGAGGTTCACGCGGTCGCGAGCCCCGGCCCGGCCATGGAGGAGATGGCGGGTAGGGAGGGCATAAGCTGCCACGAGCTCCCCATGTCGCGACGGATCTCGCCGCTGGCCGACCTCCTGTCGCTCCTTCGAGCCGTGCGGCTGTACGCGCGGCTGCGCCCTTCGATAGTGCACGGCTTCACGCCGAAGGCCGGGCTGACCGCCATGCTCGCCGCCTGGATCACGCGCCGGCCTGTGCGGCTGTACACGATCTTCGGCTTCCCGCACCTCACGAAGAAGGGGCCGTTGAGGTGGCTGCTGGTGAGCTGCGATCGGATCTCCTGCGCGCTTGCGCACCGGGTCTACTTCCAGTGCGAGTCGATCCGCCAAGTGGCGATCGCCGAGCGGATCTGCCGCGCCGAGAAGAGCCGTGTGATGCCGGCCTGGAACTTCAACACCATCAGCGACAGCTTCGCGAGGACCGAGGGTCTGCTGGAGTCGGGTAGAGAGCTCCGCCGCGATCTGGGCATACCCGCCTGCGCGCCGGTCGTCGGCTACATCGGCCGCCTGACCAGGGACAAGGGCCTGCCGGAGCTCATCGACGCGTTCGAGCTCCTGGCCCCGCGGTTCCCCGAGCTGCGTCTCGTGCTCGTGGGCAGAAGAGACGGAACCGACCGCGTACCCGAGAGAACCCTCTCCCGGATTGAGGCCCACGACCGGATCCTTGAGGTAGGCCATCAGCGCGACGTCCCCCGGTATCTTGCCGCGTTCGACCTGTTGGTGCTGCCGTCGCTGCGCGAGGGCATTGGGACCGTCTCGTACGAGGCGGCCGCCATGGAGCTGCCCGTCGTCTCGACCCGGATACCGGGCAACATCGATACGGTAGCGGACGGCCTGACCGGCACCCTGGTGCCGCCGTGCGACGCCGAGGCCCTGGCGGGCGCGATACGACGCTACATCGAGGATCCGGGGCTGCGCGCATCGCACGGCCGGGAAGGCCGACAGCGCCTGATGCGGAACTTCCCGCTCGAACGGCTGTGGGAAGGTCTCCTCGACGAGTACACGCGCCTGCTGAGGCCGGGCGCCTAGCGCGCGCTCCCGGCCAGCCCCCGAAGAGCCCTCCTGATCCGCTTCAGCAGCCCGTAGATCCGCGACGATACGGGATGCCGCATGGCCGCGGCCCGGATGCGCTTCTTGAGCTCGCCGGGCCAGAGCGGCCGGGCGAGGACGCTACGCAGCGCGCGGCAGTACTCCTCCTCGCCGCCTCGCTTCTCCAGCGCCCTGAGGTTGTCCATCGCGGCAAGGCGCACCCTCACCGGGGCAGGGTCGATACTGAGAATGTTTCTCACTTCCAGCGGCGCGTCGAAGGTCGTGCACCGCTCCAGCGCGCCGAAGGCCCGGAGCGCCAGCATCGTCCGCACGCACTTCTCGCAGCGCCCGCAGTTGTAGGCGCCGTCCGTGTTCGTAAAGCAGACCCGTAGCGACCTCAGCACGATCTCGTGGCCCGAGATCACGGCGACCTTGTCCACCCGCGTCGCCTCGCAGCCGTCGTGGATGAACTCGAGCGCCTCCGAGCTCCACAGCGGGTCGAGCAGCGGGTGGGAGCCGCCCACGTAGAGCCGAGAGTAGGTCTGGCTCGCCGGGATGTAGATCCGCGCGAGGGATGAGGACAGCAGGTGGCCGACCGCGGCCATGGCGGCGCCGTGCGAGATGCACGCCCAGTCCACGTGGGGGTCGAGCAGCGTCCGCAGGTTGGTCTCGACCTCGACGACACGTTTGCCGTAGAACGCCCCCACCTCCGCGATCATGCTCGAGGTCCTCTGGTAGAGGGATTCGCTCTCGAGGCTCATGTCGAAGCCGCGGACGAAGACCAGGTCGGTGATCTCGTCCCGGTGCTTGAGCAGCGTGTAGAAAGAGTCCACGCCCCCGGAGAAGAACATGCCGGTCCTGGCGCCGCGCGGCGCGGCCCTCTCCGCGGGGACGGCGCCGCGCACCTCCACCCTCCGCAGCGACGGCTCCCAGTCGCAGAAGATGTCCTGGATCGTGGGAAGCGCGGAAAGCAGGCGCCGGCTGACCTCGGGGCCGTCCCCACCGCCGATGGCGAGGGCCTCGGCCGCCCGCATCGCCGGGAGGAGCGCGCACGCCAGCAGGCCCTCGGTGCTCGCACCGAGGGCCGCGTTGGGGCTCTGGAAGTAAACGGGGTAGCGCTCGGCGCCGAGGCAGAACTCGACCTCGGCCCTGCGTCCCTGGTCTGTCGTCCTCACCTCTCCGATCCGCAGCTCACTCGCGACCACCCGTCACCTCCAGACCTTCCGAAGCGCCCGGTAGTACCTCTCCAGCGCGGGATACCGCGCCGCCGCGCCACGCAGGCGTCCTTTGACCCCCGCGTGCCAGCGCGGCCGGTTGAGGATCTTGCGAAGGGCGCGGCAGAGCTCCTCCTCGCCGCCCTTCTTCTCCAATGCCTTCAGGTTGTCCATGGTGGCTCCGCGCCTGCCCGCGCGGTCCACGTCGATCCTCACCACGTTCCTTACGTCCAGAGGCGCGTCGAATGTGGTGCAGCGCTCCAGCATGCCGACAGCACGCAGGGCGATCATCGTTCGGAGGCACTTCTCGCATCGGCCGCAGTTGTAGGCCTCGCCTGGATTCACGAAGCACACCCGCAGGCTCCTCAGCGCGATCTCACTCTCTGAGATGAGCGCCGCCTTCATCGGCCTCGTTGCCTCGCAGCCGTCGTGGACGAACTCGAGCGCCTCCGAGCTCCACAGGGGGGCCAGCAGCGGGTGGGTCCCCCACGGGACGATCCTGGCGTAGGTGCGGCTCGCGGGGACGTAGATCTTGTCCAGGTCCGCCGACAGGAGGTGGGCGACGGCCGCGAGCGCGGCGCCGTGCGCCAGCAGCGCCCAGTCCGCGTAGGGGCCGAGGAGCGAGGGCAGGTTGGTCTCAACCTCTACGACCCGCTTGCTGTAGAACGCGCCGACCTCGCGGATCATGTCAGACGTCCTCCGGCGCAGCGAGGCGCTCTCAAGGCTGATATCGAAGCCGTGGACGAAGAGGAGATCCGTGATCTCGTCCTGGTGCTTCAGCAGCGTGTAGAACGAGTCCACGCCTCCCGTGAAGAACGTGCCGACCCGTCCCCCCTGACGCCGGATCCTCCGCACAGGAGTGACGCCGCTCAAGGTGACCCTGCGAAGCCCGGGATCCCAGTCGTGGTAGATGTCCTGGATCGTGGAGAGGGCACGGAAGAAGCGCTCGCTGATCTCAGCCCCAGTCCCCCGCGTTGCCTCTTCGCCGATCGTCAGGCGATCGGCGAGCCTCATGGCCGGCAGCAGCGCGCAGGCGATCAGCGACTCGGGGTTTGGCGAAAGCGCCGCGTCGCCGCCGCTGAAGTGGACGGGGTGGTGCTCCTGGCCGAGATCGAACTCCACCTCCACCCTGCGCCCGCCATCGCCGGACCGCACCTCAGAGATGCACAGATCCCTAACCGTCACCCACCGCCTCCGCGCCGTGTGGTACCCTGTCTGTCAGGAACACCTGGGCCATCCGCGCACGAATCGCCACCGCGTATGCTTTGCCGCGGACCAGGTGAATTCCCGCGGAGTAGGCACCGAGGGAGAGGGCCGTTGATAACCGTAGTCATCACAGCGGCCGGGGGCGGGGTATGCCAGGCGGTGCTCCGCGCGCTGCGGTACGGCCCGCTCTCAGTGCGGACCGTCGGCGTCGACCCGGATCCCATGGGCGTCGGCCTCTACTGGGCCGATGCCGCCTATCTCGTGCCGCCCGCCTCGGACGAGGAGGCCTACATCCGGCGCCTGCTCGAGATCTGCAGCGCCGAGCGCGCCGACGCGCTGATACCCGGATCGGACCCCGAGCTCGTCCCCCTGGCGCGCCATCAGGATCGCTTCCTCCGGCAGGGCACCAGGGTGATCGGCGGGAGCCCCGCCGCGGTCGAGCTCTGCCGCGACAAGCTCGCGCTCGCGCGGTTCTGCGGTGAGCGCGGCCTGCCCTTCGTCGAGACCTGGCCGCTGGCAGAGGCCCGGGAGATGCTCGGCGGGCAGGCGCCGTTCCAGTTCCCGGTGATAGTCAAGCCGCGCGCGGGATCGGGATCGGTCGGGGTGCGGCTGGTGCACGACCTGGACGACCTGCTGCGGGTCCCCCCGGAGGCCGACTTCGTCGTCCAGAGGTACATGCCGCCGCTTTGGCCCGGGCAGTCCGGGCAGCCGGCCCCCTCCGGCCGCACGGGCGCGGCCGGCCGCTGGAGCCAGCGCCTCGACCAGTCGAACGAGGTATCGACCCAACTCCTGATCGGCAGGTCCGGCGAGATCATCGGCTACTCCCTGACCATCAACCGCCTTAAGGACGGCGTGCCGATGGAGGTCGTGCCGGATCCGCATCCATCGGGTGTGAAGGCCTCCCTCGAGGTGGCCTCTGCGCTGGCCGCCCAGGGGATGCGGGGCCCGCTCAACCTGACCGGCCGCGTGACGCCTGACGGGGTGCGATTCTTCGAGGCCAACCCGAGGTTCGTGGGATCGACGGGGGCGCGCGCGGCGCTCGGCAGCCAGGCCGTGCACGCCGCGCTGCTCGAGTTCGTGCTGGAGCGAAGCGAGGAGGCCCGCGCCTGCCTGAGGGAGCCGCCCGACGCCCTGGTCCTCCGCCACGTCGAGGAGACCGTGGTGCCGCTCGATCGGGTCGAGAGGGTAAGGGAAACCGGCGCAGGCGCCGTGACCGTACCCCTGCCCCCGGCGCCGCGCCGCGCGCTGATCACCGGCTCCTCGTGCCGCCTGGCCGCGGCGCTCGCGGGGAGGCTGGCGGCCTCGGCTGAGGCAGCCGGATCTCCCGGCCCGTTCGAGGTCGGGACGCTGCCGGGAATCGAGGAGACCCAAAAGCGGCTCCGACAGGCGCTCGAAGGGGTGGACGCGGTGGTGCACCTCGCGGAGCTGAGGCCCGCCGCGACGGACCCCCAGCCGCCGGAGGAGCTCTTCCGCGCGAACACCGAGGGGGCCAGGATCCTGGCGGAGGCGGCCCGCCGGGCAGGCGTCC
Source organism: Armatimonadota bacterium (assembly GCA_037446215.1). GTDB lineage: Bacteria > Sysuimicrobiota > Sysuimicrobiia > Sysuimicrobiales > Humicultoraceae > VGFA01. Next base: position 25,724 of record JBBIJB010000013.1, read on the forward strand.
GCCGCCTGGTCTACCTCTCTACGCAGGAGGTCTACGGCGGCGCCCCGCGGCCGTGGTCGGAGGCGCTGGTGCCGCGTCCGGAGTCGGCGTACGCGCTCAGCAAGTGGATCGGGGAGATGGCGTGCGCGGGCCGAGGAGGCGAGGGTACGAGCGCCGTGATCCTAAGGGCGCCGCCCGGCGGCCAGGGGGCGGCGGGCGGCCGCTCTGAGGCCGCGGGCGGCGAGGAGACCCGTGAGGAGCTCTGCGAGGCGATCGCGCGCGCGTGCGCGCTGCGGATGCCGCCTGGGGGAACGCTGGTCCTCAACGTCGGCGGATCCGCCGATACGCGCCGCGCCCGGCTCTACCTGGGCGGGCCCGGCGCGCAGGCCCAGGAGGAGGAGCGTTGATCACGGTCGCGGTGACCGGCTGCGGGAGCGCCGCCGGCCACACCGTGCTGCGCTCGCTGCAGTACGCGCCCCAAGCGGTCAGGACCGTGGGCGTAGACCCGAGCCCCGCGGGCGTCGGGCTCCACTGGGTGGATGTCGCGTACATAGTGCCCGCGGCCTCGGACGAGAGGGCCTACATCGAGCGCCTGCTGGAGATCTGCCGCGCCGAGCGCGTGGAACTGCTGATCCCCGGCTCCGATCCCGAGTTGATCCCGCTGGCGCGCCACCAGGAGCTGTTCCTGCGTGAGGGCACCCGGGTGTTGGTCGGGAGCCCGGCCGCCGTCGAGCTGGCACGCGACAAGTGGGCGCTGGCCGAGTACTGCCGTGCGCGCGGCCTGCCGTTCGTGGAGACATGGCTGCTGGAGGACGCGCGGCAGCGCATCGCAGAGCTTGCCTTCCCCGTGATAGCCAAGCCGAGGTCCGGGTCGGGATCGGTCGGCGTCCGGCTCGTGCACGATCCGGAGGACCTCCTCCGGATCCCGCCCGACGCGGAGTTCATCGTCCAGCGATACATGCCGCCCCTACCGCCGGTGCGCCCCGGATCCGGCCTCCGGCCCGGCACCGCGGTGCCGGGCGGCGAGGCCTCCTTGGGCGTCCCCACAGGCTGGCCGGGCGACGGGTTGAAGAGGTGGCTGCAGCGGCTCGACCAGCGCAACGAGTGCTCGAGCCTGGCGCTGATCGGCCCGTCCGGAAGGGTGCTGGGATGCTGCACGTCGGTCAACCGCCTCAAGGACGGCGTGCCGATGGAGGTGGTGCCGTACCCCGCTCCCTCTCCGGAGGAAGTACCCGCCCTCGCCCGGGCGATGGCCGAGGCGGGGATGCGGGGGCCGCTCGGGCGCTGTCGGGCCGCTCCACGCCCGATGGGGTGCGCTTCTACGAGATCAACGCCCGCTTCATCGGGTCCACCTCGGCACGCGCCGCCTTGGGGTTCCGCGCCGTAGGCGCCGCGATCTGGGCGTTCGCGCTCGACCGTGAGGACGAGGCAGAGAGGTGCCTGGGATGGACGGCGTCCGCGGCCGTGATCCGGCACGCCGACGATACGGTCGTGCCTAAGGAGGGCATCGCGCGGCTGGGGCGAGCGCGGGGGATACCGGAGGCGCCCCCACCGATGCCCATGCCGCGCCGCGTGCTGCTGACCGGCGCCTCCGAGCCCGTCGGCGCGAGCCTCGTCGAACTGCTCCGCGCCGCACCCGGCGTGGAAGAGGTCAGGACGCTGACGGGGACCGAGGATGAAGAGCGGCTCTCCGGCGCCATGGAAGGTATCGAGGCGGTGGTGCACCTGGCGGAGCTCCGCCCTGCGCCCCCTATCCGGCCCGAGGAGCTCTACGCGGCCAACGCGGAGGGCACGCGGCGGCTGGCCTCTGCGGCCCGCGGGGCCGGAGTCTCCCGGATGGTCTACCTGTCCTCCACCGAGGTCTACGGGAGCGCCACGCCGCCGTGGTCCGAGACCCAGGCGCCCAGGCCGGAGACGGCCTACGGGCAGAGCAAGCTGGCCGGCGAGATGCTGTGCGCGGACGGGGCCGCGATCGCCGTCATCCTCCGCGCCGGGGATGCCTCCACCGCGGACCTGTGCGGGGCGATCCTGCGGGCCGTCGCAATGCCCCCTTCCCCAGGCCAGTCGCTCGTCCTCAACGTGGGGAGCGGACCCGGGCTCGACACGCGGCGCATACGCGCCCGGCTGGGGTGGGCGCCTTCGGGCAGGAGCGGTTGACCTGGTGCCCGCGGCACCGCCTTGACGGGCACATCCTGATGGTTCCATAATGGTTCCGAATTGCATCCAGCACTCGGACCCTGCACAATGCCCAAGAACCTGTCGATGAAGAAGGTGCCGGACGAGCTGATCGCCCTCCTCAGGGAGAGGGCCAGGAGGAGGCACCGGTCCCTGCAGGGGGAGCTGCTCGCCACCCTGGAGGAGTCCCTGCTGCCTAGACGGCTGACGGTCGCCGAGCTCACGGGTCGCATTCGCGATCTGGGCCTGCGGACGCCGCAGGAGGCGACGCGGATGATCCGGGAAGACCGCGATGGCCGCTAGGGTGGCGGATGCCTCGGTCCTGGCGGCCATCGCCTTCGGCGAGCCGCGGGCGGAGGAAGGCGTCGCGCTCCTCGAAGGCGCCGTGCTGCACGAGCCCACCCTCCTCCCCGACGAGCTGGCAAGCGTCGCCAGGCGGAAGATCCTCTCCCACCCCGACCGCGCGGAAGCCATCGCGCAGGCGCTCGGCCTTGCGCTGGCCCTGGAGATCCGCTGGGTGGAGGTGGATCACAGGGCCGTGCTTCGCCTGGCGCTGGAGGAGGGGCTCACGACGTACGACGCCGCCTATCTCCATCTCGCCCGGAAGCTGGACGCGCCGCTGGTCACCTTCGACGACCGCCTGCGTGACATCGCCGGGGGTCGATCACGGCCAGGGTAGCCCCTAGACAGATGCGCCTCGACAAGTTCCTCCAATCCAGCCGACTCGTGAAGCGGCGCACCATGGCCAACCGCCTCTGCGATGCGGGCCGGGTCACTCTCAATGGTAGGAAGGCGAAGCCGGCGGCCGACGTCGAGCCCGGCGACCTGGTAGGGCTGGAGTTCGGCTCGAAGCATCTCACGATCCGGGTCCTGCGCCTGCCCGAGGGCCGGCCCTCGAGCGAGCCCGTCTACGAGACCGTGGAGAGCCGCAGGACTCCTGGGGCCTGGTAGGCCTCG
>JBBIJB010000013.1:28846-42473 GCA_037446215.1 Armatimonadota bacterium
AGGTGGATGGGTGAGCGGAAGCAGGAAGCCCCTCGTGATAGTCGGAGCCGGCGGCATAGCCCGCAGCATCGCGGGCGTGGTGGAGGAGATCAACGACGCGGAGCCGGCATGGGAGCTGCTCGGGTTCGTCGACGACGCCGGTGGCCCGGACTCCGAAGGCGGATTCCCCGTCCTGGGCCCGATCTCTCACCTGGAGGCGATGGATCCCAAGCCCTATGCCGTCATCGGCGTGGGCGATCCGGGCGCACGCCGCCTGCTGGCCGGGAGGCTGGAGGCGGCCGGGGTCCGCTGGGCTCTGCTCCTCCATCCGTCCACGATCTTCTCGCGCCACTCCAGGATGGGCGCCGGCTCGATAGTCACCACCCTGTGCCGGATCGACAGGAGCGTCACAATCGGCAGGCACTGCCTCATCCTGTCGGGCTGCCTGATCGGCCACGACACCAGGATCGACGACTTCGCCAGCCTGATGCCCGGCGTCAAGGTGGCGGGGGATTCGCGCCTTGGGGCCGGGTGCTTCATAGGCATCAACGCCTGCGTCGTGCACGGCGTCGGCATCGGCGAGTGGTCGACGATCGGCGCGGGGGCGGCGGTCGTCAGCGCGATCCCCGCCGGGGTCGTCGCCGCGGGCGTGCCCGCGCGGGTAATCAAGGAGGCCGCCGGCAACCCGCTGCGCCCGGGAAGGGCTCCCTAGCGGGCCCCTGCGCGGGCGCCGGGCGGCAGGAGTTTCCCCCCCGCCTAGAATCGCCCGGTGAGACATCGCGCTGGAGTCGCATCTTCGTCGCAGCATTCGTCATGTCAGAGGCCGCCGCGCGCCGCGTATACCTACCGCCGGGCCCGTCCCGGAGGATCATACCGCGATGGGTCGGCCCGGTCCTGGCCGTGGGTGTCGGGCTGGCGGTGGTCGCTGCTTTCGCAGGGGCCTACTGGGATCTCTACCAGGTCCAGCGCGAGGTGGCCTCGCTCTCGCGCGAGCGGGATGAGCTGCGGCAGGGCAACGCCGTCCTGCGCGAGGAGATTCGGCTGCTGCGGACGCCGGCGTACATCGAGCGGCTGGCGCGCGAGCAGCTCGGTATGGTCAAGCCGGGCGAGATCGCGATAATGCTGGTGCGGCCGACCCCGGCGCCCGCCGACCCCTCGCCGGGAGCCGGCGGCGGCGCGGGGCCGCGCAAGCCCTGGTGGCTCCGCCTGCTGGGCCGCTAGCGGCGGGAACGGCGGAGGCGAAGAGGAGCAGTCGCAGAACGGCTCGTTGACAGCGAGAGCGGCGCGCGGCTATCATCTGTCGCGCGTCACCAAACAACGGAAGGGGAGTGCCAAGCAGCAGATGGAAGTCGAGCCAGGAAGCATCGTCGAGGGAACTGTTGTAAAGATCACCAACTACGGCGCCTTCGTTGAACTCCCCGGTGGCAAGAGCGGCCTCGTCCACATCTCCGAGATCGCGGACACCTACGTCAAGGACGTCAAGGACTATCTCAAGGAGCAGGAGAGGGTGCGGGTCAAGATCCTCGGCCTCAACGACCGGGGCAAGCTCGACCTGTCGGTCAAGCAGGCCCTGCCGCCCGAGGAGAGGGTCTCCCGCTCCAGGCCCCGCACCTCCTTCGAGGACAAGCTCAAGTCCTTCATGAAGGAGAGCGAGGAGCGCCTGCTCGACCTGAAGCGAAGCACCGAGGCCAAGCGGGGCGGCCGCAAGCGAAGGTAGGCTCTTCTACTCGATCCCGAGCAGATAGACGACCTCCTCGAACGCGCGCCAGACTATGTCGTCGCGCTCGAGGTTGAGCGACGTTTCCGACACGCCTTCCTTGCCCGTCAGCTCCGCGAGCTGGGCGTCCATCTGCTCGAGCCGCTCGCGCACGTTGACGACCTCGGGGATGAGCGTCGCCTCCGGGAGCTCCCCGCGGATCCGCTCGATGGCGTCTTGCTCCACCTGCCTCGCCAGCCGATCCATCTCCACCGCCTCGATCTTGGTGTAGACGACCAGCCCGCGCCGCTCCTCCAGCCCGGCTATCGCAATCTCCCTCAGCTTCTTCAGCAGCGGATCCCTGGTCTCACTCGCCATCGCTCGGCTCCCCCACCCTTCCGACTCGACCGCCCTCCCGCACCGCTCGGCGCCCGGCGGGGACGGCTTCCTGGTCCCGGTACTGCAGCTCGTAGAGCTTTGTGTAGATCCCGCCGCGCGCCAGCAGCTCGCGGTGGGTGCCCTCCTCGGCGATACGACCCCTGTGGATCACGAGGATCCGGTCCACGTGCTGGATCGTGGAGAGCCTGTGCGCGATGATGATCGAGGTGCGGTTCGCCATGACGCGGCGAAGCGCCTCCTGGATCAGCATCTCGCTCTCAGTATCCACGCTGCTGGTCGCCTCGTCGAGCACCAGCAGCACATCGGGGTTGTGGGCTATCGCCCTGGCGAACGCTATCAACTGCTTCTGGCCGACCGAGAGGGTCACGCCGCGCTCGTGGACCTCGGCACCGTAGCCGCCCGGCACGCGCTCGATGAACCGGTCGGCGCCCACGAACTCGGCCGCCCGCCTCACCCCCTCCGAGGTTATGGAGGAGGTGCCCAGGCGGATGTTGTCCTCGATCGTCCCCGAGAACAGGAAGACGTCCTGCGCCACCAGCCCGATGTGGCTGCGCAGCGCCTGCTGCCCCCACAGCCGCACGTCGTGGCCGTCCACCGACACGCGGCCGCGCTGGGGATCGTAGAACCGCGCGATCAGGTTGATTATCGAGGACTTCCCGGCGCCGGTGTGGCCGACGAACGCGACGCTCTCGCCCGGCCTGATGTGGAACGAGACGTCGCGCAGCACCCACTCCTGCGAGGGCGAGGCCTCGGAGGGCTCGTCGGGGCGCGAGGTGGGCTCGTAGGCGAACCAGACCCCGGCGAACTCTATCTCCCCCCGCACACGGTCCACCGCGATCGGGTGGGCGGGGTCTCCGACCTCGACCGGCTCGTCCATCAGGCGAAAGATCCGCTCGGCGGAGGCCATCGCCGACTGGAGGATGTTGTACTTCTCGGCGAGATCCTCGATCGGCTCGAAGAAGCGCTGCGCGTACTGGATGAACGCCACCACCAGCCCCACGCTCACCGCGCCCGAGAGGGCGCGGGAGCCGCCGTACCCGATGATGATCGCCACCGCCACCGCGCTTATCGCTCCGACGGTCGGGTGGAAGATGGCGAAGGAGCGCAGAGAGGCCAGGGTCGCGTGGAGGTGGTCGCGGTTGAGCGCGTCGAACCGCGCCGCCTCCGTCCTCTCGCGGCCGAACAACTGCACGATCCCCATCCCCATGATGTGCTCGTTGAGGAAGGCGTTTATCCGCGCCAGGCGCGTGCGCACCAGGCGGTAGGCCTCCCGGGCCCCCTCGCGGAACCGGGCGGTGAAGAGGATGATCACCGGCAGCACCAGCATCGTCGCCAGCGCGAGGCGCCAGTCGAGGTAGAGCATGATCGCGACTATACCCACCAGCGTCAGCAGGTCGCCGAAGATCGCCACGACGCCCTGGGTGATCATCTCGTTCAGCGCGTCGATGTCGTTGGTGACGCGGGTGACGAGCCGCCCCACCGGCTGGCGCGTGTAGAAGGCGACCGAGAGGCGCTGCAGGTGGGCGAACAGCTCCATGCGCAGGTCGTACATCGCCTGCTGCCCGACGCGCTGCATCACCAGCGTCTGCGCGTAGCGGAAGACGAATCCGGCGGCGAGCGCGCCGACGTATGCCGCGATCACGATCCACAGCCGCTCGAGCCGGCCCGGGGCTATGTGGAAGTCGATCGCGACCCGCATGATGTACGGCCCGACCAACGCGGCCGCCGAGGTGAGGACCAGCAGCACCACCGACGCCGCCACCGCGGCGCCGTAGGGGCGGACGTATCCGAGCAGCCGCCGCATCAACCGCGCGTCGTAGGCGGCGCCTACGACCTCGTCCTCGTGGAAGACGGTGCTCATGGTGAACCCTCTTCTGCCTCGAGGGCCTCTCTGAGGAGCTGCTTGTGATACAGGTCGGCGTAGAGGCCGCCCTCGGCCAGGAGCGACTCGTGCGTCCCGCTCTCGGCTATCCTCCCCTCGTCGAGCACGACTATCAAGTCGGCTCCGCGCACCGTCGAGATGCGGTGCGAGATGATCAGGCTCGTGCGCTCGGCCATGAACCGCCTGAGCCCCGCGAGGATCTCCTCCTCGGTCCGGGTGTCTACGCTGCTCAGCGCGTCGTCGAGGATCAGGATCCGGGGGTCGCGCGCGATCGCCCGGGCGATCGTCGCCCGCTGCTTCTGGCCTCCGGAGAGCGTGACCCCCCTCTCCCCCACCGTCGTCCCGTACCCCATCGGGAACCCTTCGATCTCCCCCGACAGCCGGGCAATCCCTGCGGCCTCGCGCGCCGCCTCGGGTGCGCCCTCCCCGTCGCCGATGCCGAAGGCGAGGTTGTTCTCGAGCGTGTCCGAGAAGAGGAACGGCTCCTGGGGCACGAGCCCGATGCTGCCGCGCAGCTGCTCGAGGCCCAGGTCGCGGACGTCGACACCGTCTACGAGCACCGCGCCTCCGGTCGCGTCGATCAGCCTCGGTATCAGCGAGACCAGCGTCGTCTTGCCCGAGCCGGTCGGCCCCACTATCGCCACGATGGCCCCGGCGGGCACCTTGAGGTTCACCTCGGCGAGGACCTGGGTCTCGCCGTAGGAGAACGAGACGTCGCGGAACTCGATCTCGCCCCGCACGCCGTCCGGTGTCACGGGATCGTGAGGGTCGGCGATCGCCGCGTGCGCGCCCAGGATCTCGTCGAGCCGCCGCATCGACGCCGTCCCCTGCTGGAACAGCGTGGCCACCCAGCCGAGCGCGATCATCGGCCATGACAGCATCATCAGGTATCCGAAGAACTGAACCAGCTGGCCGAGAGTGATCCGCCCGCCGACGACCGCCGTGCCGCCGAACCACAGCACCGCGGCGGCGGCCGCCCCGAGGATCAGGGTCATGGCGGGCCACAGCGCGCCCGCGGTCCGGGCCAGGCGCATCGCCCGCGCGACGTACTCGCGGTTGAGCACCGAGAAGGCCTCGATCTCGGCGGACTCCTGCGCGTAGGCCTTCACCACGCGCACGCCGGAGAGGTTCTCCTGGGCGCGCGCGGAGATCGCGCTGAACTGCTCCTGCACCTGCTCGAACTGCCGGTGTATGCGGCGCCCGATCGCCAGGAAGACCAAGCTGACCACGGGCAGGATGACGGTCACCACCAGGGCCAGCGGGGCGTAGACCGCGAACATCAAGGCGCCGGCCGCGGTGAACATGACGACCGTGTTGAAGCCGTGCATGATCGCTACGCCCACCAGGCGCGTGACGGCGTTGAGGTCGTTGATCGCCCTCGCCATCAGGTCGCCGGTGCGGGTGCGCTGGTAGAACGCCTGCGGCAGCCGCTGCAGGTGGGCGAAGTAGTCGTTGCGGATCTCGTACTCGATCGTGCGGGCGGCCCCGAGCACCGTCATCCGCCAGAAGAAGCGGACGAAGCTGTTGGCCAGCGCGATGCAGATGTAGGCGGCGGCGAGCGCGAGCAGCGCGCGCACCCCGGCCCCTTCGCTGATCCCGTCTATCGCGAGCCGGAGGATCCACGGATTGGTCACGGAGAGGCCGGTGGCGGTAAGGCTTAGCAGCGATCCGACCAGGTAGGCCCTGAGGTGCCTCTGGATGTAGCCGCGAAGGCGGCGCCTCACGCGGCCGGGAGCGGCGCGACCCGGACCCCCGCCGCCTCGAGGGCCTGTCTCGCCGCGGACGCGAGCGCCCCGGCCCCCGGGGTGTCGCTGTGGATGCACAGGGTTGCGGGCCGGACCGTCAGCGACGCGCCGTCCGCGGTCTCCACGTGCCCCTCGGTCGCCAGCGCCACCGCCCTCGCGGCAACCTGCGCGGGATCCGTGATCAGCGCGCCCGGCTCGCCGCGGGGAGCAAGGGCGCCGCTGCGCAGGTAGCCGCGGTCCAGGAACGCCTCGTGCGCCACGGGCACGCCGCGGGCCTCCGCGGCCGCGGCCATGGCCGAGTTCAGGGGTGCGAGCAGCCACAGCCCCTCAAACGCGGCGGAGGCCTCGGCGATCGAGGCGGCCAGGTCGGCGTCCGCGACGGCCATGTTGTAGAGGGCGCCGTGGGCCTTGACGTGCCGCAGCCGGACGCCGTCCGCCTCTGCCAGAGCCCGGACGGCCCCGATCTGGTAGATCAGCATCGCGGTGAGGTCGGCGGGGGCGATCCGCATCTGCCGCCTGCCGAAGCCCTGCAGGTCCGGGAAGCCGGGATGGGCGCCCACGGCTACTCCGCGGGCGGCCGCGGCCCTGATCGCTCGCCTGATGACGACGGGATCGCCAGCGTGGTAGCCGCACGCGACGTTGAACGAGGTGATCGAGCGCAGCAGGTCGTCGTCGGCGCCGATCTGGTAGGCGCCAAACCCCTCGGCGCCGTCGGAGTTCAGGTCTATCGTCCTGACCGCGGGTGACTCCGTCATCTCGGATCGGCCTCCAACCGCCCGCCGCCCTCTACGGCGAGCCCTCTCTCGTCTCGGATTCTAGACGCTCCAGGAACCTCCCTATCGCGGCGTTCGTCTCGGCGGGCCGCTCCAGCATGACCATGTGACCGGCGCCGGCGATCACCTCCAGGGCCGAGCCTCGGATCCGGCTGCTCAAGGAGCGGCTCTGCCCGACCTCGGCCACCGCGTCCTCCTCCCCGCAGATGAAGAGGACCGGCAGGTCGAGCTCGCCCGTCTCACAGGCGGCGTCGAAGCCGGCGGCGGCGCGGAGGTCGGCCGCCAGGACCTCCGGGGGAGTCCTGCGGAGGAGCTCCATCGACTTCTCGCGCAGACGCCGCGGAGCCCGCCCCCCGAGCCACGCCGAGGCGAGCCGCTCGAGCGCCCCTGCGTCACCCGACTCCACCTCGGCGACCACCTCCGGCGCGATTCCCGGCCCGGTCCCTACCCCTATCAGGATCAGGGCGAGCACCTCGCCGGGATGGTCGAGTGCCCAGCGCAGCGCGATCGCACCCCCCAGCGAGTGCCCGGCAAGGACCCGGCGGCCGCCCGGCGCCTGGATGCCCGAGAGATCCGAGCGCAGCGCCTCCACGTAGCCCCGCACACCGCGATCCGCCGCCCGCGGGTCGGGAGTGTCGCGGCCGGGCAGCGCCGGCGCGCGCGACCTCGGGAAGGCGAGCAGCTGGTTCTGCCAGACCAGCGGCCGGCCGCCCGCACCGTGGAGGAGCAGGAGGCCGCCGCCGAGGCGCAGGCTCATCCCCTGCCGATCCCGACGAGGAACGGGTTGCTCAGGCGCTCGCGTCCGACCGTGGTGGCCGGCCCGTGCCCCGGGTAGAGGATGGTGTCGTCCGGCAGCACCAGCAGCTGGGTCGCTATGGAGCGGATCAGCGTGTCGAACTCTCCTCCGGGGAGGTCGGCGCGGCCCACGCTCCCCATGAAGACCATGTCGCCCACGAACGCCGCGCCCTCCCCTACCAGGCAGATGTGCCCGGGGCTGTGGCCCGGGGTGTGAACCACCCGGAACTGCCGGCCGCCCATCGCGAGCGAGTCGCCCTCCTCCAGGAGGCGGTCCGGCTTCGGCGGCTGATCGACGTGGATCCCGAAGTAGAGCATCGTGCTCTCGGCGGTCACCTCGAGCACCGGCAGCTCCCTCTCGCCTATCATGAACGGCGCGCCGGTCGCGCGCGTCAGATCGGCGACGCCGCCGACGTGGTCGAAGTGGGCGTGCGTCGCCACGACGGCCTCGACCCGGAGCCCCAGGCGCGCCGTCGCCGAAAGCACGCGGGAGGCGCTCCCACCCGGGTCTATGATGGTGGCCGCGCCCGTGGAGCCGTCGCCGACTATGTAACAGTTCGTCCCGATCGGGCCTACCTCGAGGGTCTCGACGATCACGGGCTGCGCTCCTCCTCTCCACAGGGGAACGGGAACGGCTCAGGGAAGTACCTCAGCGCGACGGGCGGGGGAATCCCTCCAGATACCGGCGCGCACCCTCGATCCGCCCGCGCAGGCGCTCCTCCCATCCGTCGCCGTCGATGTCGGCGGCGGGCACGAAGAACAGGGCGCGGGCCTCGCCCAGGACGAGCGTGCAGGAGATCCCCGCAAACGGCGCATCGTACCAGAAGACGGAGGCGGGGTCCACGTTCAGGAGGGGGTCCAGCCGACGGGCGGCGTCGCGCAGGCGGACGCGGGCTTCTGGCGGGGACAGCGGCTCCGGCGCGGAAGCGGTCATGGCTCCATTATTCTAGCGCGGTACGGGCCCGTCCTGTACCCGGGGCGCGAGGTGACGCGGTGGCGGCAGGCAGCGAGCTTCCGATCGGTGAGACGGATCGGGCAGAGCCCGCCACCACCGGGAGGCCGGTCCATGCCGCGCTCGCCCCCCTGCGCGGCGGGCTGATCGTCTCCTGCCAGGCACGGCCCGACAACCCGCTTCACGGCCCGCTCCACATGGCCGCGATGGCGCGGGCGGCCGAGGCGGGAGGCGCGGTCGGCCTGCGCATGAACGGGCCGGACGACATACGCGCGGCCCGCGAGGCGACCGCGCTGCCCGTGTTCGGAATCTACAAGCGGCAGTACGAGGGCTTCCCGGTCGTTATCACCCCCACCTTCGCCGAGGCCCTCGCGGTGGCCGAGGCGGGCGCCTCGGTGGTGGTGCTCGACGCGACCTCCCGGCCCAGGCCCAATCGGGAGAGCTTCGCGGGGCTCGCGGCGCGCATCCGCGGAGAGCTCGGGCTGCCGGTGATGGCGGACGTCTCGTCGCTGGAAGAGGGCCTCGCCGCGGAGGCCGCCGGCGCCGACGCCGTGGCCACCACGCTCTCCGGCTACGTGGACCCAGCTGTACCGCCGCCCGCTGAGCCCGACCTCGACCTGGTCGCGGCCCTTGCCGGGCTGCTCCGCGCCCCCGTGGTGGCCGAGGGGCGGCTGAACACCCCGGCCCTCGCCCGCGCGGCGCTCGAGGCCGGCGCCTTCGCGGTGGTGGTCGGGACCGCGATCACGAACCCCCGCGAGATCACGCGGCGCTTCGCGGAGGAGATCGCCCCTTTGCGCACGACAGGGGTCGCGTACCGTTGACGGTGGGCATGGGCGACCGAGGCCCGCGCGTCGCGGAGCTGCAGCGGGCGCTGCTGCGCCTGGGATACTACGGGATCAGGTTCGCGATAGACGGCGAGTTCGGCCGCAACACGCTGGGCGCGGTGCTGGCCTGCAAGCACGACCTGGTGAGGGGCTACGGCGTGCCTCCCGAGGAGCTCGGGTACGACCCCGCGCACGCCGTGGCCTCCGGCCGCCTGACCGGGGAGTTCGGCCGGTGCATCGAGGCGCTGCTCGAGCATGGGGCGCTGCGCGGCCGCCGCGCGTGGCTGCTGCCCTCGAGGGCACAGGTCGCCGACGCCGGGATCGGCATCGCCGGCTGCGCCGAGGAGGAGGCCCTCGCGGCGGGTGCGCCGCCGCGGCTGTTCGGGGAGATCCTCGCGGTCGAGAGCGGCGCGAGCCACTTCGACGGGGACGGCTACGTGAAGTTCAACGTGGACTGGCTCGGCCGGACCTACGGGCAGGTGGTGAACTTCGCGCCCGACGCCTCCCGGGAGCCGTGGGTGCGCTCGCGGGGCTGGGGGCTGTCCCAGTACACCCCCTACCGGATCGCGGCCCTGCCCCGGCCGATGCCGGACTACATCCTCTCTGTGCGCTCGAACATCCGGGCGGCGGCCCGCCTCTTCGTGGGGAAGTTCCGCTCGGCGACGCTGGGCCGCCCCTGCTCACACCCGTCCGGCGGAGCGGGCGGGCCCGACTGCGGGGAGTGCCTGCGCGGGCGGGGGTTCGACCCGGCCGCCTACAGCGACGGCCACCAGCAGCCCTGCTCGTGGCTGAAGGCGGTCTGGGCGTACAATGGGCTCTCCCGGGCAGGCAAGAAGTATATGGAGAGGGTGGCGCTGAATATACTACGCTAGACGTGACAGCACGCTCCGCGAGCGCTCGGGCCGGGTGAGAGGGGCCTGGCGCCCTGCCCTTGCGAAGCGCGGAGGTCACGACTAGGGGAGGTAGAGAGTATGAGTCGGAGAGTCGTCGCACTTCTCACGGTGGTTCTCCTGGTGATGGCCGTGCTGCCTCCGGCGGCGCGGAGCCAGGAGCCGGTCAAGCTGACCTTCTGGAGTTGGCGGACCGAGGACAAGTGGGCCTACGACCGGATGATCCGGCTGTTCCAGTCGCGCAACCCGGGCATCAGGGTCGAGTTCATCCCGTTCCGGCCCACCGAGTACAACACGATACTCTCGTCCGGGCTGACCGCCGGCAAGGGCCCGGACATCATCCACCTGCGCGCCTACGGCGGGCTGGAGACCTTCTCCGCGGCGGGGCACATCGCCCCGTTGGACTTCGACCGCGTGCCCGAGCTCAGGCGGTTCTCGCTGCAGACGCTGACCGGGGCGCGCGGCCGCAAGGACGGCAAGCTCTATGGCGTGCCGTTCGCGACGCAGACGCTGGTCGTCTTCTACAACAAGAAGATCCTGGCCCAGCACAACCTCTCGCTGCCGAAGAGCTGGAACGAGTTCCTCGGCGTGCTGAAGTCGCTGAAGGACAGGGGCGTGACGCCGCTCGCCAATGGGGCCAAGGAGGGCTGGACGCTGGAGGTGCTCTCAGGGGTCGTCGCGCCGAACTTCTACGGCGGCAGCACCTTCTTCGAGGCCGTGACCCGCGGCCAGACGACCTTCCGCGACCCCACCTACACCAACGCCATCGCTAAGATGCTCGACCTGCGGCCGTACATGGCAACCGGCTTCATGGGCGTGGACTACGCGACGATGCAGCAGTTGTTCATAAACGAGCAGGCGGCGATGTTCATCGGCGGCTCCTGGGAGATCGGCTTCTTCAGGCAGCAGAACAAGAACCTCGACTTCGATGTCTTCGCGCTGCCCGCGGAGCGGGCCGACCAGGCCCCCTGGGTCTCCTCGTTCGCCGACGGCAACTACGGCATCAACGCCAAGACGCCCCACATGGATGCGGCGCTCAAGTTCATCCGGTTCACGGCGACGACCGAGTTCGGCCAGATGTTCACCGACCTCCTGTCGCAGACCTCGGCGGTGCCGGGCGTGGTGATAAAGGACCCGGTCCTCAAGAACGTGCAGTCGATGAACCGCAAGGCGACGCCCTACATCATGCTGGTCGGATTCCGCTGGCAGGCGCCTACGGGATCCACGCTGTTGCAGAGCGCGCTGCAGGCGATGATGGCCGGCACGATGACGCCCGCGCAGGTGGGCGAAGAGGTGACCCGCGGCCTGAGCGCCTGGGTCGAATCGTTCAGGCGGTAGTCACCTGAGCGTGCGAGCGAGCCGGCGCCTGTGGCTGGCGTTCTTCCTGGCGCCGGCGACGCTCCTCTTTGCCGTCTTCGTCACCTACCCGATCTTCTCCGCGCTCGCCTACAGCCTCTACGAGTGGGAGGGGATAGCCAGGCGCGGCTTCATCGGGCTCGGGAACTTCGTCCGGTTGTTCCAGACCTTCCCCTATCCGCGGCTGCTCGGAAACGCATTCTGGCACAACGTCGTCGTCTTCGCCCTCACGATGCTGATCCAGAACGTCGCCGGGCTCGCCTTCGCGCTGATCCTGTCGCGCGGGCCGAGGGGCGCCCGCGTCTACAGGGTGATCTACTTCCTGCCGGTGACGCTCTCCCTGGTCATCGTGGGCTTCATGTGGGCGCTGTTCCTCAACCCGGTCTTCGGCGTGGTGAACAAAGGGCTGGCGGCGGTGGGGCTGGGGGCGCTGGCGCGGCCCTGGCTGGGTGATCCGCAGACCGCCCTGATTACGCTGACGCTGATAAACGCCTGGCGGTGGGTCGGGTTCCCGACGCTCGTCTTCCTGGCGGGCATCAACGCGATACCCGACGAGTACCTGGAGGCCGCGCGGATCGACGGCGCGAGCGAGTGGCAGGCAACCCGCAACGTGATCTTCCCGCTGCTGGCGCCCGCGTTCACCATCATCGTGACCCTTACCTTCATCGGCTCGTTCAACTGGTTCGAGCTGCCCTACGTCGTCCAAGGCCTCTCGGGGCCGCCCAACCGCGCGACCGACGTGCTGGGGCTGCTGTTCTACCGCACGGCCTTCGGCGAGGTCGACACCGGGCTCCAGGACATCGGCGTCGGGTCGGCGATCGCGGTGCTGATGTTCATCGTGATGGTGGCGGTCTCGACCTTCGGCGCGCTCTACCTCAGGCGGCGGGAGGTGGAGGTCGCGTGAGCGCGCGGGACAGGCGGCGGCCGCGGAGCCCCTGGGGGCCGCTCGTCCAGGTGCTGCTCGTGGCCAACGCCGTGCTCGTGCTGGCGCCGATCCTGCTGATGTGCCTTTCGGCGTTCAAGACGACGCGCGAGATATTCCAGAACCCGTTCGCCCTTCCCGCCGTGTGGAGCCTGGACAACTTCGCCAAGGTCTGGGTGGAGGCCAGGTTCGGCCAGTACTTCCAGAACAGCGTGATCGTCACCGCCGCCTCCGCCGCCATCCTTGTCGCCTTCGGGGCGATGGCGAGCTACGCGCTCGGCAGGTTCCAGTTCCGGGGCAACGACCTGCTATACGTCTACTTCCTCAGCGGGCTGCTGCTGCCTATCCGGCTCGCCATCATCCCGCTGTTCATCCTGATGCGCAACCTCGGGCTGCTGGACTCGCTCTGGTCGCTCATACTCATCTACGCCGCCTCCGGGCTGCCCAGCGCGGTCTTCATACTCACCGGCTTCTTCAGGACGCTTCCTGCCGACCTCGACAGCGCCGCGCGGATAGACGGGGCGGGCGAGTGGGCGATCTTCACCAGGGTGATGCTGCCGCTGGTCCGGCCGGCGCTGGTGATCGTCACGATCTACAACATCATCCCGATATGGAACGACTTCTTCTTCCCGCTGGTCTTCATCAAGTCCGAGCACCTGAAGACGCTGCCGCTCGGGATGACGACCTTCTTCGGCCAGTACTACACCGACTTCGCGGCGCTGTTCGCCGGGCTGACGCTGGCGGCGGTCCCTGTGGTGGTCCTCTACGTGGTACTATCTCAGCACTTCATCCGCGGCCTTACCGCGGGCGCGGTCAAGGGATAGGAACGAGACGAGCAGACCAGGGAGGGTTCATCGTGCGAATCTACATCTCGGTGGACATGGAAGGCATAACCGGTGTGGCAACGGGTAAGCACGTCCTGCCCGGCGAGAAGGACTACGAGCGGTTCCGCAAGATGATGACCCTGGACGTGAACGCCGCGGTCGAGGGCGCGCTCGAGGCGGGCGCGACCGACGTGGTGGTCAGCGACGGCCACGGCCCGATGACCAACCTGCTGATCGAGGAGATCAACCCGGCGGCCCGCCTGCTGAGCGGCAGCAACAAGCTGCTCGGCCAGATGGAGGGCGTTGACGGCGGCTTCGACGCGGCGTTCCTCGTCGGCTACCACCAGCGGGAGGGCGGCGGGGATGGGATCCTCAACCACACGCTGATAGGGAAGATCGTCTACGAGATCCGGGTGAACGGCGCGCCCGCGGACGAGGCCGCGATCAACGCGGGGATCGCGGGCGCCTTCGGGGTGCCGGTCGCGCTGGTGACCGGCGACAGCTCCGTTACCGCGGAGGCCGAGGCGCTGATCCCCGGCGTCGTCGTGGCGCCGGTCAAGGAGGCGTACGACCGCTACGTCGGGCTCTGC
>JBBIJB010000014.1:0-7411 GCA_037446215.1 Armatimonadota bacterium
TCGATATCGGCATACGATATTTGTATCAGATCGGGGGCGTGCCTTCAAGAGGGGAGCCACCGCGGAGAAGCGTCGGCCCTCGCGGACGACCCGAGGAGGCATCACCTCACGGGCGCAGAATGGTTCGAGGAGCAGGCGGCCGGTGACTCTGACCCAGGAGGGCGGCACTCGTGATCAGTCTCGACGGCAGGGCAGTTCTGATAACGGGCGGGACCGCCGGCATAGGGCTCGCGGCTGCCCGCCTTGCTGGCGAGCTGGGCGGGCGCGTGGTGATTGCCGGCAGAACCCTGGACCGCGGACGGGATGCCGCGGAGGCGCTGGGAGGGGAAGCCCTCTTCGTCCAGGCCGACGTCTCCCGGGAGGACGACGTACGCCGCCTGGTGGCCGCGACCGTCGAGCGGTTCGGCCGGCTCGATGTGCTCATAAACAGCGCCGGGGTCATGCGCCGCGGGCCCGTCCACGAGGAGGAGGTCGCCGGCTGGGACTGGCTCATGGAGACCAACCTGCGAGGCGTCTTCCTGTGCTGCAAGCACGCCCTGCCGCACCTGATCTCATCGCGCGGGGCCATCGTCAACGTCGCCTCGCACCTGGCCTTTCGCGCCTACGCGGGCGGCACGCCTGCCTACAACGTCACCAAGGCCGGCGTGGTGGCGCTGACCCAGGCGCTGGCGGCGCGTTACGGCCCCGACGGGGTCCGCGCCAACGCGGTGTGTCCTGCCATGATCCCCACCGATCTCAATCGTGACCTGTGGGAGAGTTGGACGCCCGAGCAGCTCACGCGGATGGAGGAGGCCTATCCCCTCCGGCGACTCGGCAGGCCGGAGGAAGCCGCCTCGGCCATAGTCTTCCTTGCCTCGGATGCGGCGTCGTGGATAACGGGGGCCGCGCTGCTGGTGGACGGCGGGAGGTCGGTCGCCTAGTGGTTGGCCTGCGCATACGGATGAGCGGGGAGCCTAGCGGTGAGATGGCAGGGGATGTAGGGAGACGGGGAGTGACTCGGTAGGATGGGCCGACGGGCTCTGGTGGTCATGATGGCTGCTCTCGCGGCGATGACCGGGCTGATCGTGGGGCCGATTCCCGACACCCATGCCCAACTCGAGGACCTTGTCGCGGCCGCCAGGCCCGCGGTGGTCGTGGTTCTTGCCGCCAAGGCCACCGGAAAGGCCGGCCACGGTTCGGGCTTCATCTTCCACCCCTCTGGCTTCATACTCACCAATCAGCACGTGGTGGAGGGAGCCACCGAGATCTCCGTGCTGCTATCCGACCGGAGGCGGCTGCCCGCGACGGTCGTCGACTACATCCGCCGCGTGGAGTTCTCCTGCCCGGTGCGGGTGGACAGCGTGGTCGATGCCGCGGTCCTGAAGATCGAGGGAGAGGGATTCCCAACCCTCCAGTTGGGCGACTCCGATACGCTGCGCCAGGGCCAGGAGATCATCGTAATGGGATTCCCGGGAGGCGTCGGGATCGACCAGGTCAGCGTCACCCGCGGGATCGTGGGCGCGGTGCGCGGCTCCTGGCTGCAGACCGACGCGGTGATGCTTCCGGGCAACAGCGGCGGGCCAGTCATGGAGCGCGGCGGCAAGGTCGTGGGGCTTGCCACGTTCGGGACAGGGCCGGGGCTTCGGATCGGTGGGATCGTCGCGATCAACGGCATCCGCGCCATGGTGACTGCGGCGACGACGCCGGGAGCGGCACGCGCGCAGGAGTTCAGGGTGACGGGTCAGGAGTACGCCGGGCCCATGGTGGTGGGCCGGCGGCGCACCTACCGCAGCACCTACTCGGGCCCCTCGGAGGTCAGCAGGGAGATCTCTCAGATCACCAACCTTGCCGGCGGGCTGCTCTATACGCTGCGGCGCTCCGACGGCGGCGAGGGCCGCAACATGCTGGGCGCCGACGGGCTCTTCCAGTTGGCAGCACTCTCGTCCTCCGGTTGGCGGACCACCTTCCCCGAGCCCTATGGGCTGCTGCTCTTCCCCCCGTGCCCGGGCGTGGCCTGGAGGACCCTGGCGCGGGCCGAGCAGGCGTCCAGCCGCTCCGTCCGGCAGATCGAGATCCAGTCGAGGATCGAGGCCGTGGGCGAGACGGCTACGGTCCCTGCGGGCACCTTCCAGCAGGTCCTGCGGCTCGCTGAGACCTGGAGCGGCACGGAGACCCAGGGGAACCGTACGCAGTCATTTCGCACGATGTACACCGAGTGGTGGGCGCCGGGGGTTGGACTCATCCGAAGCGTCGAGGAGGCCCAGGGCGGAGGACGGGCGAGTGAGGAGCTGACCTCGCACTTCACCCCGCCCCCACCCTAAGCCCTCGAGACTTGCCAGAACCGCTGCTGTCTACTGTCTAGGGTAGGTTCTTGCTCACACCTACGAAGAAGGCGTGCCACCGGTAGCCCCCTTCGACCGTCCAGCCGCTTGCCAGCGTGTAGCCGACGAGCGCACCAACCTCATGGTACCTTCCCGGGATCACCGAAGTCGCCGTTGAACGAAACCCCCCAGTCGTTCGCGAAGTCGCGGCGGATGCTTAGGCTCAGGAGGTTGGTGTCGTAGCACCCACGGTCGGGATCGCGAAGAGTCGCGCCTACTTCATCGGAGACCTCCTTGTATCTCTTGTGTGATGGAATCGCAGTCGGCCGTGCAGCACCCGGCGGCACGTGTCGGGGGCTCGTGGGCTCCCGGCCGGTTCCTGCCATAGAGGCATACGAGGGGCAGGGCTGCGGATAGGTCGGAAACCTGATTGCCGCTCCCCGCAGGTATCCTACGTTCAGGGTTAGAAGGCAGACAGGGGACAGCCGCCGGGCGGGGATCGCTCTCCCGTCCTAAGACGCCAGGAAGGGGAGGCCGATGCGAACGATATCACACGACGACATCGTTTCCACCGTGAAGCGACTTTGTATTCAGGCCAACTCGCTGTTGGGAGAGGACGTCCTGGCAGCGATTGGGAGCGCGGCAGAGAGCGAGTCCTCTCCGCTCGGCCGCCAGGTGCTCGCCGAGATACTCGAGAACGACGAGATAGCCGCCAAGGAGGAGGTCCCCATGTGCCAGGACACCGGGACCGCGGTCGTCTTCGTCGAGCTTGGAGAGGACGTGCGCGTGGAAGGAGGGCATCTGGTCGACGCCATCAACGAGGGCGTAAGGCAGGGGTACACAGAGGGCTACCTCAGGAAGTCGATGGTGGCCGATCCGCTGCGGCGGCGGAACACAGGCGACAACACCCCTGCCGTGCTCCACGTAGATGTGACCCCCGGCGACCGCCTGCGCCTGGCAGTGCTTCCGAAGGGCGGCGGGGCCGAGAACATGA
This sequence comes from Armatimonadota bacterium, assembly GCA_037446215.1. GTDB lineage: Bacteria > Sysuimicrobiota > Sysuimicrobiia > Sysuimicrobiales > Humicultoraceae > VGFA01. The sequence goes on from JBBIJB010000014.1 coordinate 3,295, forward strand.
GCCGGGCAGTCATGCTGACGCCGGCCGACGGCGAGGCCGGCGTCAAGGCCTTCGTCCTGGAGACGGTGGAGCGCGCGGGCCCCAATCCCTGCCCTCCGGTCGTCCTAGGAGTGGGGATCGGGGGGACCTTCGATACCGTGGGTGCCCTCGCCAAGAAGGCGTTGCTGCGCCGGACCGGCGAGCGCCACCCCGACCCGTACTACGCAGGGTTCGAGGAGGAGCTTCTCTCCCGTGTCAACGCGCTTGGCATCGGGCCGATGGGTTACGGGGGGAACACCACGGCACTTGACGTGCGGATCGAGGCGGCTCCCTGCCACATCGTGAGCCTACCCGTCGCCGTGAACATGCAGTGCCACGCCTGCCGCGTGGCACGAGCCGAGCTTTAGGATGGAGGAGCGGGTGATGGAGCCGAAGCGTCTGAAGACACCTCTAAGCGAGGCCGACATCGAGGACCTGCGCGCCGGCGACCCTGTCTACATCACCGGCGTGATCTATGGGGCGCGCGACGCGGCCCACAAGCGGATCACCGAGGCCATGGAGAAGGGAGAGAAGCTGCCGCTCGACCTGCAGGGGCAGATCGTCTACTACCTCGGCCCCACGCCGCCTAAGCCCGGCCAGGTCATCGGCGCCGCCGGGCCCACCACAAGCACGCGCATGGACCCCTACACGCCGGCCCTGCTCTCCAAGGGCCTGAAGGGGATGATCGGCAAGGGCTTCCGCTCCCAGGCCGTGCTGGACGCATTGAAGAAGTACAAGGCGGTCTACCTTGCGGCGACCGGCGGCGCCGGCGCGCTGCTCTCGAGGCAGATCAAGAAGTCCGAGGTGGTCGCCTACGAGGACCTCGGCCCAGAGGCGCTGTTCCGGCTCGAGGTTGAGGAGTTCCCGACGATCGTCGTGAACGATGCCTTCGGCGGCGACCTCTACTCGGAGGGAAAGGCGGCCTACAAGAAGGAGTAGGGAGATCTTCGACGCCGGGCCGCCGGTCGTCTTCATAATGGTGGAGACCGACAAGTCCAGCCGTGGTGGGTATGGGTAGATGGACGCGCAGCGGTGCTGCCACGCCCAGCGGGGTCTCCTGGTCCTGGGATCTGCCCGGCACCACGGTCCGTCTGAGCCCCCGCCTGTCGGCATCCGGGCGGGCGATCCCCTGGACAGGCGCGTGGTCTACTTCGGCGTGAGGTAGCCGCTTCGAGAGGGGTCTGGAGTCGGCCGCGGCATGCGTGGCCTGGCGGGCCCGGAGGGAATCGAACCCCCGACCAGAGGCTTAGGAGTCCCCTGCTCTATCCACTGAGCTACGGGCCCGCGGACCCCATTCTATCAGATCCCATGCCACGACGCGCTCCCATACGGCGGCGGCTCGGCGGCTCCCCGCCCGGCTGCCGGTGGTGGCCGATCCATGCTATCCTTGCGGGAACCGGCGCTCACCCTTTGTGGGCTGGGTGTCCGGGGGATCGAGAAGGGGGGGCGAGATGACCTCATCCACACTTGGCTACCTGGGGCCCCCGGGGACCTTCTCCGAAGAGGCGGCACTCGCCTACGATGCCGGTCGCGGGCTGGCGCTCCGCGACTTTCCCACGATCGCCGCGGTCCTCGAGGCCGTTGCCTTGGGAGTTCTGAGCGAGGGGATCGTTCCCATCGAGAACTCCCTGGAGGGAGGCATCAGCGCGACGCTGGACTACCTGGCCGGCGACGTGGATCTCTACATCCGCCGTGAGCTGCTCTGCCCCGTGCGGCACTGTCTCCTGGCCCCCGTCGGCGTCACCCGCGACCGGATCCGGGTCGTCTACTCCCATCCACAGGCCCTCGGCCAATGCCGGGCGTTCCTTGAGAGCGCCCTCGGCGGCGTCGAGTGCCGGCCCGTGGAGAGCACGGCCGCGGCCGCCGTGCTCGCCCTCCGCGAAGCGGGCTCCGCCGCAGTTGCCTCGCGGCGCGCCGCCCACATATTCGGCCTCTCCATCCTGGCAGAGGACATCCAGGACAGCGAAGGCAACGTCACGCGCTTCGTCGTCATCGGTACCAGCGACCACCCACCCACAGGCAGGGACAAGACCTCCCTCGTTCTCGCCGTTCCCAACGCGCCCGGCAGCTTGTACCGCGCGCTCGGCTTCTTCGCACGCTCCGCGATAAACCTGACCCGCATCGAGTCCAAGCCGATGCGGCGCAGGCCGGGCGACTGGCTGTTCTTCATCGACTGCGAGGGTCACCGGCTTGAGCCTCCCCTGTCGGGGTTGTGGGAGGAGCTTGGTGCGGCGGTGTCGTTCGTCAAGCAGTTGGGCTCCTACCCGAGCGCGAAGCCGCCGGCAGAGGGGGAAGACCGGGCCGCGGCCAGGGCTTGCCCTTGACAAGACCCCCGGACCCAAGTAGGATTTCACCCAATTACCCCCGTAGTTCGCGTCCGGGCCGTGCAGGCATCGGCGCGGCGGCAGCGCGGGGCCAGAGCAACGGCGCGCGCAATGATGGGAAGCAGTAGGCGGGCTCGCGGAGTCGAGCGAGCCGGGTCTGGTGCAAGCCGGCCTCCACACCTGCCGAACCTCGTCCCGGAGCAGCGGATCTGAACTCGCAGTAGGATCCGCCGTCTACCCGCGATAAGGGTGCAAGGGCCCCCGGCCTGGTCGGCCGCAGGGGAACTAAGGTGGTACCGCGGGAGCATCCGTCCTTAGGATGTCTCCCGCTTCGCTTTCCTGAGGCGGCCTGCTGTAAGCAACGCCGCACCAGGGACCGATGTTGCAGGAGGGAGCTGGATGGCCCGACAGATGCTCGCACCGCGTAAGAGTCCCGCCGGGGGCGGGGCCCCGAGCTCGTCGAGGATGAGCGGGGCGGAGATCCTCATGGAGGCACTGCGCCGGGAGGGCGCGGAGATCGTATTCGGGATTCCGGGCGGAGCCTCGCTGCCGATCTACGATGCCCTCTACGGTGCCCGCGACCTACGACACGTGCTCGTTCGCCACGAGCAGGTGGCCGTCCACGCCGCGGTGGGCTACGCCCGCGCATCGGGCCGCGTGGGCGTCTGCACCGCCACCTCCGGGCCGGGAGCGACGAACCTGGTTACCGGGATCGCAGATGCGATGGCCGACTCCGTCCCCCTGGTAGTCGTCACGGGGCAGGTTGCGCGGCCGGTCATCGGCAACGACGCCTTCCAGGAAGCGGACGTGACCGGCATCACGATGCCCATCACCAAGTACAACGCGCTGGTCATGGATGCCCGCGATATCACGAGGACGGTCCACGAGGCGTTCTACCTGGCCCGCAGCGGACGCCCGGGGCCGGTCCTCGTCGACATCCCGCGCGACATATCGCAGGAGATCGTCGACGCCGAGTTCCCGGACGAGATCTCGATCCCGGGCTACCATCCCGCGACCGACGGCGACCCCGACATGATCGCAGCCGCCGCGGAGGCGCTCTCGTCCGCCGAGCGCCCGGTCATCTACGCCGGCGGCGGTGTCATCAGCGGCGGCGCGACGCCCGAGCTTACCAGGCTCATGGAGTCCACGCGGATCCCCGTGACCGTGACGCTGATGGGCAAGGGGGCCGTCGACGAGAGCAGCCCCCACTGCCTGGGCATGCTGGGGATGCACGGCGCCGCCGCCGCCAACTGGGCGGTCAACGATGCCGATGTGATCCTCGCCGTGGGCGCGAGGTTCGACGATCGTGTGACCGGACGCCTCTCCGAGTTCGCCCCGCGGGCGCGCTTCATCCACGTGGACATCGACCCCGCCGAGATCGGCAAGAACAAGCCCGCCCACATCCCCATCGTCGGGGATGCTCGGAGGGTCCTGGCGGCTCTGGCCGCCCAGGTGCGTCCCCCCAGGATCGAGGCCTGGCTTCGGCAGATAGACGAGTGGCGCCAGCGCCACCCGTTCCGCTACCGCCAGAACGGGGACCGCATCAGCAACGCCTACGTCTGCGACCTGATAAACCGCATAACCGGCGGCAGGGCGGTCGTGGCAACCGATGTGGGCCAGAACCAGATGTGGATGGCCCAGTGGTACCGGCCTCGCGAGCCGCGCTCCTTCATCTCCTCCGGCGGCCTCGGCGTCATGGGCTTCGGGTTCCCGGCCGCGATGGGGGCCAGGTTTGCCCGCCCGGACGACCAGGTGATCGCGGTGGTGGGGGACGG
>JBBIJB010000014.1:7462-40572 GCA_037446215.1 Armatimonadota bacterium
ATCACCTCCGTGCAGCACAAGCAGAGCCTCGCCGTGGTCGTGCTGAACAACAGGGCGCTGGGGATGGTCAGGCAGTGGCAGTCGCTCTTCTACCAGGGACGGCTCTCGTCGTCGCTGCTGGACAACCCCGACTTCGCCCGGGTCGCCGAGGCCTTCGGCGCCCGCGGCATCCGTGTGGAGCGCCCGGACGAGGTGGAGGCCGCGCTGCGCGACGCCTTCTCCACGGAGGGCGTCCCCGTCGTCGTCGACGTGGCAACCGATCCCGAGGAGAACTGCCTGCCCATGATCCCCTCGGGGCAGTCGGTGAAGGAGATGATCCTCGATGAGTGACCCAAGGGCCGAGGCCCACTCCCAGGCCGACGAGACAGGACGAGGCGACCTCACCTTCACCTCGGACGTGTTTCCCGTGGAGACGGTGGAGCTGGCGGGGCGGCGCGAGTCGTTCGTGCGGGGGGGGAGGCATCTCTTCCCGCTCCTGCCGCGGGCGCTGGAGGGCATAGGGACCGTCGGCGTGATCGGGTGGGGGTCCCAGGCGCCCGCTCAGGCCCAGAATCTTCGTGAATCCCTGGACGGCGCCTCGGTCCGAGTGGTCGTCGGGCTGCGCGAGGGCTCGCCCTCTCTGGGAGCGGCGCGGGAGGCGGGGTTCACGGAGCAGGAGGGGACGCTCGGGGAGATGTTCGAGGTGATCGCGCGCTCCGACCTGGCGCTGCTGTTGATCTCGGACGCGGCGCAGGCCGAGCTCTACCCGAAGATATTCCAGGCGCTTCGCCCGGGCGCTACGCTCGGCCTCTCGCACGGGTTCCTCCTCGGCCACCTACGCAACGTGGGCGAGAGGCTTCCCACAGGGGTAGATGTCGTCGGCGTCTGCCCCAAGGGGATGGGGCCGTCGGTGCGGCGCCTCTACGAGCAGGGCCGGCAGGCCAACGGCGCCGGCATCAACACCAGCTTCGCCGTCGAGCAGGACGTGAGCGGGCGGGCCACAGACGTGGCTCTGGCATGGTCGGTAGCGCTGGGGGCACCCTACACCTTCAGGACGACGCTCACCTCGGAGTACCTCTCCGACATCTTCGGCGAGAGGGCGATCCTGCTGGGCGCCGTGTGGGGAGTAGTGGAGAGCCTCTACAGGAGGTACTCCTCCCAGGGCCACTCGGAGCGCGAGGCGTTCGCGCACGCGTGCGAGAGCATCACCGGGCCGATCGCGCGCACCATCTCTCGTGACGGCCTCCTGGCGGTCTACGAGAGGCTCTCTCCTCCCGAGAGGGCTGAGTTCGAGAGGGCCTACGCCGCGTCCTACGGCGTCTCCAAGCCCCTGATGGTCGAGATCTACGACGAGGTCGAGTCGGGGAACGAGCTGCGCAGCGTGATCCTGGCAGGGAAGCGGCTCGCCGAGTTCCCCATACCGCCGGTCGACGGGAGCCGAATGTGGCAGGCCGGCGCCGAGGTGCGCCGCGAGCGGCATCGCCGCCCCGGGGAGGTCCACGCCTTCACGGCGGGCATCTTCTTGGGAACCATGGTTGCGCAGATCGACCTGCTGATGGAGAGGGGGCATCCTTACTCGGAGATCGCCAACGAGTCGGTGATAGAGGCGGTTGACTCCCTGCTTCCCTACATGCACGCCCGCGGCGTGGCCTACATGGTGGACAACTGCTCTACGACGGCGCGCCTGGGGACGCGCAAGTGGGGGCCTCGGTTCGAGGCCCAGCTTACCCAGATCGCCTACCCGGCCGCCGACCAGGCGAAGCGCGCCGGCTGGGAGGACGGCGGCACGGAGGCGGCCGGCGCGGCGCTCCTCGCGGCCTTCCGGGTTCACCCGATCCACGACGTGCTCGCCAAGCTGGCCGCGATGCGGCCGTCCGTGGACATCGCCGTCCGCTGAGGATCGATCGGATGCCGGAAGAAGAAGGAGTTGGTGCCCTGTGACTCAACCGCATGCCGCCACGATCTCGGTCCTGGTGAACAACCAGCCCGGAGTGCTGGTCCGTGTCGCCGGTCTGATTCGGCGGCGCGGCGTCAACATCCACAGCCTCTCGGTAGGACCCACCGAGGACCCCGGCATATCGCGTATGACGATCGTCGTGGACACGCCGCCCGACCGGACCGAGTCCTTCGCCAAGCAACTGGGGAAACTGGTGGAGGTGCTGCGGGCCACGGCCATCGACGGCATCCCGTCGGTGGATCGGGAGCTCGCTCTGATCAAGGTGGACGCGACATCGGAATCGCGCATGGAGATCATGGAGATCGCAAACGTCTTCAGAGCGGCCGTTGTGGACTTCACCGACCTCACTATGACCCTGGAGGTCACAGGGCGCACAGACAAGGTGGACGCGATCATCTCGCTGCTGGCCAGGCACGGTATCCGCGAGATGGCTCGCACCGGGCAGGTGACGCTGGTGCGCGGCGCCCAGGACACCTGAGGCCGGAGGAGAGCCATGGACGATCTGGTTCGCATCTTCGACACCACCCTGCGGGACGGCGAGCAGTCGCCCGGCTTCTCGATGGCGCCCGCCGAGAAGGTGGAGCTGGCCCGGCAACTCGAGGCGCTGCGAGTGGACGTGATCGAGGCAGGGTTCCCCATCTCGTCGCCGGGGGACCTCGAGGCGGTCCGCATGGTCGCCCAAGAGATCCGCGACGCGGCGGTGGCAGGCCTGGCGCGGGCAAGCTCGCCTGACGTTGATGCCGCGGTGGAAGCTCTGCGGCCGGCGGCGCGGCCCAGGGTGCACGTCTTCATCGCGACCTCGCCCATCCACATGGAGCACAAGCTGAGGATGCGCCCCGACGAGGTCGTGGCCGCGGCGGAGGCGGCGGTGCGCCGGGCCAGGCGGTCGGTGGACGACGTGGAGTTCTCGGCCGAGGACGCCAGCCGCTCAGAGGTGGAGTTCCTCTGCAGGATCTTCGACGCGGCCATCCGGGCCGGCGCCACCGTGGTCAACGTGCCGGACACCGTGGGCTACACCACGCCGCCGGAGTACGCCGCGCTCATCCGAACGCTCAGGGAGCGCATCCCCGACAGCGACCGCGTAACTTGGAGCGTCCACTGCCACAACGACCTTGGGCTGGCGGTAGCCAACTCGCTGGCGGCGATCGCCGCCGGCGCACGGCAGGTTGAGTGCACCATGAACGGGATAGGCGAACGGGCCGGCAACGCCGCCCTCGAGGAGATCGTCATGGCCCTCCGCACACGGGGGGATGCCTTCGGCGTGCGCACGGGGGTCAGCACCACGCACCTCTACCGCACCAGCCGGCTGCTGACCGCCATCACCGGCGTTCCGGTTCAGCCGAACAAATCGGTGGTGGGTGAGAACGCCTTCTCACACGAGGCCGGCATCCACCAGCACGGGGTGCTGGTGAACCGCGCCACCTACGAGATCATGCGGCCCGAGGACATCGGCCTTCCTACGAACCATCTCGTTCTGGGTAAGCACTCCGGCCGCCACGCGTTCCGTAAGGCACTCGAGGACCAGGGCGTGCGGTTGGACGCCCCCGCGCTGGCGCGCACCTTCGCCCGCTTCAAGGAGCTGGCCGACCGCAAGAAGCAGGTCACGGTGGCGGACATCCTGGCGCTGGTGGACGAGGAGGTCCGCGCGGTGCCGGCTCGGTTCCAGCTCAGGGCATTCCAGGTCTCAACCGGCACCGGCCTTCCCCCGGCGGCCACGGTCGCCTTGGAGTCCGAGGGCGTCGTCTCGACCGAGGCCGCCACGGGTGACGGCCCGGTGGATGCGCTGTGTGCCGCGGTGAACAGGCTGACGGGGATCAGGGCACAGCTCCTGGACTACGCCATACGCGCGGTGACCGGGGGGACCGACGCGCTCGGCGAGGTCACCGTGCGTGTTCGCGCGGACGCGGCGGTGACCGCGGGCAAGGCCAGCAGCACCGACGTCCTTGAGGCCAGCGTGCGGGCCTACCTGGACGCCGTCAACAGGCTTGTGGCCGCCCGGGAGGCGGCCCAAGGAGGCGATGCCGCGTGGGCATGACCCTGACAGAGAAGATACTCTCCTCCCGCTCCGGCGGGGGCCGCCTGCGACCGGGCGATCTGATAGAGGCCGGGGTGGACTTCTGCTTTGCCAACGACGTCACGGCGCCTCTTGCCATCCGGGAGTTCGAGAAGATCGGCGTTCCCGCCGTCTTCGACCGCCACCGCGTAGCGATGGTGCCCGACCACTACGCCCCGAACAAGGACATCGCGTCGGCGGAGCAGTGCCGCGTGATGCGCGAGTTCGCGTGGACGCACGATCTGCCTCACTACTACGAGGTGGGACGCGCTGGGATCGGCCACGTGCTGCTCGCGGAGGAAGGGCTGGTCCTGCCCGGGGAGGTCTTCATCGGCGCCGACTCCCACACGTGTACCCACGGCGCGCTGGGGGCGTTCTCCACCGGCGTTGGCTCCTCCGATCTGGCCGCAGTAATGGCCACCGGGGAGCTCTGGCTCCGTGTCCCCGAGACCATTCGCTTCGTTTTCAAGGGGAGCCCGGCCCCATGGGTGAGCGGCAAGGACCTGGTGCTGCACGTGATCGGCGAGATCGGCGTGGACGGGGCGCGCTACCGTTCCATGGAGTTTGCCGGCGAGGCCCTGCGGCACCTGAGCATGGACGAGAGGTTCACGATAACCAACATGGTCATTGAGGCGGGCGCCAAGAACGGGATCATGGAGCCGGACGAGGTGGTCCTCGATTGGGTCGAGCCGAGGGCCCGGCGGTCCTTCACGCCGGTCTTTCCCGACCCCGACGCGGAGTACGCGGCCGTCCGCGAGTACGACGCCGGCCGGATCGAGCCCGTGGTGGCGGCGCCTTCGTCTCCCGGCAACGTGGTGCCCGTGCGCGAGGCGGCCGGGGTGGCCGTGGACCAGTGCTTCATCGGCGCCTGCACGAACGGGCGCATCGACGACCTCCGGGTCGCCGCGCATCTGCTGCAGGGGCGTAGGGTGCACCCGCGCACCCGCCTGATGGTCATTCCGGCGACCCCGCGTATCTATCGTCAGGCGATGCAGGAGGGTCTGATAGAGACGTTCCTTGATGCCGGCGCGTCGGTCAGCACCCCTACCTGCGGACCTTGCCTCGGGGGGCACATGGGGGTCCTGGCCGCCGGAGAGGTCTGCGTCTCGACCTCCGCCAGGAACTTCGTCGGCAGGCTGGGCCACCGCGACAGCAGGGTGTACCTGTCGGGACCGGCGGTGGCCGCCGCCACGGCCGTGATGGGGCGGCTGGCACACCCGGATGAGGTGCGATGATGAGCGATCCAGATGCCAGGGAGGGCTCGGCAGTGCGATTCCGCGGTACCGCCTGGAAGGTCGGGGACCACGTTGACACCGATGCCATCATCCCGGCCCGTTACCTCGTGACCACCGACCCCACGGAGCTGGCTGAGCACTGCTTCGAGGACATGGACCCGGCGCTCGCGCGACGGATCCGGCCCGGCGATATCCTCGTGGCCGGAGAGAACTTCGGTCAGGGCTCCTCCCGCGAGCACGCTCCCGTCGCTCTCAAGGCGGCGGGCATCGCCTGCGTGGTGGCGCGCTCCTACGCCCGCATCTTCTACCGCAACGCCTTCAACATCGGGCTGCCGCTGCTCGAGTGCCAGGACCTGCACGGGGTCACGGAGAGCGGGGACATCGTGGCGGTGGACCAGGTGGCCGGAACGATCTCCAACGAGACCCGGGGCACCGCTCACCAGGCGGCGCCCCTGCCCGAGTTCATGCGCCGCCTGGTCGAGGCCGGCGGCATCATCGAGTACGCCCGCCGAAAGGTCGCGGGCCGCCGCGCGCGGTCCTGAGGCGATGTTGAGCAGGACGTCGGTGAAGCGGATCGCCATCTACGACACAACGCTGCGCGACGGCGCCCAGGCGGCCGGCGTCTCCTTCTCCGCGGAGGACAAGCTCCAGATCGCCCGCCGGCTCGACTCCCTCGGCGTCGACTACATCGAGGGCGGCTGGCCGGGCAGCAACCCCAAGGACCTGGCCTTCTTCGAGAGAGCCCGCGCGCTCAGGTGGGACCACGCGCGGATCGCGGCCTTCGGCAGCACTCGCCGTCCGGGCGCGGCCGCGGGCGAAGACGAAGGCCTTCGCCTCCTCGCGGCGTCCGGCGCTCCGACGGTCACCCTCTTCGGCAAGTCGTGGGACCTGCACGTTCGCTCCGGTCTGCGCACGACGCTCGATGAGAACCTGGCCATGATCTCCGACTCGGTCGCCCACCTGCGGGCGGCCGGCCGCGAGGTGGTCTACGATGCCGAGCACTTCTTCGACGGGCTGCGGGCCGACCGCGACTACGCCCTGGCCACGCTGCGCGCCGCCAGGGCGGCCGGCGCCGGCTGCCTGGTCCTCTGCGACACGAACGGAGGGAGCCTTCCCGGCCAGGTGGGCGAGGGCGTGGCGCTCGTGATGCGTGAGGTCGGGGGGCAGGTGGGCATACACGCCCATAACGACGGTGAGCTGGCGGTGGCCAACACGCTCGCCGCGGTCGCAGCCGGAGCCACCCATGTCCAGGGCACCATCAACGGGTACGGGGAGCGGTGCGGCAACGCCAACCTCTGCTCGGTAGTCCCGGCGCTTCGCGTGAAGATGGGGCTCGAGGCGCTGCACCCCGGGGCCCTGGCCCACCTGACGGAGCTGAGCCGGCTCGCCGCGGAGATGGCCAACCTGGCGCCAAACGACTACCAACCCTACGTTGGGCGGAACGCCTACACCCACAAGGGCGGGGTTCACGTGAGCGCGGTCATGACCGACCCTGCCATGTACGAGCACGTCCCGCCGGAGGTGGTGGGCAACGGCCGCAGGGTGGTCGTCAGCGACCTCTCGGGCCGGGCTACGCTCCTGCACAAGGCCGCCGAGATGGGCCTGGAGCTGGATCGGTCGCGCCCCGAGGTGCGCTCTGTGCTCGAACGCCTCAAGCAGCTCGAGCACGAGGGCTACCAGTTCGAGGGCGCGGAGGCCTCCTTCGAGCTGCTGCTGCGTCGGAGCGTGATGGGCTACGAGCCCGGCTTCGAGATCAAGGCGTTCCACGTGGCCGTCGATCAGGTCGAGGAGGAGGGCACCGCGAGGGCGATCGTGCGAATCTCCGTTCACGGGCAGGAAGCCGGAGCCTCGGGGGAGGGGAACGGGCCTGTACACGCGCTGGACCGCGCGCTCAGGACCGCGCTGGAGAGGTTCCACCCCGAGCTGGCCCAGGTCCGGCTCGCGGACTACAAGGTCCGCGTGCTGAACGCGGAGGAGGCGGCGGCCGCGCGTGTCCGCGTCCTGATCACCTCCACCGACGGCCACAGTACGTGGGGGACCGTCGGGGTCTCGGAGAACGTGGTGCTGGCGAGCGCCCAGGCGCTCGCGGACGGCCTGGAGTACGCGCTGATGACGCGCGCGCTCCAGACCGCACGGTAGGCCCTCGATGCGTGCGCGAATCGTCGTCTTGCCCGGAGACGGGATAGGGCCGGAGGTCACCGGCGAGGCGGTGAAGGTCCTCCAGACGGTCGCCCGCCGCTTCGGCCACTCCTTCGACTTCCAGGCGGCACGCTTTGGAGGCGAGGCGCTGGGGGCCGGGCTTGCGCCGCTGCCTCCCGAGACCCTGGACGCCTGCCGCGGCGCGGACGCGGTGCTGCTTGGAGCGATAGGCGGCCCCGAGTGGGACGGCCTGCCGCCCCAGCAGCGGCCGGAGGCAGGACTGCTGGCACTGCGCAGGGAGCTCGGCCTCTACGCCAATCTCCGGCCCGTGCGGGCGTGCGAAGCCCTTCTAGGCGAGGCCCCGCTGCGGGCCGACCTCCTGAGGGGCACCGACCTCCTGATAGTCCGCGAGCTGACCGGCGGGCTCTACTTCGGAGAGCCGCGCGGCCGCACCCTGCGTGACGGCCGCAGGACGGCCGTCGACACCCTGACCTACAACGAGGACGAGGTTGCGCGCATCGCCCGCGTGGCGTTCGAGGCCGCCGCAAGACGCCGTCGCCGCGTGACGTCGGTGGACAAGGCCAACGTCCTTCACTCGTCGCAGTTGTGGCGGGAGGTGGTCTGCGAGATCGCCGGGGAGTGGCCCGACGTGGCGCTTGACCACCTGCTGGTGGACAACGCGGCCATGGCGCTGGTGCGGCGCCCTGCCGAGTTCGATGTCATCGTGACCGAGAACATGTTTGGCGACATACTCAGCGATCAGGCGGCGGGCCTCGTAGGATCGCTCGGGCTGCTGCCGTCCGCGAGCCTCGGCGCCGACGGCCCTTCGCTCTACGAGCCGGTGCACGGGACCGCTCCCGACATCGCGGGGCGGGGGATTGCCAATCCCATAGGTGCCATCCTCAGCGCCGCGCTTCTGCTGCGCTTCGCCCTCGGCCTGGGCGAGGAGGCCTCTATGGTAGAGGCCGCGGTGGACCGGGCCCTGGCCGGGGGGGCGCGCACGGCCGACCTCGCCGGAGGCGGCCCGGCGATCTCGACCACGGGGTTTGGTGACAGGGTGGCGGATCTTGTAGCACGGGCCGTCGATCGCGGCTGACGTCAGGAGGAAGAGCGATGCGGAGCGATGTGTTGAAATCCGGGGCGCACCGAGCAGGTGCGCGGGCGATGCTGCGCGCCGTGGGCCTCGGCGACGAGGAGTTCAAGAAGCCGTTCGTCGGGGTGGTCAACACCTGGACCGACGGCATGCCCTGCAACATCCACCTCCGTGACCTCGCCGCCGATCTGAAGGAAGGGCTGCGCGAGGCGGGGTTGGTGCCGTTCGAGTTCGGCGCCCCCGCCATCGCTGACGGAATTGCGATGGGCACGCAGGGGATGCGGGCGAGCCTCGTAAGCCGCGAGGTCATCGCCGACAGCGTGGAGATCGTGGCCCAGGGCTATCTCTACGATGCGATGGTCGCCGTCGTCGGGTGCGACAAGACGATCCCCGGCGGGGCGATGGGCGTGATCCGCAGCGGCGTGCCCGGGCTCGTGCTCTACGGCGGCTCGATCGCGCCCGGCACGCTCGGGGACAGGAAGCTGACCATCGTCGAGGTCTACGAGGCCGTGGGGGAGCTCGCCGCGGGCAGGATCGACGACTCCCAGTTCGCCGCGATAGAGCGCCGCGCGATCCCCGGGCCCGGGGCGTGCGGCGGCCAGTTCACCGCGAACACGATGGCCATGGTCCTGGAGGTTCTGGGGCTGTCTCCCATGGGCTACAACGGAATCCCGGCCATCCTTCCAGAGAAGCGCACCGCCGTACGCCAGGCCGCGCGCGTGCTCGAGGAGGCACTGCGCGACAACCGGACCCCGCGTGACTTCCTCACGCGCGCCTCGTTCCTGAATGCCGTCGCGGCGGTCTCCGCGACCGGCGGTTCCACCAACGCCGTGCTTCACCTCCTGGCGATGGCGCGCGAGGCCGGTGTGACGCTATCGCTCGACGACTTCGACGAGGTGAGCCGGAGGACGCCGGTGATGGCCGATCTTCGCCCCTGGGGCACCTACACCGCGTGGGAGCTCTACGAGGCGGGAGGAACGCCCCTCGTCGTGAGGCGCCTGCTTGAGGCCGGGCTGCTCGACGGGGAGCAGAGGACCGTCACCGGCAGAACACTGGCCGAGGAGGTGGAGGGGGCCCATGAGACCCCGGGCCAGCGGGTGGTGTGTGCGCCCGGCCGACCGCTGAAGCCGCACGGGGGTCTGGTGATCCTGCACGGCTCTCTCGCCCCGGACGGCGCGGTGCTCAAGGTGGCGGGAACGGAGCGCACCCGCATGCGCGGAACGGCCAGGGTGTTCGACGGCGAGGAGGCCGCGCTAGGGGCCATCCTGGACAAGCAGATCAGGCCCGGGGACGTCGTGGTGATCCGCAACGAAGGGCCCCGGGGCGCGCCCGGGATGCCCGAGATGCTGGCAGTGACGGCTGCCATCGTCGGTGAGGGGCTGGGGCCCGAGGTGGCGCTGGTCACCGACGGCCGCTTCTCAGGGGGCACGCGCGGCCTGATGATCGGTCATGTCGCGCCCGAGGCACACGTCGGCGGCCCCATCGCGCTCGTACGCACAGGGGATACCATAGAGATCGATGTCGAGGGCCGTATGGTCAACCTGGAGGTCGACGGCGAGGAGATCGCACGCCGCCGGGCGGCCTGGCAGCCGCCATCGGCCAAGTACAGCCACGGCGTCTTCGCCAGGTACGCGGCCCAGGTCGGCTCGGCGAGCGAGGGCGCGGTGCTGAGCGCTTGCTGATCTAGGGCGGGGACCGGGACTGCTACATGCCGTCAGCCGGGAAGCAGCATCCGGCGCAGCTCGTCGAGATCGGCAGCGTGTACGTCGGGTCGGACCCCGGGTAGCGGGGCTCCCACTCCGGGCCCAACCAGGACCGTGCGGAGGCCCGCCCGCATCCCTCCGGCTACATCCGAGTCGATCGAGTCGCCCACCATGGCTGTCTGTGAGGCCTCTACCCCGAAGTGACGCATCGCCTCCTGGAAGAAGAACGCCGAGGGCTTCCCGACGACCTCCGGCTCCCTCCCCGATGCGGCCGTCAGAGCGGCGACGATCGCACCTGCGCCCGGTACGTACACACCATTAGCCGAGGGCACCCTGCGGTCGAGATTGAGGGCCAGGAGCTCCGCGCCCGCGTCGAGGGCTCGTAGGGCTGTTGCCAGATCGCCGTAGGTCATGTGCGGGTCACGCCCCACTACCACCACCCTCGCCGCCCCGGGGTCGGTGACCACGGCTACTCCCGCCTCCTTGAGCACCGTGCGGACGGCATCGGTTCCCAGGACCATCGCCGGTGGCCGGTCGCGCAGCATCGGATGCCGGTGCACGACGCTCAGTGGTCCCATGACGGCCTCCGCCTCCACCTGGATCCCGGCCTTGCTGAGCCGGGCCGACAGGGCGGGTGCGGTGGCGCCGGACACGTTCGTAAGGAAGAAGACGCCCCGGCCCTCCGACCGCAGCGCCGAGATCAGCGCCGCGGCTCCCTCTGCCGGTATCCCTCCGAACCAAACGCACCCGTCGAGGTCGAACATGAAATGCCGGATGCCCCGCAGCGCGGCGTCGCTCACCGGGCTACCCTCTCGCCCGTGGCGGCGTCGAAGAAGTGGAGATGCTCGTCTACGAGCGCTACGTGAAGCTCCTGGTCGGAAGAGACCCGGACGCGCCGCTCTGTCCGTACGGTCAACTGGATCTCACCCCAGCGCACCTGCAGGAACTGGTCGGGTCCCGCCGAGAGATCGGCGTAGACGCGGAAAGGCACGGTACCCCGGTTCGGACCCTCAAAGACCCGGCAGTCCTCCGGCCGCACGGCCAGCAGATAGCGTCCCGGCCGCGGCACAGGACCGTCCGCCGGAAGGGCGAAGGCGCCCGGCACGGCCACCATACCCTGCTCTGTCACCTCCACGTCCAGGAAGTTCATCACCGGATTGGCCGTGAACTCAGCCACGAACCGCGTTGTCGGCGCGCGGTACACGGCGTCCGGCTCGTCGTATTGCAGCACCCGTCCGTGGTCCATGACGGCGATCTTCGTGGAGAGCGTGAGCGCCTCGATCTGGTCGTGGGTGACGTAGACGACGGTCATACCCAGGTCGTGGTGCAGGCGCTTGAGCTCTGCCCGCATCTCAAGCCGGAGCTTCGCATCGAGGTTCGAGAGAGGCTCGTCGAGTAACAGCACGGCCGGCTCAACGGCAATCATCCGGGCTATGGCCACGCGCTGCTGCTGCCCACCCGACAGCTCGGACGGGTATCGTCCCTCCATGCCCCGCAGGCGGACGCGCTCCAGCGAGTCGCCGACACGGCGGGCCAGATCGCTTCCCCGCACGCCCCTCTGAGCGAGGCCCAGTGCTATGTTCTGAAACACGGTCATGTGGGGCCACAGTGCGTACGACTGGAAGACGAGCCCCAGGCGCCGCTTGCCCGGCGGCACATTGATCAACTCCGTGGACGAGTAGACAGGTCGGTCGTCCATCCGGATCTCGCCCTCGTTGGCCTCCTCGAGCCCGGCGATCATGCGAAGCATGGTCGTCTTGCCGCAGCCCGACGGGCCGAGGAGGGTCGTGAAGCCCCCGGAGTCGATCTCGAGGGTCACGTCGTCGACGGCGGTGACGCTCCCCCAGCGCTTGGTAAGGTTGCGAACCTCTATCCTCATCGTGCGCTCCTAGCCTTTCCGCCGGACAACCGGTTCAGTAGGTTCACTAGCCCGGTCACCGTCAGGATTACGATGACCAACAAGACCGTGAAGGCGTCGGCGAGCTGCCGGAAACCGACCTCGGTGTACCAGAAGGCCTGGGTGGCCATCAGGCGGATCCGGGGCGTCACCAGCATGATGTACAGAGAGAGCTCCCGCATCGTCGTGATGAAGACGATGAGCGCTCCTGCCAGGAATGCCGGCCGGGTGAGCGGGAACAGGATCCGCGCGAATCGCTGGTGCCACGGCACGCTGAGGACGCTGGCCGCTTCCTCCAGCTCCTTGGACACCTGCAGCTGCGCGCTGACCCCGGCCCGGGCGGCATACGGGAGCTGCTTGCCGACGGTGACCAGCAGGAGGAGTGCAAACGTGCCGTAGAGAGCCGGCGCGAGGACGCCCCCGCGTGCGAACAGCGAGAGGTAGATGGCCCCAAAGGCGATCGAGGGGATCAGCATCGGCACGAAGGAGACCTGCTCTATGAGGCGGACGAGGAGCCCGCCGCGCATCCTCGCGACGAGGTAGCCGATCATCAGGCCGAGGACTCCGCAGATCATCCCGCCCAGCAGCCCGAGCCGCACGCTGTTCCATATCGCGGTGAGGTTCAGGGGGTTTCGCAGCACCCCCGGCTCGCCGTCGTTGATGCCCGGCGTGCCCGGCCCTATCCAGTGCCTTAGCGAGAGGTTGCCCAGGCTGTAGTCGCCCTGGTTTGCCATCAGGCTCGACCAGACCAGCAACAAGAGCGGGAAGAGGGCCACGGCGACCAGGAACAGCATCACGGCCGCGCCCCCGGCTATGCGCCAGCGGCCCAGGGCGACGATCCTGGATCGGCCTCCCTTCCCCGAGACCAGATCGAACGACTTGCGGGTGCCCAGAACCCTGAAGTTGATGTACAGGCCGACCGCTGCCACGGCCATCAGCGCGAGCGCCACGACGTAGGCCTGTCCCTCGCGTCCCGTCAGGTTCAGTGAGTAGATCTGCGTGGCCACGACGTAGTAGCGGACCGGAAGGCCGAGGATCGCCGGCGTCCCGAAAGTCCCGATGGTTCGCGCGAAGGCAAGCAGCAGGACGGAGAAGATCGCCGGCATGATGATCGGGAAGGTGATCCTGGTCAGGGTTTGCCAACGACTCAGCCCCAGTACATCCGCCGACTCCTCGAGCTCCGTGTTCAGGTTCTTCAGGGCCCCGGAGAAGAACAGGAAGCCAAACGGGAAGTAGTGGATGCCCAGCGCGATTACGATGGGCAGACCCCCATAGACCAGCCACTCCGGCGCCTGCCAGCCCAACGCGTACTCAAGGAACCCCCTTGGTGCTCCTACGCCTCGGTTCCGAAAGAGCGTGAGCCATGCCAGAGCGATCGTCCAGGAGGGCAGGACGTAGGGCAGCACGGAGAGCGTGGAGATCGCGCCCTTGAACGCGATGTCCGTGCGGACCACCAGCCAGGCGAGCGCGCCGCCCACCAGGGTGACTATCACCATCACGCCCAGGGCCACGGCGAGCGTCCTCATCATGGGGAGCACTATGAGGTTGCGCGTGAGCGTGCTGTTCAGCACTCGCTGCCAGTGGTAGATGGTGAAGCGGCCGACTTCGATATCGGGGCCTGCCAGCCGTGTATCCCCGGGCTGCCAGGTGAGCGAGGTCGTCAAGACCGCGAAGAGCGGCGTGACGACCAGATAGGTAAGGATGACCAGAAGGAGGGCCGCGAGGATGGCCTGGGGGGTCAGCAGGCGCCGCCCAACCCACCGCGCGGCCCTCGCCGAGGCGACGACTAGCGTACGTTCGCTATCCACCAGTCCTGCACCTCGGTCTGGAGCCTCCAGATCGCCTCTGGATCCATCATCTTGAAGTTGATCTTCTCGTACGCAATCCAGTGAGGATCATCCGGAGGCCGCACGTCGGTCCGCGCGGGCCAGTTGCCGGGCACGATGAACGGCGCCATGCCCTGGCCGCCCTTCTCGTCGCCGAAGAAGTACCTGATGAGAAGCTTGGCCGCGTTCGGGTGCGGTGCCCGGACCGCGATGTTCATCAAGCTCGGATAGGACATCCCGGCGTAGGGGGTGAGCTGGGTCACCGCCCAGGCCTGCAGGTTGCCGCGCTCCGGGTCCTTCACGTCGCGGAGCTGCGAGAAGACCATGGAGATGCCGATGCGGGGTTCCGTGGAGTTGGGATCGCCGACCACCGGGAGCGCGTCTCCGTGGCGCCGGAAGAAGCGTACGCGGTTGGCCAGGATCCCCTTCAGCAGCTCGTAGCCGGCATTTGGGGTCGTAAGCCGGATCCGCTGCCCGAAGACACGCTCGTAGTCCCTCGCGAGCGGCAGCGCGCTGCCGACCAGCTGGGTTATGAAGTCCAGCGATGAGGCGTCCACCATCGGGTCGACCATCGAGAGGCGCCCGCGCCACTCGGGACGGGTCAGATCCCACCACGACTTGATCGGCGAGTCGGGCGACGCCTTGGTGTTGTAGAAGATCCCGCGTGCCTCCAACCTCTGGGCCACAAGCGGCTCGCGGAACTCCCGTGGAACCACGTTCACGAGCTCCGGGGGAACGAAGGCGACGATCATATGGCGCCTGAATAGCCTGTGGTACTGCGCCGGATAGCCGGACGCATGTATTACGTCGGCGTTGTAGATACCGGAGCGCTGCTCGCGCTCAAGCCGGTCGATCGATCCCGCGGTCCCCAACTGGAACGCCTCGAGCTCGACACCCGGGAAGGCGGCCTCGAACTCCTTCTTCATCGGAGGCACGCGGGACGAACTCGTGTAGACCGTTACCTTGCCTTCGCGCCGGGCGGCCTGATAGACCGCCCTCCAGTCCTCCTTGGCCGGCGCATACTGGCCCAGCTTCGCCTGCTTGAGCCACGCATCCACCTCGGGCGGGACGCGGGGCTGCGCGTCGGTCGGCACTGCCGGCATCATTGCAAGCACCGCCGCAATCAACAGCATCACGACTCGGTACATATGCTCCTCCTCTCAGCGCTCAACCCTGAGCGCTATGAAGTATCGGTCTCCACGGTAGTGGCTTCGTGTCAGGCCAAGCAGCCTGCCGTCGCTCAGGTAGGTGATCCGCTGGACCCTCAGCAGTGGGCTCCCCTCGACAATCCCGAGCAGGATTGCCTGGCTCCTGTCTGCCTGCACCGCCTCGACGCGCTGGTCCGCGTGGCCCACGGGATGTCCCAGGACCTCTGCCGCCAGGGCGTAGAGAGAGCGCCCGAAGTCGAACTGCTCAAGCAGGCGGCCCATCACCGGGGGGAGGATGATCGTGTTCAGCGCTATCGGCTCGCCATCCGCCATGCGTAGGCGGTCGACCCGCAGCACCTGGCCCCCGGCGATCAGGCCCAGGGCCGCGGCGTCCTCAGGTGAGGCGGCTACCCAGGTCTTGGCCATGACCTCTGTGGAGGGCTGGACACCGTGAGCACGGGCGTCCTCCTCGAAGCCAAGCAGGAGGTTGCCCACGCGTTCGATCTTGGGGGCGGCGACGAATGTGCCGACTCCCCTGCGCCTGAGCAGCAGGCCGCTGGTCACCAGCCTGCTGAGTCCCTGCCGGACGGTCATCTTGGCGACGCCGTACTTCCTGCAGAGCTCGTCTTCGGTGGGTATCCGGTCTCCGGGGCGGTAGATCCCCGAGTCGATGAGCGCCCTGATCTCCTGCTCGATGCGCAGGTAGGCGGGAACCGGAGAGAGCGCGTCACTCATCGGTGGCCTAGTCAGCGGCGGCATACTTCTAGACAACTATAAGAATACGGGCGGCACAGGTCAAGCGGGCAGGTCATACGGGACGGGTTCGGTGCCCCAGCAGGCGCTAGGTCTCGTCCTGCTCCGCGCCCCCCAGCAGCAGGGCCAGCCGCCTGTTGAGGGCGTGCAGCGTGGCCTTGGCCACCGCCTGCCCTAGGTCGCCGCCAGTGACCGCGCAGCCCGCGTGGCGCTCTATGCGGCCGGTGGGCTTCCCCAGCAGGATTGTGACGGTCAGGAGCGAGTTCGGCGGAGCGTGGTGGACTCGGATGTCGTCGAGCACGACACGCCAGCCGTCAAGCATCGCCTGGTTCACGGCCCGTACGGTGGACTCCGCCAGGAGGCGCAGCGGGGGTAGCCCCATGTGAGGGCCGCTGGCCTGGCCGACGAACCTCCTCTGCCCCAGGCTGAGCTCAACGGTCGCCGTCGCGTCCCCGTTGTCGGTCGAGACCCCTACGTGGCGTAGACGCAGCCGCGGATGCTCCTGGCACAGGTCTCTCTTCTCCACACCGGCTGCGGCGGGAAGCCTTCCGGCGCGCTCCACCTTCGCCCTCGTCGACTCCTGGCTCGCGGCGGTAATCAGGCTGTCAACGGTCGCCACGAAGTGGATGTCATGACGCTCGGCGGTTCGCTTGCCTCCCGCGATCCCCAGCGAGGCCGACAGTGAGATGGCCGGAGGAGCCCCCGGCGGCCTCACCGCGGCGATCGCTTCCTGGGCCCGGCGGCCCAGCGCCTCCGCGTCGTCTCGCGGCCGAGTCGTGAGGACGGCGAACTCGTCTCCCCCGTAGCGGCAGAGCAGATCGCGCGCCGGATCCACGAGCTCCCCCAGCGCCTGGGCGATCGCGCTGATGCACCGATCTCCCACGATGTGGCCGAACTGCTTGTTGACCGCCCCGAACCCATCGAGGTCCAGGAAGATGACCGCGATCTCCTGCCCTGCCTTGAGCTGCTCTACCGCCCGCTCCCGAAGCGACGATCCCCACGGGAGATCGGTCAGGGGATCGACGGGCCTCCCCATGGCGCGCAGCACGTCCTCGCTGGACACCAGCCCCACGATCCTGTCTTCGCGGACCACCGGGAGCTGGGCGCACTGCTGCGCCTCCATGAGGTTGCAGGCGCTCGTGAGGAGCATGTCGGCGGCTATCGCCGGCGCATCGCGCTTCATCACCTCCGCGATCGGCCGGTAGGGTGGCACTTTCAGCAGATCCCGCACGGCGACGACCCCGGCCAGCCGCTCCCCGTCCACCACGGGGAGGATGTCGGCGCCGGTCTCCATCACCAGCGAGATCGCGTCGGCCACTGTCTGGTCCGGCGCGATCGATGCGAACTCGGTGGTCATGACCTGCTCGACGACCGTCAGCATGAGGTACCCGCCTCGACGGAGTGAGCCCCCCGGACCGGAGCAGCCAGCGCCGGTCCGGCAGGGCGTACGGCCGTGCCTGTAAGGTTCCTTCCCATGGGGGGCGCGGTCAAGACATGAAGGGGAGGGGGGAGCCCGCACCCGTGCTCTGGATTGCCTCCGCGTGAAGATCAGCGCGCCGATAGATGGGACGCGACGATGTTCACACCGATCAGGATCAGGATGGCGCCGCCGACCACTTCCGCCACCCTCCCTATCCTGACCCGCAGCCTGTTCCCAAGGTGTATCCCTACCAGGGCCGCCGCGGCGGTCACCACGCCGATGACCACGCTCGGCCCCCAGACGCTGATGCGCAGCATCGCGAGGGTCAAACCGACTGCCAGCGCATCTATGCTGACCGCGGTCGAGAGCGCCACCAGGGTGGCTCCGCGACTGGGGTCGCGGCCCTGGGCAGGGCCACTCCCCCCCGGATCGGACCTCATCATCCTGATCCCGACCGCCGCCAGGAGCCCGAACGCCACCCAGTGATCGAACGACCTGACGGCCGGCTCAAGGGTCGTCCCGGCCGCCCATCCCAGGATCGGCATCAGGAATTGGAAGAGCCCGAAGTGGAATGAGAGCCTAAACGCCGCCCTCCGTCCGCCTATGCGGCCGGCGGCCGCGGCGGCCACCGACACCGCAAAGGCGTCGATCGAGAGGGCGAGCGCGATTAAGGCGATTTCGGCTACGCGCATCGCCCTCTCACAGCCGGCTCTGGACCGCCTCCCCGGTCAGTTACCGCAGGGCGTCGGAGGCGATCCATCTGGCGGTCCTCGACTCCACCTTCCGGATGGTGCGCGCGGCGCGGACAGCGGCCCGCTCAATCATGGGCAGCAACTCGATGAACCTATCGCCCCCGGCCTCCCTGTCGTGGCTGGCCAGGCAGGCGATCAGCGCGAAGGCGGCCCTCCTGGTGAACTCCCCCTCCCGCCCGGACCACTCGAACACCTTCTTCCAGGCGAGAGGAGTGCGATCGAAGAGGTTGCTGCACACCTGGTCGCAGACGTCCCACGAGTCGAACCCCCGGACCCACTCCTCCATCTGCCTCTCCGTCAGCTTCTCCGGCTCGGCAACCATCGAGGCGACTATCCTGGCATCGGGGATGCCGGTCTTCCAGAGCGCGAGCGCCAGCCGGTGATCCCTGCCCACCTGATTCGCGACCCTGCGCATATCGGGGACCGAAACGCCCATCCTGCGGTCCGGCTTGATGCCGTAACGGGCCATTGCGGCGATCTGATCGGGCCGGGATCTCTCTTCATCATCCCACGCCTACTTCAAGAATGCGTTGACGAACTCAACCCCTGTCTGCGGAGCGCCGTGCGTGTAGCCCTCGAGCCGGCCGCTGGTGATGGCCACCTTGTACTCCGTGTTGATCGGGACTATCGTTGCGAGCTTGTTTACCATGTCTACGGCCCGGTTGTAGAGGAGCTTGCGGCGACCCTCAGAGAAGGCGATCAGCGCCTCGGTGAGGAGCTGGTCGAGGGCGGGGTCGCTCGCCTTGCTGTAGTTGGCCCGCCCTCCGGTCTTCACCAGGGCGTCCATGAAGAGCGAGGGCTCGTCGGTTGATTGGTTCCACCCGTTGAAAGCCGCCTGGAACCTGCCCCCGCGCACGTCGCTGAGGAAGGCGGCCCACTCCATCACGCTCACCTGGCAGTCGAATCCGGCGGCGCGCAGTTGGTTGCAGGCGGCCTCGCAGATCTCCTTGTCCATGAAGTACCGGCCGTTGGGCGTGTGCAGGACCAGGCGGAGCGGCTGGCCGTCCTTGCGCGCGATCCCGCCCGGCCCCGGCTGCCAGCCTGCCTCCGTCAGAAGCGCGCGCGCCTTGGTCCTGTTGAACGGGTAGGCGGTGTACGTCCCCGGCGGCGGGTTGAAGGCGCTTCCCGCCGGCAGGATCGTGTCCATCGGAACGGCCATCCCGTCCGCCAGGGCCTTGATGATCTGCGGGGTGTTGATCGCGTGGCTTACGGCTTGGCGAACCCTCAGGTCGTTCAGCGGCGGCTGGGCGGTGTTCAGCGTGATGTACCTTATGCGGTAGCTCGGGATCCTGTGGACAACGAACCGGCGATCCTTCGACAGCCGCTCCAGATCCTCCCGATTCGCCCGCGTGATGAAGTGCACCCCGCCGGTCTCCAGCTCTATGATCCCTGTGTTGACCTCCGTGATCGGGCGTATCACCAGTTGGTCGGGCTTGACCTGCCCTCCCCACCAATCCGGATTGCGGCCCAGGACCACCCTCTGGCCCTGCACCCACTGGGCGAACCTGAAGGGGCCGGTTCCTACCGGCTTGAAGGCGAACTCCTTTCCCAGCGAGTCGTACGCCGCCCTGCTGGGGATGAGCCCGCCGTTGGTCAGGAGTACGAGGTCGAGGAACGCCACGTTGGCCTGCTTGAGGGTGATCGCGATCGTGTGCTTGTCTACCACCTGGATGCGCTCGATGTCTGAGAACTGGGCGCGAAAGACGCTGCCCTCTCGGGGGTCCATCACCCTGCGCAGGTGCCACTCCACCACGGACGCATCGAACTCCGACCCGTCGTGGAACCTCACGCCCTGCCGCAGCGAGAACGTCCACGTACGCCGATCCACCGAGAGCTTCCACCGCTCGGCCAGCTGCCCCACGATCTTCCCGTCCACCGTCCGCATGACCAGCCGCTCCATGACCATGCCCGCGACGAAGCTCGTCGGGAGCTCCTGGATCCGCAGGGGATCGAACTGGACGACATCGGCCTCACCGGCTATCACGATCTCCTGGCGGGCGGGCGCGGAGGTGCCGCTGCCGGTGAAGACCAAGATGCCGATCAGCACCAGGATCATGGTGGTACGCGGAATGCCCATGATGCTACCTCCTGCCGGCCTCACCCGGCGTGGCTTCAGGCCTGCCGGAGGCGTGGGTCCAGGGCGTCGCGCAGGCCGTCGCCGATGAGGTTGAACCCGAGGACGGTCAGCATTATCGCGAGCCCGGGGAAGACGCCTACCCACCAGGCGGTCCTCAGGAACGCCCGGCCCTGGTTGATCATGCCGCCCCAGTCGGGTGTCGGCGGCTGGGCTCCGAGCCCGAGGAACGAGAGGCCGGCGGAGGCCAGGATCGCCGTGCCGACATCAAGTGACGCGAGGACTATCACGGGCGCGAGCACGTTGGGCGTGATGTGCCGTACCATCAGTCGCAGGTCGGACGCCCCCACCGCGCGCGCCGCCTCGATGTACTCGTTCTTGCGCACCGAGAGTACCGAGCCGCGAACCAGGCGGGCGAACGCCGGGATCTGGTTGATGCCCACAGCTATCATCACCTGGTAGAGGCCCGGGCCGAGCGCGGCGACCACCGCCAGCGCCAGCAGGATCCCTGGGAACGCCAGCAGGATGTCCATGAACCCCATGATGGCTCTGTCTGTGCCTCCCGCGTACATGCCCGAGAGCAGCCCAAGTACCGAGCCGAACACCAGCCCAAGGAACATCGCCAGGAAGCCCACCATCAGCGAGACGCGCGCGCCCCAGATTATGCGCGCCAGCACGTCGCGGCCGAGCATGTCGGTCCCGAGCAGGAAGCCCGGCGAGGGCGGCTTCAGGCGCCGCTCGAGGTCCTGCTCGTCGTAACCCTGCGGTGCCAGCAGCGGGGCGCTGATGCTGATCGCGAAGAACGCGGCCACCAGGACGACCCCGATGATCACGATACGCCGGCGAAACAGTCGGCGCAGGAACGCCGAGCCTCCCGGCCGTGTCGAGCCGGCCAGCATCGCCAGGGGGACGGGGCGCGCGGCGTTACTCATACTTGATCCGAGGATCAACCAGCGCGTAGAGGAGATCGACGCCCAGGTTCACCAGGACGAAGACGAGTGCGACGATCATCATCGTGCCCTGCACCATCGGGTAGTCACGGGACGAGATGGCCGTGACGATGAGCGTTCCGATCCCCGGCCACGAGAAGACCTGCTCGGTTATCACGGCGCCCCCCAGCAGCGCCCCGAGGCGCAGCCCGACGACCGTGACGACCGGGATCAGGGCGTTGCGAAGGGCGTGGTGGCCGATCACTATCCGCTCGATGAGCCCCTTCGCGCGCGCGGTGCGCACGTAGTCCTGCCTCAGGACGTCGAGCAGGCTGCTGCGGGTCAGGCGCGCTATTATGGCCGCCGACGGCGTGCCCAGCGCTATCGCCGGCATGAGGATCGAGCGGAGGCCGTCGATCGTCCACGGAGGCCCGGCCCTCCCGGAAGCGGGCAGCCAGCCCAGGTGGTAGGAGAAGAGCAGCATCAGCAGAAGCCCGAGCCAAAACGTCGGCGTGGAGATGCCCGCGAGCGCCGCGAAGGTGGCGCCGTAGTCGTAGGCCGTGTTCGGGCGTACGGCCGCGACTATGCCCGCGGCCACGCCGAGTATCACAGCCAGTATCAGGCTGGCGACGGCGAGCTCGATCGTGTTCGGGAAGCGCGCACCCACGTCGTCCCGGACGAGCCGGCCCGTCCTTATCGAGCGCCCGAACTCCCCCTTGGCGCTGCTCGCCACGAACCGCAGGTACTGCACCGCGAAGGGCTGGTCGAGGCCGAGCTTCCGGCGTATGTTCTCGACGTCCTCCTCGAAGGCGTTCTCGCCCGCGATCAGCCTGGCCGGGTCGCCGGGGCTCAGGTGTAGGATCATGAAAGCAAGCAGGGCCGCGCCCAGCAGGACAGGGATCGCGGCCAGCAGCTTGCGGGCGACGTACCGCCACATGCCGTCAGTCGCCTGCTTCTACCCGGGCTACTTCAGGTACATGGTCGTGAAGTCGTTGCGCGCCGGGCTGTGGACATAGCCCTCCAGGCGCGAGGTCGTCACGGCCACCTTGAACTCGTTGCTGATCGGCACGTACCAGGCGTGCTTGTTGATGATGTCGACGGCCCTGTTGTAGAGCAGCATGCGCCGGCCCTCGGAGAAGGCGATCAGCCCCTCCCTGAGTATCTGGTCCAGCGCCGGGTCGGTGAGCGAGGTGTAGTTTGCCCGTCCGCCTGTAGCCGCCATGGGATCCAGGAAGAGCGACGGTTCGCCGCTGGACTGGTTCCACCCGAGGAACGCGGCGTCGAACTTGCCCGCGCGCACCTCGGCCAGGAACGCCGCCCACTCCATGACCTTCACGCGGCACTCCATCCCGACCGCCCGCACCCGGTTGCAGATGACCTCCGAGATCTCCTTGTCGGCGAAGTAGCGGCCGTTGGGCGAGTGGAGCACGAACTGCAGCGTCCGGTCGCCCTTCTGCCGGATGCCGCCCGCCCCCGGCCTCCACCCCGCTTCGGTCAGGAGGGAGCGCGCCCGCTCGACGTTGTGCGCGTACACCGCGTAGGACCCCTGCTTGGGATGGAGCTTGCTCTCCACCGGCAGCGTCGTGTCCACAGGGATCGCCATTCCCCCTGCCAGCGCGTTGACTATCTGGGGGACGTTGAGGGCGTGGTTGATCGCCTGCCTTACCTTGATGTCGTCGAAGGGCGGGCGCATCGGGTTCAGCGAGATGAACCTGATCCGATAGGTCGGGACGCGGTGGACCTTGAACCTGCTGTCCTTGGAGAGCCGCTCGAGGTCCTCGCGGCTCGCGCGCAAGATGAAGTGCAGCCCGCCGGTCTCCAGCTCGATCACGCCGGTGTTGACGTCCAGGACCGGCCGTATGACTATCCGGTCGGTCTTGGGCGCCGCTCCCCAGTAGTTGGGGTTGCGCTCCAGGACGACCCGCTGCCCCTGGATCCACTGGCTCCAGCGGTACGGCCCCGTGCCGATGGGCTTGAAGGGGAACTCCGCCCCCAGCGTCTCGTAGGCGCGCCTGCTCGGGATGTAGCCGGCGTTGGTCAGCAGCACGAACTCGAGGAACGCGACGTTGGGCTCGGTGAGCGTCAGCGCGATGGTATGCGAGTCGACGATCGTGATCTTCTCGATGACCATGAACTGGCGCCGGAAGCCGCTGCCCTCCTTGGGATCCAGGACCCGCTTCAGGTGCCACTCGACCACCGAGGCGTCGAAGTCCGAGCCGTCGTGGAACTTCACTCCCTTTCGGAGGCTGAAGGTCCAGGTGCGGCGATCCGGCGACGTCTTCCACCTCTCGGCCAGCGCCGGTCCTATCTTCCCGTCCAGGGTCCGGCGCACCAGCGGGTCGTAGATCATGTCGGCCACGAAGCTCGTCGGTGCCTCCTGGATGCGGAGGGGGTCGAACACCGTGACGTCGGCCTCGTTCCCTATGACGATCTCCTGCCCGGCGGGCGCGGAGGTCGCGACGTTTCCACCCAGCAGCAGGATCACGGCAAGTCCAAGCGCCACAGCACAGTGCCTGCGGGCCATCCTAGCTCACCTCCATCATTGCTCGGTCCCGCCGCGCGGCGGCGATCAGGGTCTCGGATGCCGATGCGGCGGGCGCCGGGTTGATGCCAAGGAATACCAATTCTATGCGATCTCTGCCAACCCTCTTGCCGCTACGCGCCGCCGACGGGCAGGCGGATCGTTACCCGCGTGCCCGCTCCCGGCCTGCTGCTGATCTGCATCATGCCGCCGTGGGCGGCGGCGATGCCCGAGGCGATCGCGAGCCCGAGACCCGCGCCGCCGGCCTCCCGTGAGCGAGCAGGGTCCACGCGGTAGAACCGCCCGCCCAGGTGAGGTAGGTGCTCAGGTGAGATCCCGATGCCCGTGTCCTCGACGACCAGGCTGACTTGGTCGCCGTCCACGGACGTACGGAGGCCTACCGTTCCTCCTGAGGGCGTGTACTTGATGGCGTTCTCCAGCAGGATGCGTGCCGCCTGCTCGAGGGCTTCCCGGTCGCCGACGAGGCGAACTCCCTCGCCGTAGTCCCCTCCCAGGTCGACGCTCTTCTCCCGCGCCAGGGGCGCGAGGCGGCGCGCCACGGCCGCCGCGACCTCGGAGAGGTCGAGCACAGCGCGTTCGAGGCGCATCTCCCCGGCGTCCAGGCGGGCGAGCGTCAGCAGGTTGTCGGTCAGGCGCTCCATGTGCCTGGTCTCCGACACGACATCCTCGACCAGCTCGGCGTCGGAGGGGTCGAGCCGCTCCCGCTGCCGCAGCAGCACCTCGGCGTTCGCCCTGATGAGCGTGAGTGGGGTACGGAGCTCATGGGATGCGTCGGCGATGAACGCCTGCTGCCGGCCGAGCGCGAGCTGCGCCGGGGCGAGTGCCCTGTTGGCAAGGAACAGCCCGCCGGCGGTGGCGATCAGAACGGCCAGGGCGCCGAGGGCGAGGAGCAGGTCCCGCAGAAGCCTCAGCGCGCTCACCTGCTGGGCTATCGATCGCCCCACCTGCACCACGCCAAGCGCCACACCCGAGGTCGGGTCAGCGACCCTGACGGCGATACGGTAGAGGGGCCCGACCTCCTCTCCGCCATCCACAACGTCACTGGCCCTGCCGCCTGCCAGGGCCTTCGCGGCCAGTGACTCCTTGAGGAATGCCTCGGGCAGAGGGTCGCCCTCGCCTCCGGGGATGCTCATCGAGCCCAGGACCCGCTCCTGCAAGTCGATGCAGGCGATGTAGACCGGGGGCCGTCCCGGCAGCCGTGAGGGTGGAGGGAGGCCCGGGGTCCCCCGCGGGAGCCCGCCCCTGACCGCAGTCGGGCGCGCGCAGGCCTGTGAGGGCGACTGCTGCCACATCCTGGCCGTGAACTCCGCGGCGCCGCCGAGCTGATCCGAGGTAGGCCTCATCAACTGGTCGCGCAGCCCGAAGAAGAGCACTAGTCCGGAGGCGGCGAGCGTAGCTACCAGCACCGCGGTGTACCAAGCGGTGAGCTCCCGGCGGAGTCTTCCGAGGAACGCCGCCCCGGGCTCTGGCGCGGTTCCAGGAACGCCACCTCTTCGCATCTCCGTCTCTACTCCCCAATCCTGTAGCCGACGCCGCGCACGGTCTTGATCAGAGGGCGGTCGAATCCCCGGTCTACCTTGTCGCGAAGGTAGTGGATGTAGATGTCCACGACGTTGGAGACCGCGTCCAGGTCGTAACGCCAGACGTGATCTATG
Organism: Armatimonadota bacterium; assembly: GCA_037446215.1. GTDB lineage: Bacteria > Sysuimicrobiota > Sysuimicrobiia > Sysuimicrobiales > Humicultoraceae > VGFA01. The sequence goes on from JBBIJB010000014.1 coordinate 32,618, forward strand.
ATCTGCGTCCTGGAGAGCGCCCTGCCCGGGTTGCGCATCAGGTACTCGAGGAGGGCGAACTCCTTTGGGGTCAGCTCGATCGCCCTGCCGCCCCGCCGGACCTCGCGCCGCAGCAGGTCGAGCGTGAGCCCGCCCACCTCCAGGACAGTTGGGGCGTCGGCCGAGCGGTCGCGGCGTCGCAGCAGCGCGCCGACCCGCGCGAGCAGCTCGGCCATGGCGAAGGGCTTGACGAGGTAGTCATCCGCGCCCGCGTTCAGCCCGGCGACCCGATCCTCCACGGTGCCGCGGGCCGTGAGCATCAGGACCGGCGTCCCTATGCCCTCGGCCCGCATGCGACGGCATACCTCGATACCGTCGAGATCGGGCAGCATCAGGTCGAGGATGACGAGGTCGTACCCGGCGCTCAGCGCCAGGTCCAGCCCACGCTCGCCTGAGTGTGCCAGATCGGCGGCGTGGCGCTCCTCGGTCAAGACGCGCTGGAGAAGGCGCCCGAGCCTCTGGTCGTCCTCGACAACAAGGATATGCATCGTCGCCTCCCACCCTAGTCCTAGAAGGTTGGAAATGGATTGGAAGCGTTGTGTCGATACGATTCTAAGAGAATCCCCATCTTCCTCCAATCCGATTCCCACGCCCGCCTCCTACGATGACCGAGGAGGTGTCGATCATGCTGCGCAGGCGAGTAGTGGTCGCGATGCTGATTCTTGCCGTGATTGTGGCCGGTGCCTGGTATCAGCGCTCGCGAAGCACAGAGAAGCCCGCCACGGAGGCGATGCGGACGGCCCGCGTGACCCGGGGGACTCTGACGGCCAGCGTCAGCGCAACGGGTACGCTCCAGCCCTACGCCCAGGTCGAGGTGCGCTCGCGCGCGACCGGGACCGTCGTCGACGTCAGGGTCCAGGAGGGCGACAGGGTAACCAGGGGGCAGATGCTGGTGGTCATCGACGACTCGGATGCCCTCGCGGGCTACGAGGTCGCGCGGGCGCAGCTTGCCGCCTCGCAGGCCCGTCTCGCGCAGGCCGAGGCGACGTTGGAGGCGACGCGAGCGCAGAACGTCGCGCGCGTGGCGCAGTCGGAGGATGCGCTTCGCACGGCGAAGGCGCGCCTGGCAGTCGTGCTGGCAGGGGCGCGCCCCGAGGGATTGGAGCAGGCGCAGGCGACGCTCACACAGGCACAGCTCGCCGTTGACCTGGCCCGGCGCAACCTGGAGCGGACCCGCGACCTCTACGGCCAGGGGCTGGTGGCCCGGCAGAGCATCGACCAGGCCCAGAACCAGTACGACGTGGCCGCGGCCCAGGCCCGCTCGGCCGAGGCGCGCCTCCGCGAGCTGCAGGCCGGCAGCTCGCCCCAGGATATCGCCGTGGCCCAGGCCCAGGTCAGGGAGGCGGAGTCGGCCGTCGCAAGCGGGCATGCCGCGCGTCGGCAGGAGGAGGCGCTGGCGGCCACGGTCGCTGCCGCCAGGGCCGATGTGCGCAGCAAGCAGGCCGACGCGGCCCAGGCCCTCGAGCGGCTCAACGAGATGCGCGTGTCGGCACCCATAGACGGGATCGTGGCGCGGCTTGGCGTCCAGGTGGGCCAGACCGTGATCGGGGGCGTCTCGGCCGGGGGCACCCTGCTGATGGCTCTCGCCGACACTAGGGTCATCCAGGCTGAGATCGCCGTGGACGAGTCGGATGTCGCCCAAGTCCGCATCGGGATCCCGGTGCGGATCTCCGTGGACGCGCTGCCAGACCGGACCTTCGAGGGGAAGGTCACCAGGATAGCGCCTCAGGCCACGGTTACCCAGAACGTCACCCAGTTCAACGTGATCGTGACGGTATCCAACCCCGACCGTCTGCTGCGGCTCGGCATGTCCGCCGACGGGGAGTTCATCATCATGGAGCTCCGGGACGTGCTGCTCGTGCCCTCCGAGGCCGTCCGCGGGAAGGACGCGAAGGTCGTGAACCTCGTTGAGGGCGGCAGGCTGCTGCCGGTCGTGGTCGAGACGGGCGTGAGCGACGGGCGCCAGGTTGAGATCACGAAGGGCCTGGCGGAGGGCCAGACGGTCTACCTCGGACAGACGAGCCGGACCTCGAGCCAGACGCCTGCACAGCAGCAGGTCAACCCATTCCTGCCCTCACGTCCCCCGGGCGGGAGATAGGAGGGCTCTGGTGGCTCTGATTCAGATGCGAGAGGTCGAGAAGGTCTACCGGATGGACGGTGTCGAGGTCCGTGCGCTGGGCGGTGTCTCCCTTGCCATCGAGCAGGGCGAGTTCGTGGCGATCATGGGGCCCAGCGGCTCGGGCAAGTCCACGTGCATGAACATACTGGGCTGCCTGGATCGCCCGACCTCCGGCGCCTACCTGCTGGATGGGGCCGATGTGGCCACCCTCGACGATGTGGCTCTGGCCCGCCTGCGCAACCAGAGGCTCGGGTTCGTCTTCCAGTCGTACAACCTGCTGCCCCGCACGCCCGCGATTGAGAACGTGGAGCTCCCGCTAATCTACTCCGGCGCGTCCGACCGGCGCGAGAAGGCCCTCGCCGCGCTGGAGGCCGTCGGGCTGCGTGAGCGTGCCGATCACCTGCCCACGCAGCTCTCAGGCGGAGAGCAGCAGCGCGTGGCCATCGCCCGCGCGCTCGTGATGGATGCGCCGATCATCCTCGCCGACGAGCCGACCGGAAACCTGGACACGGCAACCGCGAGCGAGATCATGGGGATCCTCGAGCGGCTCTCCCGGCAGGGGATGACGATAGTGCTCGTGACACACGAGGCCGACATCGCCGCCCGCGCCCGCCGGCTGGTTCACTTCCGCGACGGCCTGATCACGAGCGATGAGCGTGCGCCCGCGGGCGTCGGAGAGCCGGCCCGTCTTCCGGCTCCCGGAGGAGTGAAATCATGAGCCTTTCGGCGAGCCTTCGAATAGCCGTGCGGGCAATAAGGGGCAACCCCCTGCGCTCGCTGCTGACGATGCTCGGCGTGATCATCGGCGTCGCGTCCGTGATCGCCATGATCTCCATCGGGCAGGGCGCCCGCCAGGCCACGATGACGCAGATCGAGTCGCTGGGCAGCAACCTGCTGACCGTAATCGCCACCTCCGCGCGACAGGGCGGGATTGCCGCGGCGAGCGCGGTGCAGACGCTCACCCTTCAGGACGCCGAGGCCATCGCGCGGGACGTGGCAGGCGTCGCGGGAGTGAGCCCGGAGCTGTCCAGGCGCGCGCAGGTGGTCTTCGGGAGCCAGAACACCAACACCCAGGTCTCCGGAGTCACGCCCGCCTTCCCCCAGGTCCGAAACTCCCACCCGGCCCAGGGCGAGTTCTTCACGGATGACGACGTGCGTAGGCGCAGCAAGGTCGCGCTGCTCGGCAAGACCGTGGCAGGCAATCTCTTCCCCGAGACAGACCCGATCGGCCAGCGCATCAGGGTCCAGGGCGTCACGTTCACGGTCGTGGGCGTGATGGAGTCCAAGGGCGCGGGCTTCGGCGGGGATCGGGATGACGCGGTGTTCGTGCCGCTGACTACCGCGCAGTACCGGCTCTTCGGGGCGACGCACGTGGGAGTGATTCACGTGCAGGCCCGCACCGCGGACGAGATGTCGGCGGTGCAGCAGGCCGTCAGGGATCTGCTGCGGGTGCGCCATCGAATCCCCGCGGGCCGCGACGACGATTTCACGATCCGCAGCCAGGCGGATATCCTTCAGGCCCTGACAGGTGTCACCCGGACGATGACGATGCTGCTGGGGGGCGTGGCCGCGGTCGCGCTCGTCGTCGGCGGCATCGGCATCATGAACATCATGCTGGTCTCGGTCACCGAGCGCACACGCGAGATCGGGATCCGCAAGGCGGTAGGGGCCCGCAGATCCGACATCCTCATGCAGTTCCTGGTCGAGTCGGTGACCGTCGGCGTGACCGGCGGGTTGATCGGCATTGCCCTGGGTGTCTTGGGCTCACGACTGATCACCCGACTGGCGGGCTGGGCGACGCTGCTCTCGCCGCAGGCAGTCCTGCTCGCGTTTGGGTTCGCGGTCGCGGTCGGAGTCTTCTTCGGGCTCTACCCGGCTCGGCGGGCGGCAATGATGGATCCGATCGAGGCGCTCCGTTACCAATAGGCCAGATACCAGTGGGTCGGAGCACGGTGTGAAGCGCAAGACAGGAGGAGCGATATGAGGCGGGGTTCAGGAAGACGCTGGTTGTGGATAGGCGCCGGCGCGGTAGCCGTCGCGCTCACGGCGGGCGGCCTGTACTACGCCAGGGGGCGGTCGCAGGTGCTGTCGGGAGAGCGCGATCCGGCCCTCGGGCTGGTGATCGGGATCCGTGCGCTCGAGCGCGATCAGGGTGCCCGGCTCACCGACGAGCAGGTCTCGAAGATCCTTCCATTCCTCAAGGCCCTGAAGGACATCCCTGCCTCCGACGTCGAGCAGGTCAGAGCCGTGGTGCGCTCCATTGGCGACGCGCTCACGCCCGAGCAGAAGGGCTTCATGGACGAGATGCGCCGCCGGATCCAGGCAGGCCGGCGACCCGGCGGTCCGCCACGGGGCGGCGGTCCTCCAAGCGGCGGACTCCCGGGCGCCGGTGCTCCGGGATCCGGCCGCGACCCGGAGCAGTTCAGGGCGCGCATCTTCGAAGCGACGATACGGATGCTCGAGCAGAGGGCGCGGTAGTGCCTCTGCACGGAGGAGGTCAGTGTCAACCATGAACACATCCAGGCTGTTGGCCGTACTGGCGCTGTCTGCCCTGCTCGCGCTGGCAGTCGCGCCCACGGCGGCGCGCGCACAGACGACGCCACCGCGCGCGGCGTCGCTGGCGGAACTGATCGCAGTGGCCGAGGAGAGGAGCCCCGCGCTGGCCGCGGCGCGCCAGTCGGTGGCCGCATCCGAGGCGGCGGTCGCCCTCGCACGCGCGGGCCTGGGCGTGACGGTAACCGCGCGCGGATCGGCCGGGGTCTCCGGCAACACGGCGGCGGGCACCTCCTCGTCTTCGAGCTCGGCTTCCCTGGTCGCCGCCTACACCCTCTACGACAGCGGCCAGACGGCCTACGCAGTGCAGCAGGCCGAGGCGATCCTTCGATCGGCCAGGGCCTCGCTTGAGGCGGCCCGTCAGGACACGTCTCTCGCGGTAGGGCAGGCGTACGTCGCCGTGCTGCGCGCCGAGCGCGGCGTAGCCCTGCAGCAGCAGCAGGTGGCCCGCAATCAGGAGCTGGTCCGTATCGCCCAGGGGCAGTTCGACGCCGGTGTCGTTCCGCGGTCGGATCTCGTGCGGGCGCAGGCAGGGCTGGCAGCGGCGCAGAGCGACCTGATCGCGGCCGAGAGCGCGGTGGCGCAGTCGAAGGCCTCGCTCGGCGTTGCGGTCGGCGTCGGGCCGACGGCGCAGATCACGGTCGCCCCTCCGCCGGAGGTCCCTCAAGTTACTGTTCTCCAGGCAGATCTCGCGCGATTGATCGAGCAGAGGCCCGAGATACGCAAGGCGCTCTCCGACACCGAGGCCGCCGAGGCCGCGCTCCGGGTGGCCCAGGCAAGCCGGGGATTGAAGGTGGCCCTCGAGAGCACCGTTGCGCAGGCGTTCACGCCTGCCGGCAACACTACATACTCGATCGGGGCCAGCGTGAGCTTTCCCGTTTCCGACGCGGGGCGCGCCTCGGCCCTGGTCGATCAGGCGACGGCCAACCTGCTGGCCGCCCGCGCGCGCGTCGAGAGCGTCCGCCTGTCCACGCTGCAGGATGCGGTAACCGCGCTGCTCGGGCTATCCGTCGCACAGGCCCGCCTCGACAGCGCCCGTGCCTCACTCGCCTTTGCCGAGGAGTCGCTGCGGCTGGCCCGGGGACGATACGGCGCCGGCGTAGCACCGATCTTCGAGGTGACCGATGCGCAGACCACGCTGGTGGCAGCGGAGGTTGCCCTTGCGGGCGTCGAGTTCGACCGCCTGGTCTATGTCCTTCAGTTGCGCCGGGCGCTGGGCAGGTCCATCGCGGACGGGCGGATCTAGGTCTGTGGCTTTCTAGGGGTAGGTGACTGCCCTCGTTGCCAGACCGTCGCTCGAGAGCGTGAGCGTCACCCTGGTTCCCAGGGCGGGCAGGCACTTGACCGGGCTGGAGCGCGCCGCGGCCTCGAACCTCATCGTCGTGGCGGTGGCGTCCTCGGCCAACCCGTAGTCCCAGCACCTTCCCTCCTCTCCCGGAGGGATGAACCCGAGCACGGTCTCCATGTTGGCGTCGGTCACGCCCTCCCAGGACTCCTTGATCGCGTGGTGCACCCACCCCAGCGTCTTGAGCTCGGCGAGCGCGAAATCGGCCTCGGCGATCAGCGCTTCTCGCCGCCCTCCCAGGTACCTCGGCACCGCCATGCCCAGCAGTAACGCGATGATGATCAGGACGATGATGAGCTCGAGCAGCGAGAAGCCGCCTGCCATCCGCGTGTGCCTGTATCCGCCCCCGGCGTGTCGGGTCGCTGCCATCCTTCCTCCCAGGGATCTCTGAGGCAGGAGGTCCATGCGTAGAGATCCCCGTCGAGAGGTGGTCTTCCCTCCGGAGCTTCGGCCTAGACCTCCACACCCCCGCTCGAGTCCCGGGCCGGGGACGACATGCATGCCGCTGGTGATGACGCCGAGAGCCTGGCCGCGCTTCCGCGGCACAGGAAGCCGCAGGCCGCTCGGCGAAAGCGCCGACGTGCCCCTCGCAGGAGTCCTGGTGATAGCCGCCCTCGCCGGCCTGGCCTGGTACGCCGGGGTCCTCTTCCCGTTCGTTGGGGCGCCTGTCTTCGCGCTCCTTGCCGGGTTCGCGATCCGCAACACCGTGGGTGTGCCGGCCTACGCGAAGCCCGCGGTGGAGTTTACGCTGCGCCGGCTGTTGCGCGCGGCGATCGTCCTGTTCGGGGCGACGTTGAGCTTCTCACAAGTGATGAGCATCGGCGCCGGTTCTCTGGCAGTGGTCGGGGTGACGATCGCGCTGGGACTGGGACTCGTCTATGCGTTCGGCCGATGGCTCCGCGCGCCTGCCGGGCTGGTCTGCCTGATAGGAGTCGGCACCGCGATCTGCGGCGCCACAGCGATCCTGACCATCGGCCCGATAGTGCGCTCGCGCGAGGACGAGATCGCCTTCGCGGTGACCACGATCTTCCTGTTCAATGTGCTGGCGGTCGTCGTCTATCCCGCGCTCGGCCATCTCCTCGCCATGCCGGACACGGCCTACGGCGTCTGGGTAGGGGCGGCGGTGCACGACACCTCCTCGGTGCTCGCGGCGTCGTTCGCGTTCAGCGAGCCCGCGGGTCGGGTGGCGACGGTCGTGAAGCTCCTTCGGACCCTTGCGCTCGTGCCACTCGCGCTCGGCTTCGGCCTGGCCTACGGCCTGGCGAGGCGCCCGGGCGCAGATGAGGGGGGACGGATCGATCTCGTCCGGATCTTCCCTTGGTTCGTCCTCTGGTTCGCGGCGGCCGCGCTCCTGAACACCGCGGGCCTGGTCGGCGACGACGCCGGCAGGATGGCCTCCCTGGCCGGCAAGTTTCTCGTCGTCATGGTCATGGCCGGCGTGGGGCTGAGCGCCGATGTGAGGCGGATCGCCCTGATCGGCCCACAGCCCCTGGGCATCGGCCTGGCGGCCTCTGTGATGATCGCCGCGGTCAGCTTCTCGCTTGTCCGGCTCCTCGTGGAGTAGGCCGCGAAGGGCGAGATGGCGACCCAGATCCCTATCAGCAGGATGAGCCGGTTCATGGTCGTCGTCGACATCGCCTTGGGCCTGTCTCGCAAATGACCCCACCTGCCACTTGACACATTCGATCACATTCGACTATTTTCGATCATGATCAAGCATTATGGATCTCCCGGTCGAGCGCCGACAGCGGATCCTCCAACTGCTCGAAGCCCAGGGCGGTCTACGCACTGTTGAGCTGCGGCAGGCGCTCGACGTCTCCGTCGCCACGGTGCGCCGCGACCTGGGAGTCCTGGCCGATCAAGGTCTGATAGAACGGACTCACGGCGGGGCCTTCCTTC
>JBBIJB010000015.1:0-15739 GCA_037446215.1 Armatimonadota bacterium
CGGAAGACCCCCCGACTATCAGGGCCGCCCCTAGCCATAGCCGTGTGGAGACCAGCTCCAGGTGGCGACCCGACACGAGCGGAGACAGCAGCAGGACGATCGGCACCGAGACCTGTGTCAAGGCCAGAGCCACCGAGATCGGTACCAGGTCGACCGCCATCCACCTGGCCCAGGTCGCAAGCCCAACCAGCACCGCCGCGGCCACCCTGAACGCCGCGTCTTCGCCGGCGGGCCGCCGAAGGTGGCCCGGCTTCCTGGGCCTGACCAGCAGGATCAGGGCCAAGAGCGCGGCGCACCCCCAGAGCCCCGCCGTCACCCCCAGCAGGGGTGAGTCGAGCCCCTCCAACCCGTGCCTGATGAAGAGCGGGCTGATCGCCCAACAGGTGGCGGCACCGATCCCGTACATAGATGCCCGCCACCCCGTGGCGATGTCCCGAACGGGGCGGGGATCGCGGGCCGGGGCTGAGATCACGTAGACGCCGCTCACCACCACGACCACGCCCAAGAGGACTGGAGGTGACGGCACCTCCGCGAGGAGCAGGGCGGCAAGCACCGTCGCGAAGACGGGCGTGGTGCTCAGGAGCGGGCTGGTGCGCGCCGCGCCAATCCGCTTCTGGCTGGCATTGAGCAGCGTCCATCCGAGCAGGAAGTGGAAGAAGCTGGCCAGGAAGAAGTGGAGCAGAGCGGAAGGCGGCGCCCGCCAGATGCGCCCCGGCTCATCGGTAACCAGCGCTATCGCCGAGAGCACCAGCGCGCTTCCCAGCAGCAGGGAGAAGGTCGAGGGGAGCGCGTCCGCTTCCTTGACGGCGCGCCGGTTGAGGGATTGGAAGAGCCCGAATCCCGCTCCCGATGCCAGGGCCCATAGCGCTCCGCTCATTGCGGCACACGGTTCACAATCCGCCGATGTGCGAACGCCGAGATGGTCTCCATGGCGCTTGCCATAATCCGGCCGGCGGCTTCACCGGTATACCATCCTATGTGAGGGGTGACCACGACGTTGAGGCCTACAAAGTCGTGGTAGGCCTGCGGCTCCCCCTCCAGTACGTCGAGCCCTGCCCCGCCCAGGTGCCCGCATCGAAGCGAGTCGATCAATGCCGCCGTGTCCACTACCGCGCCCCGCGAGGTATTGACCAGGTAGGCCCCCCTCTTCATCTCGGCCAGCCGCCCGGAATCGATCAGATGATGCGTTGACGGTGTAAGGGGCACGTGCAGTGTCAGTGCGTCGCTCGCGGCCAGCACCTCCGGGAGTGCGGCGTAGGAGAACCCGAGACGGCGCGCCGCATCCAGGTCCTCCACCGTGTCGCAGGCTATCACCCTCATCCCGAAGCCATGAGCGATGCGGACGCTGCAGCGGCCGACGCGCCCGGTGCCGACCACACCCATCGTCTTGCCGAAAAGCTCCGCGCCCATCAGCCCGTCGGCGCGGAAACCTCGCTCGCCGCGGTAGCGTTCGTCGGCCTGCACGATCTTCCGCGCGACCGCAAGGAGAAGCCCGAACGCCAGCTCGGCTATCATATTGGCGCCGTAGTCCGGCACGTTGCAGACTACGACACCCCGGCTGGACGCCTCGGCGACGTCTATGTGGTCGAACCCCACCGATCGAGTGACGATGCAGCGAAGCCGCGGGAGGCGCTCGAGGATCTCACGCGTGATCTTCCCGAATCGATCGCGGATGCACAGCACATCGGCCCCCGCGGCAGCTTCCACTATCTCGTCGGACGTCACCAGAGGCCCGAAGGTACGGACCGTACAGCCTTCCAACCGGATCGACTCCCGGTCTTCGAAGGTGAGGTCGGCGAAGGTCACGAGCATGACCGGTCGTTGCTCCCTCCACGGCGGCCCGGGCCGGCCGGCGGCCTAGCGCGGATTACAGACCATCAGATCCTCGTACGGCCAGGTAGTGATGATCTTGTGGCCGTCCCGGGTCACGACCACCTGAACCTCGATCCTGGCGCCGTCGCCGCCCTCACCGTAGAAGGTCTCGAGGGCGAAGTGCATGCCCTCCTCCACAACGACCGGGTGGTCGAGCGAGTAGGCGCGCGAGATCCACGGCTTCTCGTGGTGGCTGAGGCCTATGCCGTGCCCGAGCGCGAGGGCGTAGGCGTCGGCCTCGTTGGCATAGCCGAGCTCCTTGGCCGAGGGCCACCGGGCCGCTATATCGGCCGTTGTGATCCCGGGCCTCACTGCCTCCACGGAGGCCTGGAGCCATTCGAGTGCGCGCCTGTAGACGCTCCTCTGCCGCTCGGTGGCACGGGTCACGGCGAATGTCCTGTAGTAGCAGGTGGCATACCCCAGGTAGTGGCTCATGATGTCGATGTAGACGAGCTCGCCGGGCCTTATCATCCGATCTGAATAGTCATGCGGATGGGGATTGCTTCTGGGGCCCGAGACGCAGTTGATGCCGCTGATCCGATCGGCACCGTGCTCGATCAGCCACCCGTATATCTTCCCGACTACCTCGCACTCGCGGACACCGGGACGGATGAAGTCGAAGACCTCGCTGTAGACGCCGTCGGCCAGCGACGCCGAGAGCTCGATGATCTTGATCTCCTCGGGCGACTTCACCATCCGAGCGTCGAACATCGCGTCGTAGCCGTTGCGCACGCTGAGCCCGGCGTCCCGCAGGGCGTCCCACAGGTACATCTCCATCTCGTCCACGCCGACAGGCATGTCCGCAACGCCGTGCTCCGAGAGAATCGCCTTGATCTCCGCCACCGCTGCCCGCGAGAGGGCCACGTTCACAGGCCTGACATTGGCGCCGCGGTTCCAGCCGACCGCCGGCCGGATGTTCTCGGGCTTCAGCCAGGGGCACAGCTCGCGCTTCACGACTGTGGCGGTTCCGACCTCGAACAGGATCGGGTCGCCGCCCCGCGGCAGCAGGCACCAGCGGAAGTACTTGCCCCTCGCCCACTCGGCAAGGTGGGTTCCGGTGATGTAGCGGATGTTGTCCTGATCGAAGCAGAGAAGCGCACCAAGATCGTACTTCTCCATCTGGCGGCGCGCGCGTTCGAGCCTGTAGTTCCGAAGCGCCTCGAAATCCACCCTCTGCTCGACGTCGGTCGCCATCGGTCCCAGCGTCATGCCGTCCTCCTCCCGGCCGTCAGCGCGGCGGCCATGCGACGGTGTAGATGTGCCTGCCCCCGCGCAGCGGTCCCCGCACGAGATCGTCCACCTGCTCCTGCGTGAGGCGTTGGGTCACGAGCGAGGCCTCCGGGAGCTTGCCCGGCGGGAACCGCTCCATGATGTCGTCGTGCAGCCTCACCATGTAGTCGAGAAGCGCCTCAAGCCCGGGGCGCGCCTTCTCCGCGTCCGCGAGCGTTGCGCGGCCCACCACCCCTTCCGGGTTCCCGACCACTTCGATGGTCCCAAGCCCGGCATGCCCGTACCAGGGGATGGCCCGCTGGTATGCGTTGGCGGCCGAGTCCACGTGACCGGGCGGCAGGAAGCCGCGGAACTCCGTATCGACTGCGTCCTTCATTCGGATCATCTCCGGGAAGAGGGCTAGAGAGAACGAGGTCTCGCACTCGTCGGCGTGAACGAAGGGCGTCTCAAAAGGCCCTCCGTGCGCCTTGTCTTTGACATGGGGCTGGATCGCGTAGTACCAGTTGAGGTTGACCAGCACGGCGGGGACCTGGTAGCGCTTCGCGAACCTGTGGATTGCGGTCGGGATCACGTACTCCTGCCCATGTCCGTTGAGGAGGATCTGCTTGCGGAAACCGGCGTTCCAGAAGCCCGCGATGATGGAGCTGAGGTAGGCCGTGAATGTGTCCTCGTCAACTGGGATCGTGCCCGGCATGCCGATGTGGTGGTATGGGTGACTTCCGAACCACACCGGCTGTGAGACCGTGCATCCTACCCTCCTGGCCACGGCCTCTGCCATCCTGGTCACCAGGAAGGTATCCTCTCCGTAGCAGGCGTGGGGGCCGTGAGCCTCTGTGCTCCCCACCGGGATGATGATCAGGTCGTCCGCCGCCAGGCGGGCTTCTACCTCCTTCATCGTCATGTTCTGGAAGTAGACGCCGTCCGCCGCGTCGAGGTGGCCGCCCTTGGGCGGGATCTCCCAGTTGCCCATCTCTCCTCCCGTCATGCGCTAGGGCCTGATGACGACCTTGATCGTCCCTCCCACGCGGTTTGTGAACGTCTCAAAGGCCCGGTTGATCTCGTCGAGCGGGAAGGTGTGCGTAATCAGCGGTGCCACCGACAGCCTCCCGTCCGCCATCAGCGGAACGGCCCGCTCCATGCACCACATCCCCTCGGCCTTGGGCCCCGTGATCTCCAGGTTCCACTGGACGATCCTGTTGAGCTGAAGCGTCACCGGCTCGTGGTAGATGCCGTTGTAGGAGATCCTTCCGCTCTTCCGGGCGATCTCGAGGGCCTCGGCCGCGGGCCCTGCCTGGCCCGTGCACTCAACCACGAGGTCGGCCCCAATCCCGCCGGTAAGCTCCATCACGGCCTCGCGGAGCGGCGTGGTCCTGACGTTTATCGTTACGTCCGCGCCCATCCGGCGACCCACCAGGAGACGGTCGTCCCGCGTTCCCGCCAGGATGATCCTGCCCGCACCGAGGATCCTGGCCAGGCCGGCGGACAGCAGGCCGATCGCGCCCGGGCCGGTGATCACCACGGTCTCTCCCGGCCGCACCCCGCCTATCCTCTCATACCCGTACAGGACGGTCCCGGCCGTGGTCAGCACCGTGCCTTCCTCGAACGAGATGCTGTCGGGAAGCAGGTGGAGCGTGTTCACGTGGCAGGCCGCGTACTCCGCGTATGCTCCGTTGCTGCAGAAGCCGTAGTGGCGATGCCCCTTCTCCGGCCTCCCGTAGTTCAGGCATGTCGTGTACAGACCTCTCAGGCAGTTGACGCAACGACCGCATCCCTTGTGGGGCTCGACTGCCACCCTGTCGCCCACCTCGACCTCGGTAACATCGGGGGCCACGGCTTCCACGGTACCCGTGAACTCATGGCCGGGTATGAACTCCCCGAGCGGGGGGTGGTTGGGCCACCCCCGCGCGACAATCGCGGGATCGCTGCCGCAGATGGCCACGGCGCGCACGCGGACGAGGGCCTCGCCCGGCCCTGGAACCGGCACCCGCACCTCGGTCAGGCGCAGGTCGCCGTAGCCGTGGAGCACGGCGGCCTTCATCGTGCCAGGTGTGACCATCTACACTCGCCCTCCCCTCATACGGCAGGTTCCAGGACTACCTTCACGGCCTCGGCGGATCGGGTCAGATCGAACCCGCGCTCCCACTCCTCCAGGGGCAGCACGTGGGTGACGATCTGGGCGGGGCGCACCGCGCCACGTGAGAACAGGGAGAGAGCCCGCTCCCAGCTGCTGTGCGTGGAGCTGTAGCTGAACCGGACCTCCAGCGCCTTGAACAGGGCCTCGCGATAGGGAACCTCGATGTGGTCGGAGGGCGGCTGCCCGAGCACGCAGACCCTCCCGATCCGGCGAGCCAGACTGAACCCCTGTGCCACGGCGGCGGGCGAGCCCGAGAGCTCAACGACGAGGTCGGCCCCTTCCCCTGCGGTCAGTGACATCACGAGGCCGGCCAGATCGTCCTGCTCCACGTTCACGACGTGGTCGATGCCGAGCTCTCGCGCCTTTGGCAGCCTGACACGCTCGTCGCGGCCGACTCCGGCAATGGCCACGCTGGAGGCCCCTGCCGACTGCGCCATCCTGGCCGCCACCAACCCTATGGGGCCGCAGCCGAGCACGAGAACCATGTCCTCGGGCAGGACTCGCGCGCGCTCCAAGACGCCGTGGACTGCGACGGCGGCCGGCTCGGTCAGGGCGGCCTCGATGAAGCTCAGCCCCTCCGGAATGCGATGCAGCAACCAAGCCGGCACCCTGACGAACCCGGCGAAGCCTCCGTCCGACCCGTAGCCCGGGGCGCGTTTGTGGGCACAGGCAAACGCGTTTCCGGTGAGGCACAGGCGACACCGCCCGCAGGCGCCGAAGTGCTGCTCGCTCACGACGCGATCGCCCTCCGACCAGCCGGTGACCGCGGGGCCCAGAGCCACTACCTCCCCGGCGAACTCGTGGCCGAGGACCACCGGAGGGCTGTACGGGTGCTGGTCGTCCTGGATCCTGAGGTCGCTGCCGCATATGCCACAGGCCCTGACCCGAACCAGAACCTCACCGGGGCCAGCCTGCGGCATCGGTAGGTCGCATAGCTCCAACAGCCCGCGGCCGCGCCCCGTCTTGACCAGTGCCCGCAACGGCGTCTCCCTCCCCAGTTGAGCGGCTAGCCGAGAAGCGCGAGCGGCTCCTCGATCAGGCCCGCGAGGGCCTCGAGGAAGCGAGCCGCGCGAGCGCCATCTACCACGCGGTGATCGCACGACAGGCTCAGCGTCATCACGGGCCTTACCGCCGGCCCGCCCCCCACGGCGACGACGCGGGGGGCGATCCTCCCCACGGCGAGGATCGCCGCCTGGGGTGGGTTGATCACGGCGTCGAAGGCGTCGACCCCGTACATCCCCAGGTTGCTGACGGTGAAGGTCCCGCCGCTCAGGTCCTCCGGGCGCAAGGCTCCAGCGTTCGCCCTGGCGATCAGATCCTTCCTGCGCCTCGATATCTCCTCGATCCCCAGGCGGTCGGCACCGTGGATCACCGGAACTACGAGGCCGTCGTCGATCGCGGCGGCGATGCCGACGTTGATCTCTCCAGACTGGATGATCGTGCCGTTCCTCCAGGTGGCGACAAGCCTGGGGTGCTCGCGCAGGGCAGCGGCAACCAGCCGCACGAGCAGGTCGGTGAAGGTGAGATCCGAGCCCAGGCTCTTCTTTGCCGATTCGCGCCATGCCGTCAACCGGCCGGCTTCCACGTCGCGTCTGAGGTAGAAGTGCGGTGCGCTGGTCCAGCTCTGCGTGGTTCGCTCCGCCATCAGCCGCCAGACCGTGCCGACCGTGATCTCGGCTGAATCCCCCGGCGGCCCAGAGGCACCCGGGCCGCGAACGGAAGCCCGGGCCGCGGATGCCGTGGCCGGAGCGGTCCCGGCGGCGCGCGCCTGTATGAAGGCCATCACGTCCGCCCTGTCTATCCGACCTCCCCTGCCCCGGACCTGCGCGAGGTCGACGCCGTGCGCGGCCGCGACCCGCCTCGCCAGGGGGCTCGCAGCGATCCTTCCGGCACCGGCCACAGCGACTGGTGCGTGGGCGGCGCCGCCCGCGCCCAGCTCTTCGCCCGGGGCGGCGATCAGCGCTATCACCATGCCCACCGGCACCACATCGCCATCGCCGGAAGTGACACGCGCGAGAGTCCCGGTGGCAGGTGCCTCGACCTCAACGGTGACCTTGTCGGTCTCTATCTCGATGAGGGGCTCGCCCTTGGCTACCGGATCACCCTCCCTCTTGAGCCACCGCACGATGCGGCCGGTCTCCTGGGACATGCCAAGCGCAGGCATCACTACATCCGTGGCCATCCCTACAGCTCCTCCTGCTCCTCAGGCACGCCCACAGAGGGCCCTGGCCTTTGCCGCTACACGCTCACCCGTGGGAACCGTGAGATCCTCTAGGGCGGGCGAGAAGGGCACCGGCACATCCATGGCCCCCATCCGCGTGACCGGCGCGTCCAGGTAGTAGAAGGCTCCTTCGCCTATGACCGATGCGATCTCCGCCGTGACCCCGTGCTGCTCATGGCCCTCATCCAGGACTATGGCCCGCCCGGTCTTCCGGGCGGACTCCACGAGGGTGCCTCTATCCAGAGGCGCTATCGTCCGCGGATCGATGACCTCGGCGCTAATCCCCTCCCGCTCGAGGATCGAGGCGGCATCGAGCGCAACCTGTACCATGCTGCTGGTGGCGACCAGCGATATGTCGGCGCCCTCGCGCTTGATCTCGGCTACACCGAAGGGGATCGTGTACTCCTCCACGGGCACCGGGCCCCTCGCCTGAAACATCAGCTTGTCCTCGAAGAAGAGGACAGGGTTGTCGTCACGGATGGCCGCCTTGAGCAGTCCCTTCGCGTCGTAGGGCGTGGACGGCATGGCGACCTTCAACCCCGGGATGTGCGCGAACCAAGCGTGCAGGCTCTGGCTGTGCTGGGCGGCTGAGCGCCTGGTTGCGCCCATCGTGGCCCGAACGACCAGCGGTACTCGGAGGCGACCGCCGGACATGTAGTGCACCTTTGCGGCCTGGTTGACTATCTGGTCCATGGCGAGCGTGAGGAAGTCGCCGAACATGATGTCGGCGACCGGCCTAAGCCCTGTCATCGCGGCCCCGACCGCTACCCCAGTGAAGCCGGCCTCGGAGATCGAAGTGTCGATGACCCTGTCTTGTCCGAACTCCTCGACCAGGCCTGAGAGCACCTTGAAGGGGGTGCCTGCCTCTGCCACATCCTCTCCAAGGATGATCACGCGCGGATCACGGCGCATCTCCTCTGCGAGCGCCTCCCGCACGGCCTGCGCGAATGTGATCTCGCGGGTTGCCTTCCCCGAGCTGGTAGCTGCCACCGGGCTAGGCGTAGACATCTCGGTCCACCTCTTCCGGCTCCGGGTAGGGGGCCGCAAGGCCGAACTCGACCCCCGCTGCGACCTCGGCCCGGGCGCGGTTATCCAGTTCGTCCAGCACAGCCGGGTCCAGGCCGGCACCGTCTATGAGCCAACGGCGGTGGATCTCCAGGGGGTCGCGCTCCGCCTTCCACCGCTCCTCCTCCTCCCTAGATCGGTAGTAGGAGCGGCTGATGTCTCCCACGTGATGCCCGTAGTAGCGGTAGGTGTTACACAGCAGCGCGGCAGGGCCTTCGCGGCGCCTCGCTCTTCCCACCGCCTCCTCCGAAGCGGCATAGACGGCGCGTACGTCCTGTCCATCGACCTCCCAGACCGGGATCCCGAACGCCTCAGGCCTGGCTCGCAGAGAACCCGCCGCGGTCTCGGTATACAACGTGTACTCGCTGTACAGGTTGTTCTCGCACACGTAGATTACGGGCAGCTTCCACAGCGACGCCAGGTTCATCACCTCGTAGAGGAGTCCCTGACCCAGCGCTCCTTCCCCGAAGAAGCAGACCGAAACGCGATCGTCACCCAACGCCTTGGCCGAGAGCGCGGCGCCTGTCGCGATTCCCGCGCTTCCGCCCACTATCGCGTTGGCGCCCAGGTTCCCCGTGGCAGGATCGGCTATGTGCATCGAACCGCCCTTCCCTTTGCAGTACCCAGCGGCCTTTCCGAGGAGTTCCGCAAACATCCGATCGGGCGAGGCTCCCTTGGCCAGGCAGTGGCCGTGGCCCCGGTGGGTGCTCGTGATGTAGTCCCGCGGGCCCAGAGCCATGCAAACCCCGACAGCCACCGCTTCCTGACCCGTGCACAGATGCGCCAGCCCCGGCATCTTCGCCGTGATGTACAGCTGATTCACGCTCTCCTCGAAGGCGCGGATCGTCGCCATCAACCCGTAGGCAGCCACCCACCGGTCCAGGTCGGCCCGGGCCGGCTTCCTTCGCGCACCTGCTCTATCTCCCATACGCCCGAACCCCTCCCGCCCGCGGCCTTCCCCTGGAGCGCTAATAGCCCGCCAGGCCCGCCATCCGGGCCAGCACCTTGAACACGGAAGCGAAGTCCTGCCGGGACAGGCCCATGCCCCTCGCCGAGGTCAGCATCTCATTGGCCACGGCTGTCGTCGGAAGCGGAACCTCCAACTCCCGGCCCAACTCGAGCGCGAGCTGAAGGTCCTTCTGCATCATCGTTACGTCGAACCAGGCCTCCTCAGGCATCTCGAGGACGAACGGACCTCGGTAGCGCAGCATCGGGGAGGCCATGACGCTGTTCAGCAGGACCTTGACCGCGGTCGCGCGGGGGACCCCGCGCTTCTCGGCGAGCAGCACGCCCTCGCTGAACGCCAGCATCTGGACCGCCAGGCTCAGGTTGCTCGCGACCTTCAGGAGGACGGCCTGGCCGTTCTCACCCACATAGTCAACGGTGGGGCCGATTGCCGTCAGGACCGGCAGGAC
The DNA here is from genome assembly GCA_037446215.1 of Armatimonadota bacterium. Taxonomy (GTDB): domain Bacteria; phylum Sysuimicrobiota; class Sysuimicrobiia; order Sysuimicrobiales; family Humicultoraceae; genus VGFA01. Next base: position 9,938 of record JBBIJB010000015.1, read on the forward strand.
GCGGTCGAACACGTCTCGATCGCCGCCCACCATTATCGACAGCCGTCCGGCCTCGAGGGTGGCGACACTTCCCGACACCGGCGCGTCGAGCATTCGCGCGCCCAGAGCCTCTACGCGGGTTGCCAGCTCCGCGCTTGCGCGCGGGCTGGCGGTACTCATGTCTATATACACGCTGCCCGGTCGCAGGCCGGCGAGTACTCCGTCGGGTCCGTCGGTGATCTCTTGGAGCGCCTTGGTGTTTGTGACCATCGAGAAGACCACATCAGAGGCCTCTGCGACGGCGCGGGGTGTAGGCGCCAGCCGCATACCTGCCTCCTCAAGCCACTTGGCCTTCTCCCTGGTCCGGTTGTAGCCCACGACCTGATGCCCGGCGTCCAGGAGACGCTTGGCGATCCGCCCTCCCATGACTCCCAGTCCCACATAGCCCAGTTGCTGCATCCGCTCCTCCTCAGCTCTCCTCGTTCACAGTGCCCGGAGCGGAGCCGGCCTCTGCCGCGCTCTCCCTGAGCACGTGCCTGAAGTCCCTCTCTACCCTGGCTAGGTGCTCAAGCATCCTCTGCCTGGCGCCATCGGCGTTGCCCGCGGCCACCGCCTCCAGGATCAGGCGGTGCTGCGCTATCGACTGATGGGGGCTCCCGGGAATGTGGAAGATCGATCCGAGAGCCCGGTGCAGCAGATCTCTTATCGCCTGCATGACGTGAACGACGACTCTGTTGCGCGTCGCCTCCGCAACCGCGAGGTGAAACTGCAGGTCGGCTTCGATGTACTCCTCCTGTGAGCCCAGTCCCGCCGACATCTCCTCGATGTGGCTGTTCATCCGTGCCATGTCTGCCTCGGTCCGTCGCAGGGCTGCGAGCGCGGCTGTCTCGGCCTCGACTATCTTCCGCGCCTCGTAGAGCTCTCCGAGGTTCGTCTCCCTTGCCGCGAGGAGGAACCGCAGGGAGTCGCTCAGGGGGTTCCAGTAGTCGGCGACGACGAAGGCCCCCTTCCCCGCGAATCCTATAAGGCCCCGCGACTCAAGCATTCTGAGCGCCTCTCGCACGGAGGACCTCCCGACGCCGTAGGCCTGCGCGAGATCCCGCTCGGTGGGCAGCGGCTCTCCCGGCTTCAGATGGCGCTCCCGAATCTGCCCCGAGAGGTCCTGTGCGACAAGCTCGTAGAACTTGCTCCGTTTCAGCGTCGCAGGCATTGGATGACCCCGCTCAAGCTAGCTCATCACCCGCGGGCCGGCCGCCCTCCTTCTCTGCCAGAAGTAGATAGCAACGAATATCGCGATGCCCGACAGGTCGGTGGCCAGCCCCGGGATGAAGGTCAGGACCGTGGCGACCGCCAGCAGCACCCACTCGACAAGATTCGTGCGCACCAGGAAGAACCCCGTGCTCATTATCGAGAACGCCACCGTTCCCACCACCGCGGACACCACAGCCCACGCGTTCTCGGCCGGGGTCCCGTTGAACAGGATGTGCGTATACGCGAATAGCACGGGCATCACGTAGATCAGCTTCGCGAACCGGAAGCTGTTCCAACCGGTCCGCCAGGGATCTGCGTCGGCGATCGCCGCCGCCGTGTACGCGCCGAGGGCCACCGGAGGCGTGATGTTGGAGTCGAGGCTCAGCCAAAAGATGATGAGGTGCGCCGCGATTAGCGGCACACCCAACTCTGCCAGCGCGGGCGCGGCGGCAACGGCCACCACAAGGTAGGCCGCCGTTATCGGCATACCCATCCCGAGGATGAAGGATGCTATGGCCACAAGCAGCAGCACCATAGGGAGGCTCTGGCCTGCCAGCGTCAGCATTATCGTCGAGAACCTGATGCCAATCCCCGTGAGCGCGAGTATCCCGATGATGATGCCGACGGCTCCTGTCGCCGCGCCGACGAAGACAGAGGCCTTCCCGCCGTCCACCAGGGCTTGCCACACCTGGGCAGGCCCCATCCGGGTCTCACGGCGCGCCCAACTCACCAGGATCGTGGCCAATATCGCGTGGGTGGCGGAGCGGCCCGGCGTATAACCCTCGACGAGGGATGCCACCAGGACCACAATGGGCAAGAACATGTGCCAGCCGCCTCGAACCACCTCCGACAAACGCGGCAGCTCATCCTGGCTCAACCCGCGCAGCCCCAACTTCCGGGACTCAAGGTAGACCATGATCCCCACGGACAGGAAGAAGAGCATCCCCGGGACAATGGACATCTTCACTATCTGTACGTAGGGGATGCCTGTGATCTCGGCCATGATGAACGCGCCGGCGCCCATCACGGGCGGAAGGATCATCCCGCCCGTGGACGCGGAGGCCTCTACCGCCGCCGCTATGTGCGGTGGGAAACCGGTCTTCTTCATCAAGGGAATGGTGATCGACCCCGTGGTTGCCGTGTTGGCAATTGGGCTGCCGTTGATCGATCCCAGCAGCGCGCTGGACACCACGGCGACCTGGGCAGGCCCTCCGGCGATCCGACCGAAGAGCGCCATCGAGATATCGACAAAAACCTTCGCCACGCCCGCCCGCAGCATGAAGGCCCCGAAGGCGACGAAGGGTAGTATGAACGTGGCCAGGACCTCGGCCATCACTCCGAAGAGGCCCTCCGAGGTCAGGTATACGTACTCGATCACCCGCCGGAAGGTGAAGCCCCTATGCCCAATGAGGGGAGGGAGGTGGTTTCCGAAGAGGGCATAGGCTATAGACAGGAGGGCGATCACCGCGAGGGGGCGTCCCAACACCCGACGGGCGACCTCCACGGCCAGTGCAGTCGCCACAAGGCCCATGTAGAAGTCCAGGCGCGTGTAGGCGCCAGCCCTGTAGGCGAGCGCCTCGTGTAGGACGATCCAGTACCCCACGCCCACCACCGCGCCCACTATCATGGCGATGTCGGCCGGCCCGGGAGCGGATTTCGGCGACCGCTTCCATCCTCGGTAGAGAAGCAGGGCGGCGACCAGGCTGAAGAGCAGCGCGATCCCCCTGTGGTGCTGTAAAGAGGTCATGCCGAACGCGGCCGTTCTGAGGTAGTACAGGACTGTGGAGACCAGCAGGAGCTGGGCGACTAGGTCCCATGATCGGCTGAGGCTCCGGTTCATCGGCTGGCCGGCCCCACTTCCTCGATGGGCGTGATGCCGGAGTGCGCCCCCGACGGCAGGCGTGTGGAGCTCATCATGGCGCTCCTACCGCGCCCTGATCCGCTCTGGGATCTCGAGGCCTACGGAGTTCCAGTGGGCCTCTGCACCCTTGTGAAGGGGAGTAGTCACTCCCTGCAACGCTCTCCTTGATGTCATGTCCGATGACGCGCTGTGGACCCTGAGCATGTGACCGTGGCCGTCACGGCTGTAGCCCGCCTCCACGAGCCTCTGTATCAGAGCCGCGGAGGTCCTGGCGTTCGTGAACCACATCGCCGGAATCCCAAGCGCCGACACGTTCTCGGTAACGCCCGCGTAGGCGCCGCCCGGTATCAGGTACCGTGAGAAGTAGGGATATGCGGTGAAGAAGTCGGTCCTCGTGAGCGGGCCGTAGATGTCTAGGAAGTGCACCGGCTTGGCAATCGCGGCCTCGATGGTGACGCGATCGGGGTAGGGGCCTGTCCAGAAGTAGGCGTCTGCCCTGCCCTCTGCCATCGCTGCTCCGGCCGCCGCGCCCAATAGCGGAACCCTTGTCATCCGCTCCCAGACACCGAGCTTCCTGAACACGCGCTCCGCGCTGGCGAAGGTCCCCGAGCCCGGCGTTCCGACCGCCACCCTCTTGCCGGCGAGGTCCTCCACGGTCCGGATCCCGCTGTCGCGGAACGTCACGACGTGTGCGACGCCCGTGAATATCATCCCAATCGCCCTGATGTTCGTCTGCGGGGTGCCGCGAAACGCGTCGATCCCGTTGAAGCCCTCGTGCAGGTCCGAGGCGAACGCGATCCCCATCTCGGCCTCGCCCGCGTTGACCCGACGGACGTTCTCCACCGAGCCGCCGGTTGCTGCTACGGAGACATCCACGCCGGAGACGGCGCGTGAGAGATACGTGCCCAGGCCGGTGGCGAAGATCCCAAAGACCCCGCCGGGGGGGCCGCCCAGCATCGTCACCCTCTCCAGGCCAGGGCCTGCCGCTCCTGGCACTGCCGCGAACGTGCCGAGCAAGAGCGCCATCAACGCGGTGACTCCGAGCCGTACGAATCGCCGATCCAGTCTGGTCACCATGGAACGTCCTCCCCCGGGCCTTTAGGATCAACTCGAGTCGGGCGACTTCCAACTCCGGGACGATGCGATCAGACAATCGGACCAACAGACCGATGGCTGGTTCTTCGGCGCGCCTCGCGGACATCCTGCATCCGGGCCCACGGTCCGCTGTCGGGCTCCGCGCACTTCAGGGCGAAGCCTTGCCTGCTTGGGTTCTAGCGGACCGGCCTGTCCGTCCGGCGGGTGAGCAGACCCAGGACCTCCTGCCGGGTGGTCCAGGGGACATCCCCCCAGAAGGTCTGGGAGAGAGATGCGAGTGCGGCTCCATACCTCAGGCCCGCAGCGAGATCCCCTTCCAGGGCGCCCCATATGAGCCCCGCGGCAAACGCGTCTCCTCGCCCGATGGGATCGACCTCGGCCCCCGGGATCGCGGCCTCGCTGTGCACGCCCTCACCATCTGCCAGATGGGCGCCTTCGACTCCTGCGGTGACCACAGCCGCCCCGGCGCGGACGCGTTCACGAAGCTGAACCGCCAGCTCACGCGGGGCACCGTGGAGATCGAAGACCTCACGGGCGTCCTCCTGTGTGGCGATTACCAGGTTGATGCCGTCGAGCAAGGGCATGAGCACGTCCCGCGCCTTGTTGGCGGACCAGAGCTTGCGCCGGTGGTTCACGTCGAGAGAGGTCGCCACCCCCGCGGCCCTTGCCTCGGAGAGGAACCTCTCGGCCGAGCGGGCACATGGGTCGCCCAGCGCCGGAGTGATCCCGGTGGTGTGGGCCCATCTGGCCTGGCCGATGCTGGTTAGGTCGATCTCCTCAGGACGGAGCGTGCTGAAGGCGGAGCCGCTCCTGTCGTAGTAGACCGTGACGCCCCGGGGAGATGGTGCCTGTTCGAGGAAGTAGAGGCCTGTCCGGCCGCCTGTTGCCCACACCACCGCCGAGGTGTCCACTCCGTGGCGCCGCAGGTCGCCGGCGATCCGGCGGCCCAGGGGATCGTCTACCAGTTTGGAGATCCACGACGTCCGAAACCCCATTCTGGCAAGCGCCACCGTCACGTTTGCCTCGGAGCCCGCCGACCTCATCTCCAGGATGTGCGCGGACTCCAGGCTCTCACCGTGTGGAGCGGCAAGCCTGATCATCGCCTCGCCAAGGGCAACCAGGTCGTACATCGCTCCTCATCTTCGCCAGAAGGCACGCAGGGGCCTGCAGGTAGGGCAAGGAGCATGGGGAGGCCGATCAGGGAAGTGTCCTAGATCATACCCCGTATGGAATCAGTAGGTGCATTTCCGTAGTATGTGGGATAAGCGCCCACATCTCACATGGGGAGGGAATCCACCCTATGATCTCGCGCAGGAGTCTCCTACGAACCGCGGCCCCGGCCGCCCTGGGTCTGGTCGGCATGCGCGCGTCGCGGGCTCAGGCCCGCCAGCGGATGGCGATCCTGTTCGACAGCAGCCTCTGCCTGGGCTGCCAGGCCTGTCGCGTCGCCTGCCAGGGACAGAACTCAACCGGGCCGGCCGCGACCTTCCTGCGCGTTCCCACGACCGAGAGCGGGACCTACCCGAGGGTGGCGGCCGCGACGAGGCGGGCGGCCTGCCTGCACTGCGGGGAGGCGGCGTGCGTCTCGGTCTGCCCCGCGAAGGCCACCTACAAGG
>JBBIJB010000015.1:15839-37076 GCA_037446215.1 Armatimonadota bacterium
AGGAGTTGCTGCGTCAGGCAGGCGCGCGGGCGGGGGCCCTGAGGGCCGCCAACCCGAACGCGTCGGTGTACGACTCGGGGCGGTTGGGCGGGCTCAACGTGCTGATGGTCCTGCGGCAGCCCCCTGCCGCCTATGGGCTTCCCGAGAAGCCGCAGCCTGTGAAGGCATAGGAGGAGATTGCGATGGAGCTAACGCGAAGGCGGCTTCTCGGCACCGCTGGGTTCTCCGCGGCCGCGGTGGCGGGTGCCCCGCTCGTCGATATGGACCGCTGGTTGGTGGCGCTCGCCGACGCGCCTGCCGACGTAAGGCCGTCGATCTGCAACGGCTGCAGCAGCCACTGCGGCATGCAGGTGCATGTGCGTGGCGGGCGCCTGTGGAAGGTGACCGGCCACCCCGAGCACGGCCGCTCCCTGGGCCGGCTCTGCGCGCGGGCGCACGGCGCGGTCGGCTGGCTGTACGATCCCGACCGGCTGGCACAGCCGCTCAAGCGGGACGGGACGCGCTTCCTGCCGGTCTCCTGGGACCAGGCGCTGGACGAGATCGGCGAGCGCCTCAAGGTCATCCTCGCGCAGCACGGGCCCGGCGCCCTGTTCTGGAGCCACAACCCCCGCGCTGACGGGGTCCTCTACGGCACCCAGTTCATGCACGCGCTGGGCGCGCCCACTATCGTCACCCACAACGCCGCCTGCAACACCGCGCTGACCGTGGGGTTCGGCGCCGTGCTCGGCGGCGTTCCCGAGGTAGACCTCGCGAACACGAAGTACCTGCTGCTGGTCGGCCGCAACTACGCGGAGGGCATCCGCACCAGCTCCAGCATCGCCCTGGGTCAGGGCCTGGCGGCCGGGGCCAGGATGGTGGTGGTCGATCCGCGCCACTCCGCCACCGCGGCGATCGCGAGCGAATGGATCCCGATCAGGCCGGGCACGGATCTGGCGCTTGTCCTGGCGCTGGCCAACGTGCTGATAACCGAGAACCGGTACGACGCGCAGTTCGTGCGGGACCACACCACCGGCTTCGAGGAGTTCCGCCAGATGGTGCTCGCGCACACGCCGGAGTGGGCCGCGGTCGAGACGGGAATCCCGGCCGCCACGATCCGCCGCACGGCCCGCGACCTCGCGGCCGCGCGGCCCCACTGCGCGGTCGATCCCTCCTGGAAGGGTGCTTTCGGGGCGAACTACTCCAACAGCACCGACACCGCACGGGCGGTCGCGTGCCTCAACGCGCTGCTCGGCAACATCGGCGCCAAGGGCGGGCTGGTGTTCTACTCGGGCCCGCGGCTGGGCAGCCCTCCTGCCTCGCGTTGGCCTGCCCCCCCGCGGCCGACGGTGGCCCGCTCCGACGGGGCCGGGGTCGCGGGCGAGTTCCCGCTGGCGCCGTCCCAGGGCGTGCCCCAGCACCTGATGAGCAAGGCGCTGCAGGGTAAGGTCAAGGCCGGGATCGTCCTGCACCACAACCCGGTGCGCAACTTCCCCGATCCAAAGCACATGGAAGCGGGGATGAGGGCTCTCGACCTGCTGGTGGTGATCGATACCCATCTCACCGAAACCGCGATGGTGGCCCACTACGTCCTGCCCGAACCCTCGTTCCTGGAGCAGGAGGAGCTCATCGAGGGGACGCCCGGCGAGCGGGCGACCGTCGCTATGCGGACCCAGGTGGTCCCGAAGCGGTTCACCTACACGAAGCCGCTGCCCGAGATCATCGAGGGGCTGGCCAAGCGGCTCGGGATCGAGCGGTTCTTCGCGGCCTCGCTCGAAGAGCACAACCGCGCGCGCCTCGCACCCCACGGGGTCACGCTCGAGCAGTTCCGCGAGCGGGGTTCGATGCTGGTCGCTCCATCGACGCCGTTCCAGTACGGGATGCGGCGCCTGGGCACTGCTTCAGGCAAGGTGGAGTTCGCCTCTGAGCGGTTCGCGCGGTTCGGGTTCTCGGCCGTGCCGGCGTGGGTGGCTCCCAAGGTCAGCCCCAACCTGGCGGACCCGCGTGCATTCCGGCTGATACACGGCAAGCAGGGCTACCACAGCCACACGGCCACCGCCAACATCCCCGTCCTCCTGCAGATCACCAAGGACAGCGGAGGCGAGCGCATCTGGATCCACCCGCGCCGCGCCGCGCGCCTCGGAATCAAGGACGGCGACCTGGTCAAGGTGAGCTCGCAGATGGCGAGCCAGACCGTGCGCGCCAGGGTAACCAACCGGATCCATCCCGAGGCGGCGTTTCTGCCCGCGGGCTACGGGCGGACCTCTCCGCACATGCGGACCGCCTTCGGGTTCGGGATAAGCCCCAACGACTTCACCGCGTCCGACGCCGAGCCGATTTCGGGCCACGCGATGATGCACGAGGTAGTCATCTGGATAGACAAAGCCTAAACGGCGGGGGGAAGCAAGGCGCGCAGGAGGGTCGCGCGGAACTCTTTCGGCTCCTGTCCGCGGCCCTCTTGCCGCCTTCGGAGGAACTGATCGAGGCAGTGGCCGACGGCTCCTTCGCAGGGGCGGTGGCGCGCTCTCTCGCCGTCTGCGGATGCCCGGCAGAGGTACCGGACGTGTTGACCTCCCCGCGCGCCCCCCACCCCGGCGCAGGGCTGGCCGAGGAGTACTGGCACTGGTTCGGCGACCCCGCCGGGCCGCGCATACACCTCATCGAGTCGGTCTACGTCCAATGGACGCGACTGGCCGGGTCAGGGCTGCCCTTCGCGAACGAGCGCGGCTGGCTGGGCGGCGACAGCGTGGTGCACATGGCCGACCTGTACTCGAGCCTTGGCCTGACCGTGCCCGAGGAGTGGGCGCACGCGCCCGACCACCTGGCGCTGGAGATGGAGTTCCTCGCCCTGCTGGCAGAACACGGAACGCCCGGGCAGCAGGAGCAGTTCCTGCGGCAGCACCTCGGATGGCTCCCCCACCTGGTATCGAGGGCAGAGGCAGCGGGCGTGGACGGCTTCTACCGGGCCCTGCTGACGCTCGTCGCCCAGGTGGTGGACCGGCTTCTGGTGGAGGCGGCGGGAATCGAACCCGCGTCCTGAGTGGATGAGGGCAAGGCCTCTACGAGCGTGTCCCGCGCTCTGGTTCTCGCCCCCTGGGACTCCCGCAGGCCGGATTCCCAGGCGGCCAGCCCGTTGTGTTTCCCGTCAAGCGTCCCGGGCCAGGGCGCCTGACGGTAGCCGGCTTGTGGCGCTTCTCCCGGGCCGCCGGCCCTACCGGGGAAGCGTCGCTGTTATTTAAGCAGCGAGTGCGTACTGTGTGTTGGCGTTTGTGCGCCTGCCAGTTGATTAACGAGGACCTGACCACCTCGGCTCGCAGCCCTGCTGCTTCCCACCCAGTCGAGACCGTTCGCCCCCACGAACTGTGAAGTTTCGATGACCGGGTATCATCACAATTATACCACCCCGGCGGCGCGCCTCAACCGGTCCATCACGGCGCGCCCTACCCCCTCCTCCCCTATCCCCTCGGCGACGATGGCGCCGAGCCCTGCCTCGTCCAGCTCGCGCATCTGCGCGAACAGGTTCGACGCGATCCCCGCAGGATCGGCCCGCCGCCCCATGACACGCACCACCGCGCCCGCCGGCACGGCCGGCGCGCTCTCCGAGGTCACCATCACCCCGACGCGGAGGCCCTGCTCCCACAGCCCTCTGACCGCCTCGGCCACCCTTGCAGGGGACTCGTCTGCCGGTGCGTCCACGAGCACGACCCGCGCCCGGGGGGCATAGTGGCGGTAGCGGGTGCCGGGCGAGCGGGCCAGCATCTCTCCGGTGTCGGCCGGTCCTGGACCCGCGCCCGCGACGATAACCCGACCGACCGCGGCCTCCAGCGCCTCCAGCCCAACGCCGCCCGGCCTCAGCAGCACCGGCACAGGCCCGGTCACGTCGAGCACCGTGGACTCCACTCCGACCGGCGTCGGCCCTCCGTCCAGGACCAGATCGACCGAGGCGCCGAGGTCCTCTATCACGTGGCGGGCCGTCGTGGGGCTGGGCCTGCCTGAACGGTTGGCGCTCGGCGCGGCGACCGGACAGCCAGAGGCCCGGATCAACGCGAGCGCCACCTTGTGCGCGGGCATCCGTACGGCCACGGTCCGAAGCCCGCCCCGCGTCACCGCGGGAACCGAGTCGAGCGCCGGCAGCACAAGGGTCAGCGGCCCGGGCCACCACCTATCGATCAGCGGCAGCGCCTGGGACGGTACCTCCGCGGCCAGCAGTCCCACGTCGCGGGCGTCCGCGATGTGGACGATGATAGGGTTGTCGGCCGGCCTGCCCTTCGCCTTGAAGATCCGGCCCACCGCCCCCGCGTCTAGGGCATCCGCCCCCAACCCGTAGACCGTCTCCGTGGGAAAGGCGACCAGCCCTCCCGAGGCCAGCACCGAGGCGGCCTCGTCGATTGCCTCTTCCTGAGGGTGCGTGGGGTCTACCTGGATGCGCCTGGCGCTCATGGCGGCCGCCCGCTACCCGCCTCTGGGTCGCCTGCCCGTCCGGCCCCTCTCGTCGGAGGAGTGCTTCAGGGCGCGGTCCGCCTGCCGGGCCGCGTCGCGCTCGCCGACGGTCTCGCGCTTGTCGTAGAGCCGCTTCCCGCGCGCGAGCGCTATCTCGACCTTGGCGACCCCCCTCTTGAAGTAGAGGCGCAGGGGCACCAGCGTGTAGCCCTTCTGGTTCGCCCGGCCCTCCAGCCGTCGGATCTCGTAGCGGTGGAGCAGCAGCCTTCGCCGGCGCAGCGGCTCGTGGTTGAATATGTTCCCGGCATCGTAGGGAGGGATGTGCAGGTGGTGCAGCCAGACCTCTCCCCTCTCGATCCGGGCGAACGCCTCGCCCAGGGTCACCCTGCCGGTCCGCAGCGACTTGACCTCGGTCCCGGTCAGCGCGAGCCCTGCCTCGTAGGACTCCTCGATCTCGTACTCGTGGCGGGCGCGCCGGTTGGTCGCTACCGTCTTCTCGCCCTCTTCACGCGGCACGGCCGCCACCCCCCAGCGTCCTTGCCAGAACTATAAGGACGGCCCCGACGGCCGCCACGGTGAGCAGCAGGATGCCCGACGCGAAGCCGAGCAGGGCCACGCCGAGGACGAGTGCCAGCAGCGTCCATCCGCCCGTCTCCAGGAACTCGAAGAACCTGGGTGCGCGTGTCCCGCGAAGGTACCGGGCGTGGTGGGCAATCACCACCGCCGCGGATCCGGCGAACCCCGCAAGCATTATGAGCGTGAGAAGCCACGACCCTCTCATGGCAAAGATCTTACCACCGCAAGGCCCGCGAGGGCCCTACAGCACGCGCTCCGCATAAAGGTAGGTCCGCTCGACCGCGAAACCCAGCGCGCGCAGGAACGGACCTGAAACCGGGTCGAGTGCCCAGCAGGTGGAGTAGGGGACGAGGCCCCGCGCGTGCAGGGCGCCGACCACCGCGCCGGCCAGGGCGCGGCCCAGCCCGCGCCGCCGGTGGGTCTCCCTCACCCCTACGAACCAGCCAACCCGGCTGGGACGGACCTCGAACGCGGCCATGCCGGCTAGAAACGTCTCTTTGAGCGCGATGTGGACGCGGCCCTCCTTGGAGCCGATAATCCGCTCGATCTCATCGGAACCGTGACGGTCGTCCGCGACCTCTCGCGCCAGGCGCCCGGCCTCCCGCGCGTCCGCGGAGGTGGCGCGCCGGATCTCGTAGCCCTCCGGGGGGGTGGCCGCGGGCCGCTTGGGACCCCGGTGCCTGTGGACGAGCAGCGCATCTGCCGCCGTGGCCTGAAGGTGGCGGGCCACGGCAAAGCCGAAGGCGTTTGACTCGGCCACCCGCATCATCAGCGCCTGCTGGCGCTCCTTCTGGAACAGGCCCACCAGATGTGCGCCCATCCGGCTGACGAGAGCCTCCCTCGTTCGCCCGGGGTAGCCGGAGAAGCCGTCGATCAGGAGCTCCTCGACCAGATGCTGCCTACCGCCACGTCCCACCACCAGCAGCCCCGAGGGGCGTCGATCGACCTCGATGAGGCTGACCTCCTTCTCCGACCTCACCCACCACAGGTCGTTCGGCTGCAGCGGGCCGTCGCGGTCGAAGGTGGCGGAGTAGCCGCCCGAGTAGGCGGCATCGAGCATCTGGACGAGCGCGGTCCCATCCTCTGTCTTCGCGGGTCTGATGGAGAGATGCAAGGGGGCCTATGCCTCCGCCGTGCGCTCCCTGTTGACGATCGGGGCGTCGCCCCAGAGCCGCTCCAGCCTGTAGAACTCCCGTGCCTCGGGCCCGAAGACGTGCACGACGACGTCTCCGTAGTCGAGGAGGACCCACTGCCCCGCCTCGGCGCCCTCCCTGATCCCCTTCATCTTGTGGGCGGCCAGGGCCTCCTGGACCCCGTCGGTGATCGCGCGTATCTGGACCCTGCTCCCACCGGTGCAGATGACGAAGTAGTCCGTTACTTGGGTGAGCTCGCGCAGGTCGAGGATCACTACCCGCTCGGCGCGCTTGGCGTCCGCGGCGTCCGCCGCGAGAAGGGCCTTGGACAGCGACTCAGGCGTGCCGACGCCCTCTCTTCGCGCCCTAGCCATTCCTATCCGCCCCCCGGCCGGCCCTACCCAGGTACAGCCCGTGCTTGTGGATGTAGGCCTCGACCGGCTCGGGCAGCAGATACCGTATCGGTCGCCCGCTCGCGACCCTCTCGCGGATCTCCGTGGAGGAGATGGCCAGCGCCGGGATCGAGATCAGGTGCACGTTGGCCACCGTACTTCCGGTGCAGTTGACACGCTGAAGCACCTCCTTGTCGATCGCGAAGCCGGGGCGGCTGGCGGCGATGAACTGGCAGGTGGCCAGCAGCTCCTCCGAGCGCTCCCACTCGCCGCGGAGTATCTGGAGGATGGCGTCGGTGCCCGTTATGTAGAACAGCTCGGTGGACGGGTACATGTCGGTCAGGGCACGGATCGTGTCGATCGTCAGCGAGGGCCCTGGCCGATCGATCTCCAGCCGCGAGACGTTGAACTGCGGGTTCGAAGCCGTGGCGAGGAACGTCATCAGGTAGCGGTGCTCCGGGAGCGTTATCCCCACGGGATCCTTGTGCGGGGCCTGGTTGTTCGGAACGAACAACACGCGGCTGAGCCCGAACTGCACCCTGGCCTCCTCTGCGGTCACCAGGTGACCGTGGTGGACGGGGTCAAAGGTGCCCCCCATTATGCCGAGCCTGGTCACGGCTGTTCCTCCACGCTGTCATCGTTCTGGGAGGCTTCGGGGGTATCCTCCCAGGCCCGACGCGCCTCTGCGTCGGGGTCCTGCCGGCCCCTCGCCGCTTCCAGCGCCTCGGCCGCGGCCATCATGAGTGCCTCTACCCCCTCCCCGGTCGCGCCCGAGACGGGGAAGAGGCGCAGCCCCCGCTCGCGAAACCGGGTCTCGAGGTCCCCGTGCCGCGCTCTCGCCTCGGGGAGGTCCATCTTGTTGAGTGCTACTAGAGTAGGTCTTCGCAGTAGATCCGCATCGTACATCCCGAGCTCTCTTTGGATCACGTCGTAGTCGGCCACGGGATCGTGCTCGCTCGAGCCGTCGAGCAGGTGGATTATGACCTTGGTCCGGGCCGCGTGGCGCAGGAAGGTGTGGCCCAGCCCCGCGCCCTGGTGCGCGCCCTCTATGAGCCCGGGCAGGTCGGCCAGCACAAAGGCGCGACCTTCCTCTACCTCCACCATGCCCAGCACCGGCGCCGTTGTCGTGAAGGGATAGCCGGCAACCTTGGGCCTCGCAGCCGACACCCGGCAAAGCAGCGTCGACTTGCCCGCGTTGGGCAAGCCCACGATCCCGACGTCGGCCAGAAGGCGCAGCTCCATCTCGATCCGGCGCTCCTCGCCGGGGCTGCCGGGATCGGCGCGCCTGGGGGCCCGGCGGGTCGCCGTGGCGAACCTCGCGTTGCCCCGTCCGCCGCGGCCCCCGGCCGCGACCACGACACGCGCGCCCTCGGACGCGAGGTCGGCGATCAGCTCGCGGGTGTTGGCGTCCCGTATGATGGTGCCCACGGGAACAGGCATGACGAGGTCGGAGCCGTCGCGGCCGGTCTTGTTCGCCCCCTGGCCGTGGGCACCCCGCTTGGCGCGGAGGTGCTGGCGGTACCGGAAGTCGATCAGGGTCGAGAGGCCGGGATCGGCGACGAGCACGACGCTTCCGCCGTCGCCGCCGTCACCGCCGTCCGGACCGCCCTTCGGGACGAACTTCTCCCGCCGGAAGCTGGAGCAGCCGTTGCCCCCGTCGCCGCCCTCAACGTATACCTTAACCAGGTCGATGAACATCTGCCCGATCCCGCCAGGCCCTGAGGGCCGCCGTCCCAGCAGCAAACGAACGGCCCGGGTCCAACGACCCGGGCCGCGGTTGCGGTGTGCGCCGGCTAGACCGCGGCCGGATAGACGCTCACCCGCCGGCGATCCCTGCCGCTGCGCTCGAACGCCACGACGCCGTCGACCAGGGCGAAGAGCGTGTGGTCGCGCCCGAGGCCCACATTCGTGCCCGGGAAGACCTTGGTCCCGCACTGGCGTATCAGGACGGAGCCCGCGCTGACCTCCTGTCCGGCGAAGCGCTTGACGCCCAGGCGCTTGCTGTTGGAGTCGCGGCCGTTCCTGCTGCTGCCGACACCCTTCTTAGATGCCATGACTGCTCTCCTCTGCTACAGCGGTGCTCTACCTACTATGATCTCATCCCTCGGCCGGGGGAGCAATCCGCTCGATCCGAACCTCGGTGAAGGACTGGCGGTGGCCGGTCTTGCGACGAGAGTGCGCCTTGGCCTTGTACTTCATCACGATGATCTTTCGCGCCCTGCCCTGGCGCACGACTCGAGCCTGCACGGAGGCGCCCTCGACTACCGGCGCGCCGATGTGCGTCTGGCCGTCGCCGACCATCAGGACGCGTTCGAACGTAATGACGTCGCCCGGCGCGCCGTCGATCTTCTCGACGCGGACCAGGTCGCCCTCGCGAACGGTTTGCTGCTTGCCTCCGGTGTCAATGACTGCGTACACGTGCCACCTCCATTAGGCCCGAAGAATTCTATCACGGTACCGGGGGGGCGTCAATTTTCGACCAGAGCCTCACCCCGGTCCGCGTGCAGGAACGGCCCCAGCCTCGCCAGAATCCAGGCCCTGTCGGGGAGAGTGTTCTAGCAGGAACGCTGCACGAGACAACCGGAGGGGGTGTAGTGTGAGTAGGCGTGTGTCACTGGCACTTCTCCTGTCCGTGGTCTTGACCTTCGCAGTGTCGTTCCCGGGGGCGTCGCAGCCGCCCCAGACGCCGGTGAACGAGACGCCGAGCGCCTGGTTCGTCGAGTTGGCCGGCGCACCTCTTTCTGACGTGGACGCCGCCTTCACCTCGGCCCAGAGGCAGAACTACCTCAGGACGCTCGGCCAGGAGAAGCAGGCCTTCCGTAACGCGGCCCGGGCCGCAGGGGTCTCCTTCCGCGAGATGCGCTCGTTCGACGTCCTGTTCAACGGCCTCTCGGTCGACGTGACAGCGAGGAACCTGCCTGCGCTCGCCCGCCTGCCCGGGGTCAAGGCGGTGTGGCCGGTGCTGACCTTCGCGGTGCCGCCGACGACCGGGATCTCTGACCCCGAGCTGGCCACGGCACTGGCGATGACCGGCGCGGACATCGCCCAGAGCGAGCTCGGCTACACGGGCGCCGGCGTCCGCGTGGCGATAATGGACACCGGCATCGACTACCACCACCCGGACCTGGGAGGGTGCTTTGGGCCGGGGTGCCGCGTATTTACAGGGCATGACTTCGTGGGCGACGCCTTCAACGCCGACCCGACGTCGTCGTCCTACAACCCGGTTCCCGTCCCTGACCCCAACCCCGACGACTGTCATGGACACGGGACCCATGTCGCCGGCATCGTCGGCGCGAACGGGACCGTCAAGGGCGTCGCGCCGGGCGTGACCTTCGGCGCCTACCGGGTCTTCGGGTGCTAGGGCTCCACTACGGCCGACATAATGATCGCGGCGATGGAGCGGGCGCTGGCCGAAGGCATGCACATCCTCAACATGAGCATCGGCTCGGCCTTCCAGTGGCCCCAGTACCCGACCGCGGCGGCCAGCGACCGGCTGGTCAACAAGGGCATGGTGGTGGTCGCCTCGATCGGAAACAGTGGCGCCAACGGCCTCTACTCCGCCGGCTCGCCCGGCCTGGGCAGCAAGGTCATCGGGGTGGCGTCGTTTGATAACAGTCATGTGGCGTTGGCCATATTCACGATATCGCCGGACAACACGGCCATCGGCTACGGGGTTGCCGCTGCAGCGCCCCTGCCGCCGACCTCAGGGACCTGGCCGATGGCGCGCACGGGGACCAGCGCCTCAACCGCGGATGCCTGCAGCGCGCTGCCGGCAGGGAGCCTGACAGGCAAGGCAACCCTCATCCGCCGAGGCACCTGTACCTTCTACACCAAGGCCTACAACGCCCAACAGGCCGGGGCTGCGGCCGTAGTTCTGTACAACAACTCGGCCGGCCGGTTCAGCCCCACCGTGGCGGGAACACCCGCCATCACGATCCCTGTAGTGGCCATCTCCGACACAGAAGGCGTCCTGATCAACAACCGGCTTGCCGCCGGGCCGGTCGACATGACCTGGACCGATCAGTTCGGGACGTTCGTCAACCCCACCGGAGGCCTGATCTCGTCCTTCAGCTCCTACGGCCTCAGCCCGGACCTGGCCCTGAAGCCGGACATCGGTGCGCCGGGCGGGTTGATCCGTTCGACGTACCCGCTGGAGAAGGGCTCCTACGCGACACTGAGCGGGACCTCGATGTCCTCGCCGCACACCGCCGGGGGCGTGGCGCTGCTGCTGCAGGCCAAGCCGAAGACGCCGTCCCAGATCGTCCGCACGATCCTCCAGAACAGCGCCGATCCCAAGAACTGGTGGGGCAACCCGGGGCTTGGCTTCCTGGACAACGTCCATCGCCAGGGCGCGGGCATGCTGGATATTGACGACGCGATACTGGCCACGACCAAGATAGAGCCCGGCAAGCTGTCGCTGGGCGAGAGCGCGGCAGGGCCGGCCATCCGGACACTCAAGATCGAGAACAACGCGCCAGTGGCCGTGACCTACAACCTGTCGTTCGTCAACGCGCTGTCCACCGGGGCAAACACGTTCTCGCCTTCCTTCTTCACATCCAACGCCTCGGTGGCGTTTGGCGCTTCGAGCGTGACGGTGCCGGCGAAGGGATCGGCGTCGGTCAACGTGACAGTCACCGCACCTGCCACACCCATCAATGGCCAGTACGGCGGCTACATCGTCTTCACGCCTGTCGGCGGAGGGCAGGTCTACCGGGTGCCGTTCGCCGGGTTCATCGGTGACTACCAGTCGATAGTCGTGCTGACCCCAACGGCGAACGGCTTCCCCTGGCTGGCCAAGCTGGTCGGGACCTCCTACTTCAACCAGCCCGGCGGCGCCACGTACACCATGGCCGGGAACGACGTTCCCCAGATCCTCATCCACCTCGACCACCAGGCCCGCCGCCTGCGGATGGAGGTCTTCGACGCGAACACCAACAAGGCGTGGCACAGGGCCTACGACCTCGAGTACATGGGCAGGAACTCGACTTCGACCGCGTTCTTCGCCTTCGCCTGGGATGGCAAGACGGTGGCAGGGAGGAAGGAGTACACGGTTCCCAACGGGCAGTATAAGATCAAGCTGTCCGTGCTCAAGGCGCTCGGGGACGACGGCAACCCGGCGCACTGGGAGACCTGGACATCTCCTGTCATCACGATAGCCAGACCTTAGGTACTGCATGGTCCAAAGCCGCGGGGGGATGGGGCAACGCCTCATCCCCCCCGGTCATCAAGGGACCGAGGGCGCCGTTTGCGCGCTATGAGATACACCCCTAGGAGCGCAGAGGGCCAGGCGCTGCTCATCATCCTGGTCATCATGCTCGCCGTTTCGGCCTCGGCGGCCTCGTTCATCTGGTTCATGAACCAGCAGCAGACGCGCGCCGGGGCGCGGTACCGGAGCCAGGCGGCGCTCCACCTGGCCGAGGCGGGCGTGGGCCGCGCGCTTGCGCTGCTGGAGGCCCGGTGGCCCGAAGCCGGCTCCGCCGGCGGGAGGTGGCCTCCGGAGGGGTTCTCCGAGGAGACCCTGGTGGGGCCCCTGCCCGGGAGGTACGGCGTGACGTTCGAGCCGGCCGACGGCGGGGCGCTGTCCGTCTTGAGCGAAGGCAGCGCCGGAGGCGCCATCCGGAGGGTGCGGGCCCGTGTGCAGATGGCATCGCCGGCGCTGCTGTCAGGGGTCTACGCGTCCAGCGTGATCCACTTCGACGGCCCTGGCGGCGCGCTCTTCGTGGTGCCGTACGGGGTCGAGAACGGCGACCGGCGCTGGGTCCATGTCACGGCCGGCGAGGAGATCTGGTTCTCCAGCCCAACCGCGACGCTGAACCTCCCCCCCCTGCCCGAGAACCTCACACCCGGGCCGGTAGCGGCGGAGCCGCGGCCCCTGGCGATCCTGCTGGCCGACGGCGCCGGGCTAGCGCTCGGCGAGGCCCGCCGCAGGACGGACGCGCAGTCGCTCCATGCCTCGGGCGTCCGTCAGATCGGCGAGGTCCTGCGCACCGAGAGGATGCCTGCGCCACCCGCGGTGTCCCGCGACTACTTCCGATCTCTGGCCCTCGCCAACACCGCCAACGCAGCGGTCAACCAGAGGGCGGGTCGGTTCGCGGGCGACGCCGACCTAGAGCGAAAGGCCGACAGCCTGTACGACCCGCGACAGATGGCGGCGGTCCTGGCCTATCTGGCCTCCGCCTCCGACCCCACCCTGCTGCACGGCGTGGTCTACGTCACGGGGATGGTGGTCGTGCCCAGGGCGAGCCGCATCGCGATCGCAGACGGGGCGCTCGTCGCCGACAGCACGCTGATAGTGGAGCGCGGGGCCGAGCTGTCGGTGACCCACGGAGTGCGCACAAGGGCCTTGCCCGGGGTCATAGCGCTCGGGCAGGGCGCTATCGTGGTGGCGGCCGACGCCAGACTGCGCGCCCACGGGCTGGTCTACGCGACCCGCGTGGTGGACACGGCGCCCGGAGCGCTGATAGAGGTGGCAGGGGCGATCATGAGCGGGGACGCTTCGACCAGCGTCCGGATCAACGGGGCGACGGTGGTCGTGCGCTACGACTTCGGGGTGCTGGGGACGCCCGGGCTCAGCCCGGCCGCGGGCGGCCCCGCGATCGCTTGGATAGTCTCCTGGGAGGAGCCGCCCAGGTAGGATCCGGTCAGGACTTCTTCCCGTCCCGGCTTCGCCGCAGCCCCTTCATCACACGGCCGATCAGGCCGTTCTCCTCCGAGCGCCGGACTTCGGCCAGCGCGCTGTCGTAGTCGGGGTCGCGCTCGGCGAGCGAGAGCACCTCGCCGGAGTCGCGGTCCATCCAGTGCTGGGAGCGCTTGCCGACGGCGGCCGTCTCGAGCTCCTGCAGCGTGCCCGCGGAGGCTACGTTGATGCGCTCGATGTGCAGGCCGTCGCGGCCCCTGACCCTCACACGCTTGCCGCTCTGCTCCTCCAGCGCCCGCACCCAGCCGGTGCCGTCTCGAGAGAGCGCCTCCGCCACCTGGGGGTGTACTTCTATCAACACGGCAGAGCCCTTGGCGTCGCGCGCCATCTTGCGCGCCTCGCGCCGGACGCGCATCGCCATCGTGCTGGGCGAGAGCACCCGGCTCCGTCCCTCGCAGTAGGGGCACGGGACGCGCATCACCTCTTCCAGGTCCTGGTAGACCCTCTTGCGGGTTATCTCGACGAGGCCAAGACTGGTCAGGTCGATCACGTGCAGCTTCGCCTTGTCGCGCAGCACCGCCGCGCCCAGCGCGTCCATCACCTTCTGTCGGTGATCAGGCTTCTCCATGTCGATGAAGTCCACCAGGATTATGCCGCCGATGTCGCGCAGCGATATCTGGCGGACGATCTCGCCCACGGCCTCGAGGTTGGTGCGCAGGATGGTGCTGGCGAGGTCCGTCTTCCCCACGTACTTGCCGGTGTTGACGTCGATGACGGTGAGCGCCTCGGTGCGGTCGATCACGATGTAGCCGCCCGACTTCAGCCACACCCTCCGCCGGAGCGCGCGGTCGATCTCCTTCTCCACCCCGTGCTTCTCGAAGAGGGGCTCGTCCGCGGTGTGCAGCACGAGGCGGCTGCGCAGGTTGGGGGCGAACGAGCCGAGCAGGTCGCCGATCCGGCCGAACTCCTCGGGCGAGTCCACCACGAACCTCTCAACCTCGTCCGTGAACAGGTCTCGGACGATCCTCCGGATCAGTCGAAGGTCCTGGTAGACCAGGGCGGGAGCCTTGTTCGCCTTGGCCCTTTCGAGGACGCGGTTCCACATCTGCCGGAGGAAGGCGACGTCGTCGGCGAGAGTCTTCTCGTCGACGCCCTCGGCGGCGGTGCGGACTATTACGCCCATGCCCTGGGGCCTCACCCGCTCGGCTATCTGCCGCAGCCGCTTGCGCTCGGCCTCGCCGGTGATACGCCGGCTCACCCCGACGTAGCTCACCGTCGGCATCAGCACCAGGTAGTGGGCCGGGAGCGCGACGTAGGTCGTCACCCGTGCCCCCTTCGAGCCCATCGGCTCCTTGGTGACCTGAACGAGGATCTCCTGACGCGGCCTCAGCCGCTCCGCGATCGCTCCGCGGCCGAACGACTCCTCTACCTCCTCGCCGTCAAGGGGCTGCGAACGGATGTCCGCTACGTGCAGAAAGGCGTTGCGCTCCAGGCCTACATCTACGAAGGCCGCCTCCATGCCCGGCAGGACGTTTGTCACGCGCCCCTTGTAGATGTTCCCCGCGACCGGCTCCGAGCGCTCGATGAACAGGTTCACCAGGACGCCGTCCTCCAAGATCGCAACGCGCGTCTCGGCCGCCTCGATGCTTGCGACTATCTCCCTTCCCATCTCGTTTGCTCCTCATCCTGTCCGGGTTACCCTCCCGGACGCCGGCGCATCCGGATGCCGAGCAGCAGCCCGGTGCCGGCGAAAGTTGTGAGAATTGCCGAGCCTCCGTGACTCACGAACGGCAGTGGGATTCCGGTGACCGGCAAGAGGCCCACCGTCATCCCGATGTTCACCACGACATGAAATGCGACCATTGCCACGACCCCCGCGGCCATCAGGGCTCCCAGGCGGTCCCTGGCCTCCGCGGCTATTCCCAGGCCGCGCGCTATCCAGACCATGTACAGCCCCAACAGCAGCAGGCCGCCCACCAGCCCGAGCTCCTCGCCTACGACCGTGAATATGAAGTCGGTGTGCTGCTCGGGTATGAAGCGCAGCAGGTTCTGCGTTCCGGCGAACAGCCCCTTTCCGAAGATCTGGCCCGAGCCCACCGCTATCTTCGCCTGGATCAGGGCATAGCCTGCGCCGAGCGGATCGGCGCCGGGATCTATGAAGGCGGCCAGGCGGCGGCGCTGGTAGTCGTGCAGCATCCCCCACAGGAACGGCATCGCCGCGGCGACGGCGACCGCGACCCCTGCCAGGTCCCGCGGCCTCGCCCCCGCCACGTAGAGCATCGCCGCCAGCACCGCCACGAGCACGAGCCCGGTTCCCAGGTCGGGCTGGCGGAAGATCAGCAGCATCGGCAGCGAGATGTGGAGGGCGAACGGGAAGAGCGACCTCATCCTGGGAAGCGTCCTCACCGAGTCCAGGTGCCGGGCCAGCGTCACGACCAGCGCGAGCTTGGCCACCTCCGAGGGCTGGAAGCCGCCCAACGGTCCCAACGAGATCCAGCGCTGGGCCCCCATCCGGGCGTCCCCGACGATCAGTACCGCTGCGAGCAGTGCGAGCGTCCCCACGTAGATGGGCTGTGCGGCCGCCCCCAGGCCGCGGTAGTCCACCGACGCCGCAAGGGCGAGCGCGGCGACTCCCACGGCCAGGTGCAGAACCCTCGCGCGCAGCAGGGAGCCGGCATCGGGTGAGCCGCGCGAGGCAGAGATCAGCGCAAGGACGCCGAAGCCGACGAGCAGCGCGGTGGTGCCCAGCAGGGCCCAGTCGATCTCGCGGAGCCACCGCGCCCTCACGGCCCAACCCTGCGCAGGGCCTCTGCGGGAGCCGCATTGGCCCTGTAGGCCTCGAAGATCCTCCGGGCGATCGGCGCGGCGGCCTCCCCGCCGCGCCGCCCATGCTCCACGAACACTACAACGACCAGGGCAGGGCTCTCAACGGGCGCGTACCCCGCGAACCACGCATGGGGAATCCCCCTGGGGTTCTCCGCGCTTCCCGTCTTGCCCGCGATCGCCAGGCCCGGGACCGCGGCGGCAACACCGGTCCCCCCGTCCACGACCGCCCTCATCCCGTCTCGAAGCGTGCGGAGCGCCTCCCCTGGGAACTCAATCCCAGCCGGTCTCGCCTCCGCCGCGAACGAGGCGACCTCGGCTCCGTCCGGGGCCACGATGCGCCGGGCGAGCCGGGGATGGAACAGGGTCCCGCCGTTGGCAACGGCGCTCAACATCCTCGCCACCTGCACAGGAGTCGCGAGCACGAACCCCTGGCCTATGCTCATGTTGAGGGTGTCGCCCGGGTACCAGGACTCCTTCCAGGCCTTCTGCTTCCACTCTGCCGATGGTATCAGGCCCGACGCCTCTCCGGGCAGGTCGATGCCGGTGGCCTCGCCCATCCCGAGCTCCCGGGCATAACGCCCGAGCCTCTCCTCCCCGAGGGCACGGCCGAGCTGCCAGAACATCACGTTGCACGAGACCGCCACCCCGCGGATGAAACCGATCGTCCCGTAGGCGGCGAGGTCCCTGAACACCCACCTTCCTATCTGGATCGAGCCGTTGCAGTCGTAGGTGCTGCTCCGGCGGGCCACCCCTTCGGTCAGGGCCGCGAGGCCCGTTATCACCTTGAACACAGAGCCGGGCTCGTAGGTGCCCTCGGCCGCCCGGTTCAGGAGCGGGAGCTTCCTATCCGATATCAGCCGCTGCCAGTCAGCCCGGCTGATACCACCGGAGAAAGCCGCGGGGCTGTAGGTAGGGGCGCTCGCAAGCACGAGCACATCCCCGCTCCTTGGATCCATGGCCACGACGGCTCCGCTCCTCCCGCGGAGGCCATCCTCGGCCGCCTTCTGGAGGGTAGAGTCGATGTTGAGGACCAACGAGTGACCGGGACGTGCGGGCTCCCGGCTCAGCACGCGCACGGGCCGGCCGGCGGCATCCACCTCCACCCGAAGGTGGCCCGGCTCGCCTCGAAGCGCGGCGTCGTAGGTGCGCTCGACCCCGGTCTTGCCAATCAGGTCTCCGCCCCGGTAGCCGGGCCTCGCGCGCAGCTCCTCCTCGGTGACCTCTCCCACGTAGCCGAGCAGGTGCGCGCCGACGGTACCGTGCAGGTAGTCGCGCACCGGCTCTGCCTGAACTATCACCCCGGGAAGGTCGAGCCGCCGCTCCTCCACCGCTATGATCTCGGCCTTGCCGGCGCCCCTCTTCAGCGGGACCGGCTCGAAGGCGCGGCGACGGGCTCCCTCGAGACGGGAGAGAACCTCTGCCCTGTCCATCCCCAGCAGCGGGGCCAGCGCCGCGGCGGCCTCGACCTGGTCGGCGACCTCCATCGGGAGCGCGCTCACCGTGAACGCGGCCCTGTTGCTGACGATTGGCTGGCCCTTCCGGTCGTAGATCACGCCGCGAGGCGCCGGCACGACGTAGAAACGCACCCGGTTCTGCTCGGAGAGGTCGAGATAGTGCTGCCCCTGGAGCGCCTGCAGCGACCACAGCCGCCCTCCGAGAACCGCGAAGACAAGCAGCGCGACGGCGCTGAGCCGGGCCGCCCGGGGCGCCCAGGGCGAGACGTTCACCTGATCACACCTCGGCCGATGATCCTGGCGGGATGGCGGCGGAAGATAAGCGCGTCGATCGCGCCGACGGCCGCGTCCGCCGGTCGGGCGAGGACCGCGTTGAGCGGCGCGGCCACCGCCGCTGCGCCGAGGGCCGCCAGCCCGGCGACCGGTGCGAGGCCTGTGGCCGTCACGACCGCCCAGGCCGAGAAGTGGTGAAGGAGCGTGGCCGGGATCGCGGCTCCCGCTACGAGGTAGGGGTGGCGCTGGTTGGCCAGCGGCGCAAACAGACCGATCAGCACCCCTGCCAGGAGATAGGCGGTCACAAAGACCCCCAGCGGCCCGCCCGTCACGAGGTCTCGCAGATACCCGGCAACCGCGCCTGCCACCGCGCCGGGCAGGAGGCCGTGCCGCATCGCCAGGGAGACGACTACGAGAAGGGCCAGGTCGGGCGGTCCATAGGGCAGCAGCCGCGAGACGAGTGCGGCATCCAGCGCGCCCGCGGCGGCGATCAGTCCTGCCAGAAGGGAGATCCTGAGTGCCGCCGCCGTCATCTCCGCGGCCCCCCGTCCAGCAGGATCAGCACTTCCTCCAGCCGGTTCAGGGATGCTGCCGGGCGCACTAGGGCCTCCTGGTAGGCCGCGCCCTGCTCACGCACGACGGACTCCACCGAGCCGACCGGCAGGCCGCGGGGGAAGACGCTCGAGAGACCGGAGGTGACGACCGCCTCCCCGACGACTATCTCCTGACCGCGCGAGATGTACTTGAGGCGCAGCAGCGACTGCCCCTGGCCCTGGACGACCCCGGCCTCTCGCGACTGCTGGAGTAGGACCCCTGCGGCGCTGCGAGGGTCCGTGATCAGGAGTACCTGCGAGGTCGCAGCGCCCGCATGGAGTACCCTGCCGACAACGCCCCCTGTTGAGACTACCGGCGCGTTGCGGCGAACGCCGTCTCTCTCACCACGATCGACCAGGATGACGTCGAACCACCTCGTCGCGTCGCGGCCGACCACTCGCGCCCCGAGCACACGCCCGGGAAGCTGCTTGCGAATCTCGAGGAGCGCCTCCAGCCGCTGGGTCGCCTGTGCCTGCTCCCGCAGCAGCGCGCTCTCACGTACCAGGCGCTCGACCTCCTCGCGGAGCCGCGTGTTCTCCGCCCGCAGCTTTCCGATCTCCCGGTAGAGCCTCCAGAGGCTCGAGGCCGAGTTGCCCGCGCTCGAGAGCGCGCTGTGGGCCGGCCCGATCCAGGAGAGGATCAGCGAGCCGATCGGCCCGACCTCGCGCCTGTCGGGCAGGCGCACCTGCATGGTCAGCAGCGCAAGCGCCGCCGCGAGGAGGATCGCGACCAGCCCTATCCGCAACCTCACCTGCCTCTACCGTCCTCCGACGCCCCCCCCTGCGGTCTCACCCACGCCTGGAGAACGAAAGCACCTTCTTCAGCGTCTCGAGCTCCTCGAGCGCCCGCCCCGCCCCCATCACCACGGCGGCAAGGGGGTCATCGGTGAGCGAGACCGGCATGCCGGTCTCCTCTGCCAGGAGCCTGTCCATGCCGCGGAGCAGCGCCCCACCCCCGACCAGCACGATGCCCCGATCTACGATGTCTGCTGCCAGCTCCGGCGGCGTACGCTCCAGGGTCTGCTTGACAGCCTCCACGATGGCCTGGACCGGCTCGGCCATTGCCTCGCGGATCTCGGCGCTGGTCATCCGCACGGTGCGCGGCAGACCCGAAACCAGGTCGCGGCCGCGCACGTCCACGGCGCTCTCCTCGCGCGCCGGAAACGCGGAGCCGATCGCCAGCTTAATCTCCTCCGCGGATCGCTCACCGATGAGGAGGTTGTACGCCCGCCTGGCGTACTGGATGACTGCCTCGTCGAGCTCGTCGCCCGCGATGCGTATGGACCGGCTGGCTACTATCCCGCCCAGCGCTATGACAGCGACTTCGGTAGTACCGCCGCCGATGTCGACCACCATGCTACCCACCGGCTCCGAGACCGGCATCCCGGCGCCGATCGCGGCCGCCATCGGCTCTTCGATCAGGTAGGCGTCCCGCGCGCCGGCCTGGAGCGTGGCATCAACCACCGCCCTCTTCTCCACCTCGGTGCAGCCCGACGGGATCCCTACGACGACCCGCGGCCTGATCCACGTGCGGCCGTTGGAGGCCCTCCTGATGAAGTAGGTCAGCATCGCCGCGGTCGTGTCGAAGTCGGCGATCACGCCGTCCCGCAGCGGCCTCGTGGCGACTATGTCGCCGGGCGTGCGGCCGATCATCCTCTTGGCCTCCTCGCCGACCGCCAGGACGTGGCCGTCATCCACCCGCTTGGCCACCACGGACGGCTCACGCAGCACTATGCCGACGCGCCTCGCGTAGACAAGCGTGTTGGCCGTACCGAGGTCCACCCCCATGTCCCTGCTGAACTGCGCCAGCAGACCGTCGAATATCATCCCCACTCCTCCCGGGCGCGGTTTATCCCGACAGCGCCCCGCGCTCTCTCAGACTCACGAACCTGCCGTCCCCCACTATCACATGGTCGAGGACCTCTATGCCCACGACCCGGCCGGCCTGCTCCAAGCGGCCGGTGATCCGTAGATCGTCACCGCTTGGCTCCGGGTCGCCGGACGGGTGGTTGTGCACGAGGATCAGCGCCGCCGCGCTCCGCCTTATCGCGTCCTTGAACACCTCGCGCGGGTGGATCTGCGCGCTGTCCAGGCCACCGACCGCGACCCCAACAGTCTCAAGCACTTCGTGCCTGGTGTTCAGCAGAACCGTACAGAAGTGCTCCCGGTCGAGGTGCCTGAGGCGCCCGGCCATCAGCGCCGCCACGTCCGCCGGCCCCCTGATCGAGGCCCTGCGGCGGGCCGGAACGGCCTGTGCCCGCCTCCCCAACTCGAACGCCGCCAGCACCGCGCTCGCCTTGGCGGGCCCGATTCCGGCCACGCAGGCAAGCTGGTCGGGCCCGGCGCGGCCAAGCTCCTGAAGCGAGCCGAACGCGGCGAGCAGCCGTCCCGCCACCTCGGTCGCACTCAGCGCGCGCGATCCGGTGCCGAGTATCACGGAGAGGAGCTCCACCGACGAGAGCCCGGAGGCCCCGCTGTGGAGCAGGCGCTCCCTCGGGCGGTCTTCTGGAGGAAGGACTCGGACGGACAGCCCGCCTGCCACCGTCATCGACGCTCCGGCCGTGTCTGCACTTCGGCGCCACTGAAGCCCGGGACAGGGTTCGGCGGGCCCAGCCGGAGGAGGCAGCATCTCTAGAAGGACTGCACACCTACCTCTTCGAGCATGCGCGAGAGGAGGGCCAGGGGGAGCCCTACGACGCCGAAGTAGTCCCCCTCCAGCCGCTCCACGAATACCGCAGCACGGCCCTGAATGCCGTATGCCCCTGCCTTATCCATCGGCTCACCGGTTGCGACGTAGCGGAGGATCTCATCCTCCCTCAGGTCGCGGAAGCGCACGATCGTGGTGGAGTCCTCTGCACGGATCACACCCCGGCTCGCCGCAACGACGGCCACCCCGGTCACGACGCTCGCCGCCGCCATCGACGGCAGCCGCGAGAA
>JBBIJB010000015.1:37086-38891 GCA_037446215.1 Armatimonadota bacterium
GGCGCGGATCAGGTCACGACCTGGTGCGAGCGGCCCGACAGCCTGCGCAGCATCTCCGCCGCCTCCTCCGGGGAGGAAGGCTTGCCGAGCAACGTGCCGTCCACCACCACCAGCGTGTCGGCCGCTACGACGACGGCATCCGGCCTGCTCCGGCTCGCGTACGCCGCCTTGGCCAATGCCGCCGACCGGGCACGCTCGCGGAGCGCATCCCCACCGCCGGGAGCCGCCTGCACGCCCTGCGTCTCTTCTTCTCCGCCGGGCAGAACAACCTCAAACGACCAGCCGGCCTGGCGGAGCAGCTCCGCGCGACGGGGAGAGGCAGAGGCAAGGGCCAACGCCGGAGTCGCGCTCCTCATATGGCTCGCGCCGCCCGCATCAACGTGAGTATAGCAGCCGCCGGGGAGCGGCTACAACAAGCGGTAGATCCAGATCGCGACGACCACACCGAGCAGCATCGCGAAGTTGAGGCGCACTATGCCGCCCAGGGTCAGATTGACTATCCGCATCTCCAGGGTAAACGGGGGGTCGATTCCCGCGCGCACCTCGCGCGCCAGGAACCCGAGGACGGGGTAGCCGGCCACGGCCTCGGCGATCACGCTGCCCAGCAGCCCGCCGAACAGGATGATGATAGAGAGCACCCACCACGGATTCCTAGCTCTCCGGGCCACCTCTCACCTCCGCCACCGCGATCCAGAAACCGGACATACGAGGCCACCGCAGCACCGGCGGACTACTCGTTCCACGCCTCTTCCGCCCGCCGGTCGCGGGGCGCCACGAGCCTCGCCAGCCAGATCGAGATCTCGTAGAGGGCGTAGGTGGGAACCGCCATCAGCAACTGAGAGATCACATCGGTCCCGGGTGTCAGCAGCGCCGACACGGTTACGATGGCCAGGAGGGCGTAGCGCCGTCCCGAGGCAAGCGTCGCCGGCGAGACCACCCCGAGCCTGGCCAGGAATACGATTACGACGGGCAGTTGAAAGATGAACCCGAACGCCAGCATGAACACCATCAAGAAGTGAAGAGCCGGGCCCACCGCCAGCATCGGCTGGAGGGTCTCCGTGGCATAGCCCAGCAGCACACGGATCCCGATCGGCATTATTACCAGAAGCCCGAAGGCCGAACCCAATAGGAACAGGACCACAGAGGGCGGCAGCACCTGCAGCACAGCGCTGCGCTCCGTATGGGTGAGGCCCACTGCAACGTAGGCCCATATCTGGTAGAGGATGACCGGAAGCCCTATGAACACGCCGATCAACATGGCGACCTTGAGCCTTATGAAGAGGGCCTCCGCCGGCGCGAAGAACACCACGTGATCCACCTGGAGTTGCCTGATCATGAAGTCGAGAACCCTGTCGACGAACGCGAATCCAAGGACCGTGCCGATGCCCAGCGCGGCGAATGCGAGGAGGAGCCGCCGACGCAGCTCCTCCAGGTGCTCGACGATCGACATCGGGTGGTCGATCATGGTCCGCGGACGACTGAGGCGAACCTAAGCGTCGGGTCTAGACGGCTTCGAGTCGGCAGCGTCTTCCTCGACGTCGCGGATAGACTTGCGGAACTCCTTGATCGTCTTGCCCGCCGCGGAGCCGAGTCCGGCCAGCCTGTTCGCCCCGAAGAGCAGAAGCAGGATCAGCAGGATTATCAGCATCTCCATCGGGCCGACGTTGCCGATCACGGCCGGGAACACCTGTCCGAGCATCTCTGCCTCCCCCCCCGGTCCATTATAGGTTCTGGCGGCGCAACATGCCACCGTGTGCCACACATTGCTACCTGCGCTGCATGCGCACCGCCCTGCCGGCCAGCGC
>JBBIJB010000015.1:38901-39963 GCA_037446215.1 Armatimonadota bacterium
GACTGCCATCAGCGCCACGCCGACGCCGGCCGCCAGGCCAGGCGCGGCCCTTAGTCGATGCGCCATCTCGACCGCCGCCTTGACTAGGTCATCGGACGGGCGCGGGGGAGGCGCAGGTCGCCTGCGGAGCCTGGACCTCAGCTCGGCGACGTCCTTCGCTATCCTGTCGTGGAGAGCCTCTAGCTCTCGCGGGGAAAGAGGCTGCGCACCCATCGGATCTCCTCTGCCACGGCGGCCGTCCACGCCGCCCTCCTGCGCCTGACGCGTGTGACTCCGACCGCGACCATGACGCCCATCGAGATGACCGTGACCCCAAGGACCACGAGCGCCGCCAGCCATCCCGGCAGCCAGATCGCCACCACGAGCACGAGCGCCGCGACCGCCAGGCCCAACGCGAAGATCCCCACCGCCAGGGCCGCGCCTATCAGGAGGGCCGCCACCGCGACATCACGGCCAAGCCCATGGAGGTGGGCCGAGGTCGCGCGCCTGTAGGCAACGGCCAGGGCGGACAGGTCGGCTATCAGCCTGCGTACCAGATCCCCGGAGGGCTCCTGTGCGCTCACGCCTTGTCCTCGAGTATGGCCTCGGTGCTGCTGGTTCCCAGAAGATCCGCGCCCGCTTCCACCAGAGCCAGCGCGTCCGAGCGCGTCCGGACGCCTCCGGACGCCTTGATGCCGATGTTGGGCCCGACGGCGCCCCTCAACAGGGCCACGTCCTCTACGGTTGCTCCCGCCCGGCTGAAGCCCGTGGATGTCTTCACGTAGGCGGCACCGCTCTCCTGCGCGAGGCGGCAGGCCTGGGCCTTCATCTCATCCGAGAGGAGCGCGGTCTCGATGATCACCTTCACCGGCCGCCCGCCGGACGAGCCCAGCGTCCTGGGCGAGGGGCTGAACGAGGTGTTCATCCCGCTGCTGACCCAGCAGTTCCCGGAGATCGTGGACTTCTGGCTGCCGCCGGAGGGATGCTCCTACCGGATCGCGGTGGTGAGCATGAGGAAGGCGTACCCCGGCCACGCCAAGCGGGTGATGTTCGGCGTGTGGTCCTTCCTGCGCCAGTTCATGT
>JBBIJB010000016.1:0-8193 GCA_037446215.1 Armatimonadota bacterium
CCGGCGTGAAGGTCCAGAAGATCACCAGCCTGACGAATGACATCGCCCTGAACCTGGCCGCACAGAGCGTGCGGATCGAGGCCCCAATCCCGGGGAAGTCCGCCGTGGGGATAGAGCTGCCGAACCAGAAGGCGAGCATGGTCCATGTGAGGGAGATCCTCTCCTCGGATCTCTTCCAGAAGGCGACCTCGCCCCTGGTGGTCTGCATCGGCAAGGACATCGCCGGGCATCCGATCGTTGCGGACCTAGCCGAGATGCCGCACCTGCTGATCGCGGGGGCGACCGGCTCCGGGAAGTCTGTGGCGCTCAACGCCATGATCGCCAGCCTCCTCTTCCGGTCGACCCCTGCCCAGGTCCGCCTGGTGATGATAGATCCCAAGCGCGTCGAGCTGACAGACTACAACGAGATACCGCATCTTCTGACGCCGGTCGTTACGAACCCCCGCCAAGCAGCAAGCGTCCTGAAGGACATGCTGAGAGTCATGGAGCAGCGGTTCGAGCGGTTCGCCCAGGTGGGGGTACGGAACATCCAGGCGTACAACCAGCTGACTGATGTCGAGCCACTCTACTACATCGTGGTGATAGTCGACGAGCTCGCGGACCTCATGATGGTCGCTCCGGCCGACTTCGAGGACATCATCTGCCGCCTGGCCCAGATGACCCGCGCCACCGGGATCCACCTCGTCGTCGCTACGCAGAGGCCCTCGGTCGATGTGATAACGGGTCTGATAAAGGCCAACATCCCATCGCGCCTTGCGTTCGCCGTCAGCAGCCAGGTGGACAGCCGGACCATCCTCGACATGGCGGGTGCCGAGAAGCTGCTGGGCCGGGGGGACATGCTCTTCCTCCCGCTGGGCGCCTCCCGCCCCATCCGGGCTCAGGGAGCCTACATCGGCGACGACGAGATCCGCGCCCTGGTCGAGTGGTGGAGGAGGCAGGGCGAGCCCGTCTTCGACCAGCAGCTCGCAGAGGCCCAGCGCTCGACGCCGGCCGACGACAGCGGGGATGGCGAGCGGCTGTTCGAGGCGGCCCGACTGGTCGTGCGCACCGGCTACGGCTCCGTCTCGCTCCTCCAGCGGAAGATGCGGATCGGGTACGTTACCGCTGCCAGGCTGATAGACGAGCTCGAGTCGCGCGGCGTTGTGGGACCGGTGCAGGGCAGCAACCCCCGCGAGGTCCTAGTCGGGCTCGACGAGATCGAACGCCTGTTCAGGCGACGCCCCCAGGAGGGGGGGTAGTCCGTTCCAGGACGCCAGAGGACTCCGAACCGCCCGGCCAGAACTATCCCCACGTCGGGCAGCACCATATGAGAGAGGGGTGACAGGGATGGGATTCGGGGCCGTGCGTCTCTGGGCGCTGGCGCTGGTGGCAGTCCTTGGGATAGTCTGGTCGGCAGGGGCTGGACCGGCGGCCGCGCAGGCGGTGAAGAAGATGCGCGTCGGCATGGTCTACGACGTCGGCGGCCGCGGGGATCTTTCCTTCAACGACATGGCCTACGCGGGCCTGTCAAGGGCGCAGAAGGAGTTCGGCGCCAAGGTCGACACGAAGGACCTGGAGCCCACCGCGGGGGGCGAGAACCGCGAGGAGCTGCTGCGGCTGCTTGCCGGCGAGAAGTACGACCTCATATTCGGGATAGGGTTCCTGTTCACGGACAGCATAACGCGGGTTGCAAAGGACTTTCGTGGCGTCAAGTTCGGGATCATAGACGGGTTCATCGACAAGGAGCCGAACGTGGCGAGCCTGCTGTTCAACGAGCACGAGGGCTCGTTCCTCGTCGGTGCCGCCGCCGCGCTCAAGTCCAAGACGGGCAAAGTAGGCTTCGTGGGCGGGATGAAGATACCGCTGATCGAGAAGTTCGAGGCAGGCTTCATCGCGGGCGCGAGGTACGTCAAGCCCAACATCCAGGTCTTCTCGGACTACGCCGGCACGACGGGAGAGGCGTTCCGAGATCCGGTCAAGGGTAAGGAGCTGGCAACGGCCCAGTACGACCGCGGCGCCGACATAATCTACCATGCGTCCGGTGGAACCGGGATCGGGGTTTTCGAGGCGGCCACGGCCAAGAAGAAGTTGGCGATAGGGGTGGATGCCGACCAGTCGCTGACGGCCAAGGCCGACCAGCGAGCCTGGATCCTGACCAGCATGATGAAGCGAGTCGACGTCGCGGTCTACGAGACGATCAAGGCCCTCGTGGGCAACAAGTTCAAGGCCGGTGTCCAGGCCTTCGGTCTCAAGCAGGGCGGCGTAGGATACGCTGTGAACGACCACAACCGAGAGATGATCAAGGGCGTAGTCCCGCGCCTTGAGGCGCTCAAGAAGGACATCATAGCCGGCAAGATCAAGGTACCTGCGGACAAGAAGCAGCTGGAAGAGTTCACCAAGAGTCTCAAGCGCTAGCGATCTCGGGGGGGGCGGCGCGCCGCCCCCCCGTCCGACCAATGCCCGCCGTCATAGAGCTCTCGGGGATCACGAAGCGCTTCCCCGGCGTGCTGGCCAACGATGGGATCTCCCTTGCCGTCGAAGCCGGGGAGATCCACGCCCTTGTAGGGGAGAACGGGGCGGGCAAGTCCACGCTTATGAAGATCCTCTACGGGCTCTACCAGCCCGATGAGGGATTGGTGAAGGTACGGGGGCAGAGGATCGTCCTCGGCAGTCCCAGGCAGGCCATCGACTCCGGGATCGGCATGGTCCACCAGCACTTCATGCTGATACCCCGCTTCACGGTCATCGAGAATGTCATCCTTGGATCGGAGCCCGCGCGGGCAGGCCGGCTCTCCCTGGCTCAGGCCCGCGAAGAGATACGGGAGCTCTGCGATCAGTACGGCTTCGCCCTCGATCCCGATGCCGAGCTCTCGACGCTATCTGTTGGGGAGCAGCAGCGCGTCGAGATAATCAAGGTGCTCTACCGGGGCGCAGAAGTCCTCATACTCGACGAACCGACGGCCGTGCTGACGCCTCAGGAGACAGACGACCTCTTCGAGAACCTCGACAGGCTGCGGGGTGAGGGCAAGACCATACTGTTCATCAGCCACATCCTCGAGGAGGTGCTCGCGGTCGCGGACAGGATCACCGTCCTCCGCAACGGTCGAGTCGTGGGCAC
Organism: Armatimonadota bacterium; assembly: GCA_037446215.1. Lineage (GTDB taxonomy): Bacteria > Sysuimicrobiota > Sysuimicrobiia > Sysuimicrobiales > Humicultoraceae > VGFA01. Next base: position 3,098 of record JBBIJB010000016.1, read on the forward strand.
GGTGGATGCAGGGAAGACGACCAAGCCTCAGATAGCCGAGATGATGGTCGGGCGGCCGGTCCTCATGGATCTGGAGGTGCCGCTCCACGAGCCCGGTGAGGTGCGGCTCCAGATAGATGAGGCGGTTGTCCTCTCGGCAAGGGGCGGGCTCCCCGCTGTCAGGGGGGTCTCCTTCTCGGTCCGCTCGGGAGAAATCTTCGGAATCGCCGGGATAGAGGGGAATGGGCAGTCCGAGTTGGTGGAGGCGCTTGTTGGCCTGCGCCCTCTCGCCTCGGGGAAGTTGACGGTGCTCGGCACGGATGCGACAAGGGCCGGGGTACGGCCCATACGGTTGATGGGGGTCGCGCACATACCGGAGGACCGGCACCTTCGGGGTCTGGTCCTGCCCATGGACGTCTGGGAGAACCTGATCCTCGGCCATCACACGCGGGCGGTCTTCGGCCGGGGCGCGCTCCTGGATGCACCCGCCATAGAGCGATATGCCCGGGAGCGCGTGGAGTTGTTCGACGTTAGAACGCCATCGCTGCGGACACCTACGCTGGCGTTGTCGGGCGGAAACCAGCAGAAGGTGATAGTGGCCCGGGAGTTCGGGTTCGAGCCCTCGGTGCTCGTCGCAGCCCAGCCGACGAGGGGGCTTGACATCGGAGCGACGGAGTTCGTCCGGCGCCAGATACTCGAGGCCAGATCCGCCGGGCTGGCCGTTGTGCTGGTTTCTGCGATGCTCGACGAGATCCTCTCACTCTCCGACCGTGTCGCCGTCATGCATGCGGGGAGGATCGTGGCGGAGTTCCAGAGAGGTGCCGCGACCCCGCGCGAGATCGGGCTGTACATGACCGGGGCCAGGCAGGGAGAGGAGAGCGGAGCGTGACCGCCCGCACCCGACTCGCGATACTGCAGGTCTCTGCCCCCTTCCTCGCGATCGGCTTCGGCGCGCTCGTGGCCTCGTTCATCATCCTGGCCCTTGGGCACAGCCCGCTGGGTGTTTACGGGATGATGCTGAGGTTCTCGCTGACAAGGTCGGACAGCATCGCGGCGATACTGCTCAAGTCCACGCCCCTGATCTTCTCGGGCCTGGCCGTTGCCCTCTCGTTCCGCGCCAATCTGTGGAACATCGGCGTGGAGGGACAGTACGCGGTGGGAGCGTTCGCAGCGTCGCTGGTCGCATTTACGGTACGGGGGCTGCCGACAGCCGTGCACCTGCCCCTGACCATCCTGGCAGGAGTGGGCGCCGGCGCCCTCTGGGCACTGCTGCCGATCGTCCTGAAGCTTCGTCGCGGCGCCCACGAGGTCATCACGACGATCATGATGAACCACATCGCGGCGGCGCTAGTGCTCTACCTGCTCGCGGACGTCTTCCGCGATCCCACACAGGCGGGAACTCCGCGCGTTCGAACGCCCGAGTTCCCCGACAGCGCCCGCATTCCGCTGCTGAGACCACTGCTCGACCTATTCGGCCTGAGGGTGCCCGAGCACTCCGCGCTGAACTGGTTCCTGCCGATCGCCGTAACGGTCTGCGTCATCGCCGCCTACGTGCTCGGCCGTACCCGGTTCGGTTATGAGGTGCGGGCCGTTGCGCTGAACCCATCGGCGGCGGAAGCGGCCGGCATCCCGCTCTCGCGAACGCGATTCCTCATGTTCCTGGGCAGTGGAGCGGTCGCGGGGATGGTCGGGCTGTCCGACGTGCTGGGCTTCTTCGGCTACTTCGACATAGACTTCCCAAAGGGCCTGGGGTTCCTGGGAATCTCGGTGGCGCTGCTGGCCAGGAACAACCCGCTTGGGATCGTGCCGGCCGCGCTGCTCTTCGGCTTCCTTGATAGGGGCGCACAGGGCGTACAGGTCTTCGCCGGGGTACCGCGCGAGGTCATCACCATCCTCCAGGCGGTGATAATACTCGCCATCGTGGTGGGGTACGAGCTGGTCACCCGCTACGTGAGGATGCAGCGAAAGCTGGAGGCGGAGCGGATGGCGACGGCCTCCTGGGAACCGGCGAGGTAGGGGAGTCTGGCGATGGAGTTCCTGCTCTCGCTCGCAAGCGTGGCCCTCCTGGCTTCGGCGGTGCGGCTCACGGTGCCGATCCTGCTCACGGCGATGGGCGCGGTCTACTCGGAACGCAGCGGTGTGGTCAACATCGGCCTCGAAGGCATAATGATCATGGGGACGTTCTTCGGGGCCAGCGTCACTCACTTCGTGCACATCGCCCTCACCCCCGAAGGGGGTGCCGCGGTCGTCCCGGCACTGGCGCCTTTGGCAGGGATGTTGGCCGCGATGGCGGCCGGGATGCTCTTCTCGCTGATCCACGCCGTCGTCTCGGTCACGTTCCGCGTCGACCAGATCATTAGCGGCGTCGCGCTCAACCTGCTGGCCGTAGGGCTGGCGAGATTTCTCAACATCCTCCTGTTCGGCGTGGCGACGCAGTCGCCCGGAATCGGGGGCTTCACTCCTTGGAGCATCCCCCTCCTGCAGGAGGTGCGCGGGCTGACCCCCATAGCGACCGGGATCTCGCCGGTGATCCCGGCAGCCCTGATACTACTGCTCTTGGGCCAGTGGGTACTCCTGAAGACAGTGTTCGGGCTGCGCCTCAGAGCGGTGGGCGAGAACCCTCTTGCCGCGGATACGCTCGGGATCAACGTGGTGCGGATGCGCTATGCGGGTGTGCTGATCAGCGGCGCACTGGCGGGCCTCGCCGGAGGGTACCTCTCGATCGAGCAGGGCAGAGGCTATCTCGAAGGGATGACGCAGGGAAGGGGGTTCATCGCGCTCGCCGCGATGATCTTCGGGAACTGGTGGCCGCTCGGCGCGCTCGGCACGTCCGCCCTGTTCGGTTACTTCGATGCGCTCAGCCTGAGGGTGGTGCACACAGCCATCCCCTACCAGTTCATAACCGTGCTGCCCCACATCGCGACGATCCTCGTGCTGGCAGGCTTCATGCGCCGCGCCATCCCGCCAGCGGCCGACGGGATCCCGTACACGAAGGAGGAGACCTAGCAGGGTGGTGGAGGTGCGCTCCTTCGGGCCCGTCTCGCAACTCCGCATGGCGAGAACCCTGTTTGGACGTCCGCTGTTCTGGGTCGCCGCCTACCACGTGGATGGGTTGCTCATAGACACGGGCTGTGCGTATACCGCCGGCGAGATGCCACAGGCGCTGGGCGGGCAGGAGATGGCCCAGGTGGTCAACACCCACCACCACGAGGACCACATCGGAGGGAACGCGGCCGTCTTTGCCAGGTGGGGGCTCTCCCCGGGCATCCACCCACTGGGCCTCAAGCCCCTGCTCGCCGCGCGGACGGAGCTGCCGTTCTACCGAAGGGTAACCTGGGGGATGCCTCCCGGCAGCGCCCCCCACCCACTTGGCGACAGCGTCGTCACAGACCGATACCTCTTCCGGGTGGTGCACGCCCCCGGCCACAGCCCTGACCAGGTTGTCCTCTTCGAGGAGCGCGAGGGCTGGCTGTTCTCTGCGGACCTCTACCTGGCGCGGCGCGTAAGACAACTGCGCAGGGACGAGGATCTGCCCACCAGCCTGCAGTCGCTGCGCGCGGTGGCCGGGCTACCCATCGGCCGGCTGTTCTGCAGCGGAGGGGCCGTCATGGACGGCGGCGCGGCCGCGCTTCGCGCCAAGCTGGATTACTGGGAAGGCCTGGTAAGGAGCGTCGCAGAGCTCTCAGAGGCGGGCAGGACGCGCGTGCAGATCAGGCAGGAACTCCTCGGGGCCGAAGGGGTGATGTACTGGGTCAGTTGCGGGGAGTTCGCGAAGCAGCATCTGGTGGACAAGGCACTTGGCATGCGCGCGGACGATCGGAGGTCGGAGTCACCCCAACGGTGAACGCGGGGAGGGTGGCGGTTATCGGCGGCCTCCTGGTCGACGTGCGGGCCAAGACCAGGGCTGCGTGGCTTCCCAACAGGTCCCTGCCGGGAACCATCAGCCTGCAGCCGGGGGGATGCGCCGGCAACGTGGCCGCAGATCTGGCCAAGCTGGGCCACGATGTCCGTCTTCTCAGCGTGGTCGGCGACGACCCGCTCGGAGACTGGCTGCTGGATTCCACCCGGCGCGCAGGGGTGGATGTCACGGGCGTGTCACGGCGCCGCGGTGTCGCTACGGGCTGCTTCGTGAGCGTAGCGAGGGAGGGCGAAGGGCTGCCGCGCTGGTGTGTTGCCGACGCCTGCTTGGTGGAGACGCCGACTCCCCACGAGCTCGCCTCGTGGCGGGCGACGATCGAGGATGCCGACCTCGTGGTGTGCGATGCCAACCCCTCGGTGGAGGCAGGATTCGCGGTTGCCGGGATGGCGGGAAGGAGGCCGCGCGTGCTGCTGGCCACCTCTCCGGACAAGGCGCACAGGGTTCGCCCGCGCCTGCGTGGCGCGCTCATGTTGGTGTGCAACGAGGAGGAAGCGGCCGCCGCTGCCGGAGGGCCGGCCGGAGAGGGATCTGAAGGGCTGGGGGCAGCGTTGCTCGCGGCGGGCGTGGCACAGGTGGTTGTGACGCGCGCCGAGAAGGGGCTGGCAGTCATCAGGGGGGAAGGAACAGCCTACGCCGCGGCCGAGGCTGCAGAGGCAGTAGACCCCACCGGCGCCGGCGACGCGGTAGCGGCCGCCTCAGTGCATGCCCACCTCGCCGGATTCTCCCTGGAGGAGACGGCCGCCTTCGCCGCCGCAGCCGCGGCCATTGTGGTCCGGTCGGAGCGCAACTCGCCCGAGGGACTCAGGTTGCTGCTCAACAGGAGGTAGCCCACATGTCCAGAGGTTGGCTTACGCTGGCGGCCGAGGTTGCCGGCGCGATGGATGCAGGCGGACCGGTAGTCGCGCTCGAGAGCGCCGTGCTCTCACACGGCCTGCCGGGAGAGGAGGGGCGCGCCCTCTCCATACGGGTCGACGCCCTCGTGAGAGAGGCGGGTGCGACGCCCGCGTTGGTGGCGCTGCGCGACGGGCGCGCCCATGTGGGCGTTAGACCGGAGGATGCCGGGTTCTTGCTCTCAAAGGGTGTGATGAAGGTAGCCGAGAGGGATCTCTCAGTGGCGGTTGGCATAGGGCACAGCGGCGGGACGACCGTCTCGGCCACGCTTGCCATCGCGAGCGCCGCGGGGATAGGGGTCATGAGC
>JBBIJB010000016.1:8291-18585 GCA_037446215.1 Armatimonadota bacterium
TGAGCACCGGGGGGATCGGGGGAGTCCATCTCGGCGAGGGCACGGGAGACGTCTCCGCAGACCTGGGCGCGCTCTGCAGGTACCCCGTGGTGGTCGTCTGCAGTGGGGCCAAGGCCATCTGCGATACAAGGAAGACCGCCGAGGCTCTGGACTCCCTCGGCGTGACCGTAGTCGGGTTCCGGACGGGCTGGATGCCTGCATTCCTGGCGAGATCGGAGAGGGTCGCGGTGCCGCACCGCGCCGACTCGCTAGGAGAGATCGCCTCCATAGCGACGGCCAAGCTGGAGATGGGGAGTAGGACGGCGCTGTTGGTGGTGCAACAGCCGCCCGAAGAGACGGCACTAGAGGAGAGCGTCCAGGATCGGGCTGTGGCGGGAGCGATCGCTCGCGCCCGCGCGGCCAGAGTTGAGGGTGCCGCGCTCACACCCTATCTCCTGGCTGCCATCCTCGAGGCCACGGACGGCAGATCGCTCGGCTCCAACCTGGCGCTGCTCGAAGAGAACGCCCGGCTCGCGGCGGCTATCGCGGTCGAGTTGGCAGTACGCGACGAACCGGCGGGCCGGTGAGGCGGGAGCCCACCGGAGGGAATAAAAGCCCGCGCGGGGAAAGACCGAACAGCGTGTGCGCGCTGGCACGGACCAGACCGGAACCGGGAGGACGGCTTGACCGCGAGGACGGTGCGGGGCAGGGGAGAGGGCGGCGAGAGCGCCGGGGCGACGATACGGGCGGCCAGGGCCGCTCGGGGCATGTCGCTCGCGGATCTGCACACGGCCACGAAGGTGGCGGTGCGACTGCTGGCCGCACTGGAGGAGGACCGCTACGAAGAGCTGCCTCCGATCGCGTTCACGCGGGGCTTCGTGAAGTCCGTTGCTCGTGAGCTGGGCCTGGACCCGGTACCGTTGCTCCGTGCCGTGGAGTCCGCGATGGGAGCGGCAGCCCGCACCAAGCCCGGGGTGGCATCCCTGGAGGTAGCGGTCGTCCTGGCCGCCAGGAGATCGGGCCGGCGACGCCTCCTCGCGGTGGCCGGGGCTGCCGCGATCTTCCTGGCTGCGGCGGTGTCCTACTCCGTCTATCGTCAGGTCAGGGAGTTCGACCTTCCCTTCCCAACCGCGGTCACACCCTCTCCGGAGCCGGTCTCGCCCGCGGCTTCCCCGCAGGCGGCACCTTCTCCTCAGGTCGCGTCCCCGGCGCAGCCGGCCACAGCGGCCTCGCCGCCGACGGCCGACATCGGGTCGCAGGCTGGGGCAGGCGCAGGGGCGAGCGTTACGATTGAGATGAGCGCCACGGGGCGTTCGTGGATACGCGTCTCTGCCGGGGGCAGGCTGGTCTACGAGGGGTTCATCGGGGCGGGCCAACAGCGCAGGTGGCAGGCGAGCGGCCCGGTAACGGTCCGCCTGGGCAATGCGGGCGCGGTGGCCCTCACGGTGAACGGGAGGGCGCTGGGAGTGATTGGAGGAAGTGGTGAGGTCGTTGAGCGCACGTTCGGCGGTGAGTAGCAGGGGCCTTCCGTACGGTTCTGGCAGGCAGGACACGCCATGAGAGCCGAGATCGTCTCAGTGGGGACGGAGCTGCTCCTCGGTCAGATCACAGACACCAACGCCACGTTCCTGGCCCGCGTGCTGGCAGAGCATGGGATCGGCCTCCTGGCCAAGCAGACCGTCGGCGACAACCTGGCACGCATCACAGCATCCATCCGGCTGGCCCTCGGCCGGTCAGATCTGGTCATCACGACCGGAGGACTGGGCCCGACGGAGGACGATCTGACCGCGGAGGCTGCTGCGGCCGCGGTCGGTGTGGCCATGGTCTTCGACCAGGAGGTGGCCGACTCGATCTCCCGCTTCTTCTCGAGGCGGAGGCGGCAGCCCCCGGACTCGGTCTTTCGACAGGCCCGGATACCAGAGGGAGCAGAGGTCGTCCCGAACCGCCACGGCACGGCACCCGGCCTGATCCTCCCCGTTGGTGACGGCCGGACCATCTTCATGCTGCCCGGAGTCCCCCGAGAGATGGAGGGCCTCGTAGCCGATGGCCTGCGGCCCTGGCTCGAGTCCCGGGGAGGGGCCGAGGTCATACGCTCCAGGGTCCTGCGGATCACCGGCCTCGGCGAGTCCGCCGTCGAGGAGCTGGTGAGGGATCTGATCCACGGTGAGAACCCGACGGTGGCACCGCTGGCCAAGCTCGGCGAGGTGAACCTCCGTATCACCGCCAGAGGCACTCCGACAGACGTGGAGGGTATGCTGGATAGGGTCGAGCAGGGGCTCCGCGATCGGCTCGGTGACGCGGTCTTCGGTAGGGACGGGGAGAGCCTCGAAGGGGTGGTGGCAGGGACCCTGATAGCGAAGGGCCTGACGCTCGCGCTCGCGGAGTCGTGCACAGGGGGCCTTGTGGCCGCCCGCCTGACCGACGTGCCGGGAAGCTCTGCCTTCATGCTCGCCGGGTACGTTGCTTACAGCAACGAGGCGAAGGCGCGCGACCTGGGCGTTCCCCTTGATCTGATCGAGGGCCACGGTGCGGTAAGCCGTGAGGTCGCCGCTGCCATGGCGACCGGGGCGCGATCGAGGGCGGGCGCGGACATAGGCCTCGCGATCACCGGCATAGCCGGGCCGACCGGAGCCACTGAGTTCAAGCAGGTAGGGCTCGTCTACATAGCGATCGCCACCGACGGAGGCGAGATGGTCCGAGAGCTGCGCTTGGGCAGCGAGCCGGGGAGAAAGGCGCTGCGTCACCTGGCAAGCCAGGCCGCCCTGAACGCGCTGAGAATGGAGGTCGCGAGGAGGTGACGCTGTACCGGACGTTCATCTCCGTGGAAATCAGCCCCGAGACCAGGGGCCGAATCGCCACCGTCCAGAAGCGGATGCAGGGGGCGGGAGCCGAGTTGCGCTGGGTGAGGGAGCACAACCTCCACTTCACGCTGAGCTTCCTCGGTGAGATCCCGGCGGCGCAGGTCGCCCGGGCGGTAGTGGCCGCGCGTACCGTCGCGGAGAAGTTCCGGCCGTTCAAGGTAGAGGTGGGAGGCCTGGGCGCCTTTCCCAGCATGGAGCGGCCGCAGGTGGTCTGGGTCGGGACGCGCGAGGGAGGCGACGGGCTCGAGCGGCTCGCGGGAGCGCTGGCGGCGGCCCTTGAGCAGAACAGGGTACGGACGGACGGAAGGCCCTTCCGGCCCCACATAACAATAGGCCGGCAGCGCGATCAGAGGCAGTGGGGCGAGGTCGTCCGTGCGCTCCGTGAGCATCGGGACGACCGGTTCGGAACGGAGAGCGTGGAGGCGATCTCGGTCATGGAGAGCCGCCTGACCCCGGAGGGTCCTATCTACTCGACCAGGGAGCAGGTTCCCCTGGGAGCTGGGTTGAATGCTCCCCCTGGCTAGGCCCCAAACCCCTTACATCGTCACACGCTGCCGCCAGTTGCATTGTTGACATGCGAACATTTGTTTGGTATTCTGGCGCCAACCGCGGTCAAGCAGGAGGTCGGGGAGGATGACTGAGCGCCAGCGGGCACTGGACCTGGCCCTTTCCCAGATCGAGAAGCAGTTCGGCAAGGGCTCGATAATGCGGCTGGGTGAGGCCTCGGCCAAGTTGCAGGTGGATGTCATACCCACCGGGGCGTTGGCGCTGGACCTCGCCCTGGGTGTAGGCGGGGTGCCGCGCGGGCGCGTGGTTGAGATATACGGGCCTGAGGCCTCCGGCAAGACAACGCTTGGATACCACATAATAGGCGAGGCGCAGCGTGAAGGTGGAGTCGCCGCGTTCATCGACGCGGAGCACGCCCTAGATCCGGTCTACGCGCGCGCCGTCGGCGTGGACGTCGACAACCTTCTCCTCTCCCAGCCGGACAGCGGTGAGCAGGCGCTGGAGATCGCCGAGACGCTCGTGAGGAGCGGAGCCATCGACGTCGTAGTCGTGGACTCGGTGGCGGCGCTGGTGCCCCGTGCCGAGCTCGAAGGGGAGATGGGCGATTCGCACGTGGGACTGCAGGCGAGGCTGATGTCCCAGGCACTCCGCAAACTCGTCGGCACAATAAGCCGCTCTCGCACGACGGTCGTGTTCATCAACCAGATCCGCGAGAAGATCGGGGTGATGTTCGGCAACCCGGAGACGACGACAGGGGGGCGGGCGCTCAAGTTCTACTCCTCGGTCCGGATGGAGATCCGCAAGACCGAGAACCTGAAGAGCGGCGACGAGGTCAAGGGCATGCGCGCGCGCGTGAAGGTCGTCAAGAACAAGGTCGCGCCGCCGTTTCGGGACGCGGAGGTTGACATCATCTACGGGCATGGCATCTCGCGAAGCAGCAGCATCCTCGACGTAGCCGTCGCCAAGGGGCTTGTGACACGGTCTGGAACCTGGTTCAACTACGGCGAGATGCGCCTCGGTCAGGGAAGGGACAACGCCAGGGAGTTCCTGGACACCAACCCCGAGGTCATGCGCGAGATGGAGCATCGCGTGCGCGAGGCTCACGGGTTGGTGCGTCCCCAGCCAAGGGTAGCGGCCCAGGAGCCTCCGGCCGAGCCCGCTCCGCGACAGGCGCAGGCTCGGGTCAAGGGGTAGCACACGGCTGAACCTCCGGCGTCAGGCCGAGCGAGCCAACCTGGCATGAGGGTGCGCACCCCTGCGGGGAACCCTCGAATCCGCCGTGTAGAGATCGAGGGTGCAGGCGTCTTCACGATCGACGCCGAGGATGCCAGCAGGCTCGGTCTCACAGACCTGTCCCAGGTCGATGCGCAGACCGCCGAGCGCGTGGCCAGGGTCGCGCTGCTGCGGTCGGCCCGGGCGGCCGCGCTGCGCCTCCTGGACCGCCGTCCCAGGTCCAGGGCCGAGATCCAAGCCGCGTTGGGGCGCCGAGTCCCGCGGGGGATCGCGGCCGCGGTGGTTGCCGGACTCGCCAGGGAGGGCTGGCTGGACGACGCCAAGTTCGCGCAGGCCTGGATACGTGATCGCATCGCGCTCCGCCCCATGGGGCGCCGCAGAATAGCCGCCGAACTCCGGAGGCGTGGGGTGCCGGCCCCGATCGTGGAGGCGCAGCTCGACGCCCTCCTGCCGCCGGACCGCGAGGAGCAGGAGGCGCAGGCTTCCGCGAGAAGGCGATGGGCGACCATGCGAGGGCTCTCCCCGGACGCTGCCCGTCGGAGGCTGGCCGGCTGGCTGATGCGCCGAGGCTACTCAGCGGGCGTCGTTGCAGGTGTGCTCAGGGGCATCGACGCCCAGCGTGATCGGGGAGGGGGTGAGCCCCCTGATGAGTGACGCAGGACCTCACGGGATCGGACAGCTCGCCCTGGACCTCTCCGCCCGGGGGCCCGCAGGCGACCCCCTAGGTCCGGAGGAGCGCACGGTCGAGGGCCTCACCCCCGCGCAGGCTGCTGCCGTAACCCACGGCGAGGGACCGCTGCTGATCGTCGCCGGCGCGGGAACCGGAAAGACCACTGTGATAACCCGGAGGATAGCCTGGCTGATCGCCACGCGCCGCGCCAGGCCCTCAGAGATACTTGCCCTGACGTTCACCGACAAGGCAGCGGCCGAGATGGAGTCGCGGGTTGACGAGCTGGTGCCGTACGGCTACGTGGATGCGTGGATCGGCACATTCCACGCCTTCGGGGACCGTCTCCTGCGGGAGCAGGCGCTCGAGGCAGGGCTCCAGCCGGACTTCCGGGTCCTCTCACGGCCGGAGCAGTTCATATTCCTGCGCGACCGGCTCTTCCAGATGCCGCTCGAGCGCTACAGGCCGCTGGGCGACCCTAGCAGATACGTCCATGCCATACTGAGGCTCATCGACCGCGCCAAGGACGAGGACATCTCCCCCGGGGCCTACGCGGACTACGCAGCGCGCCTTCGCGCATCTGGCGCGGAGGCGGATGGAGCCCCGGCGGGGGAGGGCCGCGAAAGCGAGGCGGCGGCCTCCCACGAGGAGCTGGCGGCCACGTACGCAGCGTATGAGGCGGCGCTGCGGGTGGCCGGCTGCGCGGACTTCGGAGACCTGATAGCACTGCCTCTGCGACTCCTGAGGGAGCGCACTGACATCCTGAGGCGCTACCAGGAGCGGTACCGCTACATCCTCGTTGACGAGTTCCAGGATACCAACCACGCGCAGTTCGAGCTGGTGAAGCTGCTCGCCTCACCGCACGGCAACGTGACGGTGGTGGGCGACGACGACCAGGCGATCTACAAGTTCCGGGGCGCGGCGATAAGCAACATCCTCGGCTTCTCGACCACGTACCCACGGGCCGCCCGGGTCGTGCTGACCGATAACTTCCGGTCGCCGCAGTCGGTACTGGACTCCGCCTACCGGCTCATTCAACACAACAACCCCGATCGCCTCGAGGTACGCGAAGGCCTCGACAAGCGCCTGGCGAGCGCGATCGGAGCCGGGCTGCCCGTGGAGCAGACGCAGTTTGCGACGATGAGCGACGAGGCAGACGCGGTAGCGACGGCGATCGCGGAGCACGTCTCGGCAGGGGGAAGACGGTCCGACTGCGCAATCCTCGTGCGGTCCAACCAGGACGCCGATCCGTTCCTGCGCGCGCTGAACGTCAGGGGCATCCCGTGGTGGTTCTCGGGAACGAGAGGCCTCTACGATCGTGAGGAGGTCAGGGTCGCGCTGGCGTTCCTGCGCGTCCTGGCCGATCCCGCGGACAACCTGAGCCTATATTACCTGGGTACCTCGCCGCTCTACCTGGTCGACTCGAAGGACATGGCCCTGGCTCTCGCGCACGCCAAAAGACGCAACAGGTCGCTGGAGCACACGATTCGCCGGCTCTGGGACTCCCCGGAGGTCGGCGGAGAGATGTCCCCTGAGAGCAGGGCCGCGGTCGGCAGACTCGCCGAGGATCTGGATGAGATGCGGGCATTGATGCGCCAGCATCCGACGGGCCGTGTCCTCTACGAGTACCTGGTGACCCGCACCGGCTACGTCCGAAGGCTGGCCACGTCGGAGCAGCCCGGTGACGAGGTACGGGTGGCGAACCTGGCCAGGCTGTTCGACGTCATAGCCAGGCACGGCGCGGTCTCGGTGTACGACAGGGTTCCCGAGTTCGTGCGCAGGATGGAGGACCTCATCGCGGCGGGGGACGATCCGCCTTCGCCGCCCCCCGACCCGGAGTTCGACGGCGTTCAGGTCCTCACCGTCCACAAGGCAAAGGGCCTGGAGTTCCCTCTTGTCTTCATGGTCAGCTGCGTTGCGGACCGCTTCCCACTTCGCAGGCGGGGCGATCTCCTCGACCTGCCGGACGAGCTCGTGCGTGACCGGGAGGTGCTACCGTCCGGGGACAGCCACCTGCAGGAGGAGAGGAGGCTGTTCTACGTGGGCATGACCCGCGCCAAGGAGAGGCTGGTGCTGACAGGAGGCCAGGACTACGGGGGGGTAAGACCGCGCAAGATCAGCCGGTTCATCCTGGAGGCCCTGGATCGCCCTTCGCCAGGGGCGGTGGCAGCCCGCTCGTCTCCGGCAGAGGCCATAGAACGCCATGCTCCGCCTGCGGGGACTGACTCGGTCCTTCCCGGGCTCCTTCCCGCGCGCGGCACCGTCACCCTCTCGTTCAGGCAGGTGGACGACTACCAGGCATGCCCGCTGAAGTACAAGTACACCCACATCCTCCGCGTACCGCTGCTGCGCGACCACAGGGTCGTCTACGGGGCGGCAGTGCACGCGGGTGCCATGGAGTACAACCGGCGCCGGGCGCGCGGCCAGGCGGTGGGCCCGGAAGACCTGATCCGGGCGTTCGAGAGGGTGTGGGTGTCGGATGGCTTCATCAGCCGCGAGCACGAGGACCGGCGGCTTGCCGAGGGGAGGACAGTGCTGCGCGCTTTCTTCGACTACCAGGCCGCGAGCGGAACGGTTCCGACGATGGTGGAGAGCAAGTTCTCGTTCCAAACAGGCGACACGCGCGTTCGCGGAAGATGGGACCGTGTGGATGTGAGGTCGGCCGGGGGCGAGACAGTGGTAATCGACTTCAAGACCAGCGATGTCAGGACCCAGAAGGATGCCGACCGGCGATCCCGGGAAAGCCTTCAGCTGTCCATCTACGGGCTCGCCTACGTGAGGCAGTACGGAGCGGTCCCCGACCGGCTGGAGCTGCACTTCCTGAGCCCGCGTGGGGTCCTCGTCGGACGATCGTCGCCCGCGCCTGAGAGGCTGGAGGAAGCCGAAACCGAGATCGCCGCCGCCTCGGAGGGCATACGCCAGGCCAGGTTCGCGGCCACTCCCGACTACTACCGCGCCTGCCGCTACTGCGCCTTGCTTCGATCTGTCCCTACACCGCGGGGAGGGACTAGAGTGATTGATCTGAACGTACTGGTGGTACTGGCGGTGGCGGCGGCCCTGGGTGCCGCGGTCGCGGCGGCACTGATCGCGCGGCGGCGGCCCGAGTCCGACTCGGGCATCGCACTGCTCCAGCAACAGGTCGGAGAGCTGCGGGGGCAGGTGATCAGCAGTCTCGATGGGGCTTCCAGGAACTTGGCCGCGCGCACGGAGGCCTTGGAGGCCCGGATAGACGGACGGATCGAGGCGGTCACGCGCGCCGTGAACGATCGCTTGGCAGAGAACGCCGAGGCCATGCGCCGCGTCGGTGACGGCCTAGGTCAGCGCCTTGACACAAACCTGCAGGTGGTCGGGCAGCGCTTCAGCGAGACCTCGGGGATGGTCACAGACGTGCGGGAGAGGCTTAGGGGACTGGAGGAGGCCGCCGGCCGCATCTTCGAGCTGGGCAAGGATCTGGCCTCCCTCCAGGAGGTGCTCCGCCCGCCCAAGCTGCGGGGCGGCGTGGGTGAGGTCCTGCTGGAGAACCTCCTGCGAAACGGCCTGCCCCAGGGGCAGTACGAGATGCAGTGGCGCTTCGCAACAGGAAACACAGTGGACGCCGTCATAAGGCTCGGTGATAGGCTGGTGCCCGTGGACTCGAAGTTCCCCCTGGACGGGTTCTACGCCATTGCCCGCGCCCAGAGCGATGAGGAGCGGTCGAAGGCGCGCAGGGAGTTCACAAGGCAGGTCGCCGGCCACGTGAAGGCGGTGGCGGAGAAGTACATCCTCCCGGAGGAGGGAACCTACGACTTCGCCCTGATGTACGTGCCTGCGGAGAGCGTCTACTACGAGGCGGTGGTGCGCGCCGAAGACCCTGCGGGGCTCTACGGGCAGGCGCTGAGCCAGCGGGTGGTCGTCGTGTCCCCGACCACGTTCTACGCCTACCTCGTGGCCCTGGCCTACGGCCTGAAGGGAATGCAGGTCGAGCAGCAGGCGGAGCAGATCCGCGAGGGGCTCGCTCATCTGACCCTGGACATAGAGAGGTTGCGCGATCCCATGGGGAAGCTGGGAGGCCAGCTCCGCCACGCGCAGAACAACTTCGAGTTGGCCAGGCGGGCCGTGGACCGCTTCGGAGACAGGCTGGCCAACCTGAGCGGCCAGGCGCTTCCCGAGGGCGGCGGCACTCCTGAGCTTCCCGGGGGAGAGCCTAACGCTCCTTGACAGCGCCGCGGCCGCCGGTGGTATTATCTACCCACGTCATCTGCCGGGACTCGCCCGTTACCGCGAGCAGAGTGCCCGCCCTCGGTCCACAGGGGCCGGCGATCAGGGTGGTACTGCGGAGCGCCGCTTCGCCCTTGGCGAGGCGGCGTGTTGCATTTCGAGGAGGGTCCGCATGAGCGAGGAGAGCGGGAGGCAGCCAGCGCAGGCCGATCTTGGGCCGGGTGGGTCCAGGGAGCGGGCGGCGCCCTACGATCCGCTGAAGGTTGAACCGGCCCGGTACGCACAGTGGCTCCAGAGCGGGCTGTTCGGCGCCCCGGTCGATCCATCGAGGACGCCTCACACGATAATGATGCCGCTGCCCAACATAACCGGCACGCTCCACATGGGGCACGCTCTCAACCACACGATCCAGGACCTTCTGACGCGTTGGAAGCGAATGGCGGGCTACAACGCGATGTGGCTGCCGGGCACCGACCATGCCAGCATCGGCACGCACGTCGTCATGGAGAAGGAACTGGCGCGCCAGGGACTGACCAGGTTCGATCTGGGCAGGGAGAAGTTCCTGGAGTTCGCGTGGGAGTGGAAGGAGAAGTACGGCGGGCTGATCTACGGCCAGATACGCAGGATGGGCTCCGGGTGCGACTGGGGCCGCGTGACGTTCACCATGGATCCCGGGTACTACGATGCGGTGATTGAGTGCTTCCTGAGGCTCTACGAGAAGGGGTACATCTACTACGGCAAGCGTATGATCAACTGGTGTCCCAAGGACCTGACTAGTGTGTCCGACCTGGAGATCGACCACCAGACGGTGAACAGCCACCTCTGGTATGTCAGGTACAGGGGGGCGGAG
>JBBIJB010000016.1:18634-32598 GCA_037446215.1 Armatimonadota bacterium
TCGTCATCGCCACTCAACGCCCCGAGACCATACTGGCCGACGTGGCGGTGGCCGTGCACCCCGACGACGATAGGTACCGGGGGATCGTCGGAAGCGAGGTCGTGGTGCCCATAGTCGAGCGGCGAGTGCCCGTGATCGCCGACGCGAGGGTTGACCCATCGTTTGGAACAGGGGCCCTCAAGATCACCCCGGGCCATGATCCGACGGACAACGAGATAGGCGCCTCCCACGGGCTCCCGACCCTTGTCATCCTCGACGAGGCCGGCCGCATGACGGCCGACACCGGGCGATACGCGGGCATGGAGAGGTTCGCCGCCCGAGAGGCCGTGGCCGGCGAACTGGAAGAGGCGGGGTTGATCGAGCGCAAGGAGGCCTACGCGACCAACGTGGGCCTCTGCGACCGGTGCAAGACGGTGCTCGAGCCCTACATTACCGACCAGTGGTTCTGCAGTATGGCCGAGCTGGCCAGGCCTGCGATCGACGCCGTGAAGGATGGAAGGGTGAAGTTCCACCCGGAGCGGTGGACCAGGGTCTACCTGGAGTGGATGGAGAACATCCACGATTGGAACATCAGCCGGCGGCTCTGGTGGGGGCATCGCATCCCGGTCTACCACTGCGCCTGCGGGGCCCACACCGCCGCCCGGGAGGCTCCCGCCTCCTGTCCGAAGTGCCAAGGAGAGCACCTGCGCCAGGAGGACCAGATCCTGGACACCTGGTTCTCATCGGCAGCCTGGCCTTTCGCCACGCTGGGCTGGCCGCGCGAGACCTCCGATCTGGGCTACTTCTACCCGACGGACGTGTTGGTCACCGCCCGCGACATCATCTTCCTGTGGGTGGCCAGGATGATCATGTTCGGGATCGAGTTCATGGGCGAGGTCCCGTTCACCGATGTCTACATCAATCCGACGGTGATGAACATCGAGGGCAGGCGGATGAGCAAGTCGCTCGGCACCGGGCTCGACCCACTTGACTACGTGGAGCAGGGCTACGGCGCGGACGCGCTGCGCTTCGCCCTGGTGCTGCGCTGCTCGCAGGGCCAGCAGGACCTCCGGTTCGGCGAGAAGATGCTCGAGGACGTGCGGAACTTCAACAACAAGATCTGGAACGCGTCGAGGTTCGTCCGGATGCACCTCGAGGGCTTCGACGATCCCTCGGCCGGGGGGGAGGCGGGAGAGTCGCTTAGCCTCTTCGAGAGGTGGATACGCAGCCGGTACGCCCGCTTGGTCAAGACGGTCACGGAGTCGCTGTTGGCGTTCGAGTTCGACAGGGCCGCGCGCGCCATCCACGAGTTCGTGTGGTCCGAGTTCTGCGACTGGTATCTGGAACTCGCAAAGGTCGACCTCTACCGTCCCGACCTGGCTGGAGGCCGCAGGCGAGCGATCCAGCAAACGCTCTGGGAGGTCCTCGAGGGGACGATGCGGCTGCTGCACCCCCTGATGCCTCACATAACCGAGGAGATCTGGCGGTCGCTGCCCCACGTGGGCGAGACGATCGTCACGGCGCCCTGGCCCGCGGGGCTTGACTCCTGGATAGACGATGCCGCCGAGGACGAAGTTGGCACGCTGATCGGGGTCGTGCGCGCGATCCGGTCGCTCCGATCGGACCTCGGCATCCCTCCGGGGGCGCAGATCTCGCCGGTACTGGAAGCGGGAAAGCAGGGGAGGGCCCTGCTGGAGGGCCATAGGGAGTACATCGTCGCGCTGGCCAGGGCGGAGGGGCTGGCTGTCGGGGAGCCGGCAGAGCACCCTCGGGGCACGGTCGGCACGATGGCCCGGGGCGTGGCCATCTCGGTAGCGGTCGCCGAGTCCGACAGGGAGCGCGCCGCCGCTCGCCTGGAGGCCGAACTCAAGGCTGTCGGCGCGGACCTCGGCAGAGCGGCCAAAAAGCTTGCGGATCCGAAATTCGTCGGCCGAGCCCCAAAGGAGATCGTTGCGGAGGAGCGGCGGCGTGAGGCCGATCTCCGCCTCCGCGAAGAGGCCCTCAGGGGATACCTCGCAGCGCTGAGGTAGCGCCTCGCCCGGAGGAGTTAGGGAGCCGCCGCCGAACATGGCACAATGTGCGCTCCCCTAACTCACTGCTGCTCAGCGCCGCGGTCATAGGGCTGTTCCTTCTCTCGGTCGCGGCGGGCTACTTGGTAGGGGAGAGGTAC
This sequence comes from Armatimonadota bacterium, assembly GCA_037446215.1. GTDB lineage: Bacteria > Sysuimicrobiota > Sysuimicrobiia > Sysuimicrobiales > Humicultoraceae > VGFA01. Next base: position 20,784 of record JBBIJB010000016.1, read on the forward strand.
CTCAAGCCCAGGCCGACTCCCCCGGGAGAGGCGTTCGCACCCTCGAAGGTGCAGCCTGGGCCTGCGGGCGCAGCCAGGACCCCGGCGCCCGCGACTCCGACCGCCCCGCCCCTGCCGGCCGTGGCGCCGGCCACTCCCGAGCCAGTGCCTCCATCTCCAGCGGCTCCCCAACCCGAACCCGGTCCACCCACGCAGCCGCCCGAGGCAGCCGTGCTCCACAGGGTGCAGGTCGGGGCCTTCGCATCCAGGGAGAACGCCGACGCGACAGCGGAGGCGCTGCGCGCAAAGGGGTTCACCCCCTACGTGGTCCGCGAAGGGGGCCTGTTCAAGGTGCGCGTCGGCGCCTTCAGAGACAGGAGCCATGCCGATCAGCTCGCAGAGAGGCTGCGGGCGGCCGGCTTCGAGGTATCGATCGCACGCTAGGAGGCAGAGGGGTGGACTACGCTAACATCCTCGTCGAGCAAGATAGGGCGGTTCGGATCATCATGCTCAACCGCCCGAAGGTTCTAAACGCGCTCAACCAGCAGACAATGAGCGAACTGGCGGACGCGCTTGAGTCCGCGGACAAGGACGACTCCACGAGATGCATGGTGCTGGCCGGTGGCGAGCGTGCCTTCGCGGCCGGCGCCGACATTACCGAGTTCGCCGATGCCGATGCGGTTGGCATGCTCACGCGGTACCGATTCGAGCAGTGGGAGAGGATCCGGAGGCTCAGCAAGCCGATCGTCGCCGCGGTGCAGGGCTACGCACTTGGCGGCGGGTGTGAACTGGCGATGCTGTGCGACATCGTCGTCGCCGGAGAGGGGGCAAGCTTCGGCCAGCCCGAGATCAACATCGGGATCATCCCCGGGGCCGGGGGCACCCAGCGGCTGAGCCGGGCCGCGGGGAAGGCCGCCGCCATGGATCTGATCCTGACCGGACGCCGCGTCAGGGCCGGCGAGGCGCTCCAGATGGGGCTGGTCAGCCGCGTCGTGCCCGATGCCGCCGTTCTCGACGAGGCGAAGGCAGTGGCCCAGGAGATCGCCTCGCGTCCCCCGATCGCGGTCCGGATGGCCAAGGCCGCCATCCTCAAGGCCTTCGACACCGACCTCGAGACCGGACTCGAGTTCGAGCGCCAGGCCTTCTACCTGCTGTTCTCGACAGAAGACAAGACCGAAGGCATACGCGCGTTCCTCGACAAGAGGAAGCCCGAGTTCAAAGGGCGCTAGCGCAACTCCCCAGGGAGGAGAAGAGGAGAGTACGCCCACGGCGCGCGGCACGGCGTCGGCTCCGGGCAGACCCTTGAGTCGGTGAAGTTAACATAAGAGACATTATACGAAGTACCCGGAGGATCGGAAACGCCCCGAACAGGTGTTTGCATTGCGGCGGCTTCGTTGGTATCATGGGTCACGGACCCTCTGACTCGGGAGGTCGTGATGGCCTCAGGACTCACCGGCCGCCAGCAGGAGATCCTCACCTTCATACAGCGCTTCGCGGACTCCCACGGATACCCGCCGTCTGTCAGGGAGATCGGACAGGCGATGGGGCTCACGAGCAGCTCCACCGTGCACAGTCATCTGGAGGCCCTTGAGCGAAAGGGCTACCTGCGCCGGGATCCGAGCAAGCCCCGTGCCCTTGAGATACTGCGCGACAGAGAAGGCCTCGCCCCTCGCCCTGCCCTCCTCCCGCTCGTGGGAGGTGTCACGGCCGGCGAACCGATCCTCGCGGAACAGAACATCGAGGGCTACCTGCCTCTGCCGGCCGAACTGGTGGACGGCGCGGAGGGGTTCGTCCTGCGGGTGCGCGGCGACAGCATGATCGACGATGGGATCAGGGACGGCGACCTCCTGGTGGTGCGGCGCCAGCAGAGCGCGGCCAACGGCGAGATCGTCGTCGCACGCCTCGATGACGAGGCAACGGTCAAGCGGCTCTATCGCGAGGGAGACCGCGTCAGGCTGCAACCATCCAACGCTGAGATGAGCCCCATCTACGCGAGGGATGTCATCGTCGAGGGAAAGGCGGTCGCGCTTCTCCGCCGCCTCCGGTAGCCTCTCTCGCCCGGGGCTGCCTCGGCGCTCCTGCCGCGCCGAAACGATGCCGGAGGCGCACGGCCAGAGGCCCGGGCAGTTCTGCATCGACGAGAATGCCCGTCCGGGTGTAGCGCCTGTCGATGACCCTCCCCTCTGAGTGCAGCTGAGCGATCAGCCGACCCTCGCTGTAGGGAATCCGCAGCCTAACCCTGAGCCAGGGCTCGGGGAGCCGCCTGCCCATCGCGTCCAGGAGGCGGTCCAGACCTTCACCCGTCGCGGCGGAGACTACCACCGCGTCTGGATGCTCTCGCGCCAGCGCGGCTCGCGCGGCGGGCACCAGGCGGTCAGACTTGTTGAGCGCCGCGAGAACGGGCAGATCCCCTGCGCCGATCGAGTCGAGCACCTCCTCGACGACGCGCGCCTGCTCAGGCCAGTCCGCTCGGCTGACGTCGACCACGTGGAGCAGCAGGTCCGCGGCCACCACTTCCTCGAGGGTTGCCCGGAAGGCGGCGACGAGTTCGGTGGGCAGTCGCTGGATGAAGCCGACCGTGTCCGCGAGCACCACACTCCTCTTGTTGGGTAACTGCAACCGCCTCAGCATAGGGTCGAGGGTCGCGAAGAGACGGTCCTCGACGAACGCCCCGGCCCCGGTCAACCGGTTCAGCAGGGTCGACTTCCCCGCGTTGGTGTATCCGACGATGGCCACCTGTGGTAGGGCCGCCTCGTGCCTGGGCTGGCGCTGGCGCCTGCGGTGGCGCTGTATGCCGTCGATCTCGCGCTGGAGATCCGCTATCCGTTGCCTGATCCTGCGGCGGTCCACCTCAAGCTTGGTCTCACCCGGCCCCCGGGTGCCGATGCCTCCTCCCAGGCGTGAGAGCCACTGGCCGCGGCCGGACAGGCGGGGCAGCAGATAGCTCATCTGGGCCAGCTCGACCTGAAGCCTCCCTTCGCGGGTCTGCGCGCGCCTTGCGAAGATATCCAGCACCACGGCCGTCCGGTCCAGCACCTTGACGCCCAACTCGCCCTCAAGGGTCCTCTGCTGCACCGCGGTGAGCTCCTCGTCCACCAGGACCACATCGGCCGCGTGCTCCTCGACGGCCCGGAGGACCTCCTCCACCTTTCCACGGCCGATGTACCGCCCAGGGTCGGGGCGCTGTCTCCGCTGCGTGACGCGGGCCACGGGCTCTGCGCCGGCCGTCCTGGCGAGGCTGGCGAGCTCCTCGAGGCTGTCACCCACGCCGCCCTTCCCATCTGCGCCTGCCATCGCCACGAGCACCGCTCGCTCCGGTCCGGTTCCCTGGGTCTGGACCGGCCCGGCGCGTCGCCTGGCTGCCTCTGCCTGCCTGACAAGGGCACCGAGCTCCTGGTGCGCGAGCTCATCGACCGCGAAGGGTCCCTCGACGACGAGATCAACGGAATCGCCCCCGGGCCCGCCTGGGGCGATCTCCAGCAGCCATAGATCGGTTGGATCACCCCGGTGGGTGCCGACCGTGGCCACGAGGTCCAGGTCGAGGAGCCTAATCGCGCGCCTGTCGCCCTCGTCGGGTCGGCCGTCGGGACGCGGGTGTGCCTCGACGTAGTGCAGGCTGCCGCCGCCCGGCGCGGTTCCCATCTCCGCGAGTTGCTGCCAGCGCCGGCTGACCACCACGTGTGCGACCGATCCGTGCCTGTCAATGAGGACGCCCACCTCTCGCCGCAGCGCGTGCGCGAGGTGGGCAAGGATCCCTACTAGGTCCACCCCCGCGATACGGTTGTGGGGCGCCCGCCTCCGGGTGAGCGCCTCCAGCATCCGGCGGTGGGTGGCCTCGACGGTACGAGGCACTCCCCACAGCTCTGAGATCGGCTTCCCCCCTAGCCGTAGGCCCGGCGTATTCGGGCCAGGGCCTCGTCGAGGCGGTCGTCCGGGGTCGTGAGCGACAGGCGGACGTAGCCTCCGCCGCGCTCTCCATATCCGATGCCCGGGGTGATGACGACCCCGACCCGCTCCAGGACCTCGGCGGCGAACTCGACAGACGTCCGTCCGCCCGGCACCGGAACCCACACGTAGAGGGTCGCCTTGGGGTTAGGAGCACTCCAACCGACAGAGCGAAGGGTCTCCACCACGCGGTCTCGCCTGGACTTGTAGGCCTTCAGTGTTGGGTTGATGACATCCTGCGGGCCCGTCAGGGCGGCGATAGCGGCGTGCTGCACCGCCCGGAACACACCGGAGTCGACGTTCGTCTTGAGCGTTCCCAGCGCCGAGATGGCCTCACGGCAGCCAACCGCGAAGCCGACGCGCCACCCGGTCATGTTGAACGTCTTTGAAAGTGAGTGGAGCTCAACTACCACCTCGCGAGCCCCCTCCACCTGCAGGATGCTGGGCGCTACATAGCCGTCGTAGGTGATCTCGCTGTAGGAGTTGTCGTGCACGAGCAGCAGCCCATGCTCCTGCGCGAACGCCACCGCCTTGGAGAAGAAGCTCAGGTCAGCCGTCGCGCCCGTCGGGTTGTTGGGATAGTTGAGGAAGACCAGCCGGGCTCTCTTGAGGACCTCCCCTGGAATCGCTTCGAAGTCGGGTAGGAACCCCCCTTCTTCCATCAGTGGGAGCGGATAGGGCTCCGCGTCCGCCATTATCGTGGACGACCTGTAGACCGGGTAGCCCGGGTCTGGGATGAGCGCAACGTCACCCGGGTTCAGCACGGCCCAGGGCAGATGGGCGAGCCCCTCCTTGGACCCTATCAGGGCGAGCACCTCGTCGTCCGGATCGAGTGCTATCTGGAAGCGCGCACGGCACCACTCGGAGGCCGCCCGGCGGAACTCCGCGGTCCCCAGATAGGGAGGGTATCGGTGGGAGCGCGGGTCGCGGGCGCCCTCCTCCAGCGCCGCTACGATGTGCGGCGGCGTAGGGAGATCCGGGTCCCCCACACCCAGGTTTACCACGTCCACACCCCTGGCCTGGAGTTGCTGCTGTTTGCGATCCAGGTCTGCGAAGAGGTAGGCGCCTACCCTCTGGAGCCGATCCGACTGCATCACTTCCTCCTGTCAGGACTGGAGTCCAGCACGCGTTCAATGATAGCACGAACGCGCGCCGCGAGAGCCTCTCCGCCCACGTCGCCAACGTCCACCCACTCGATCCGCGGATCGCCGCGGAACCAGGTGAGCTGCCTCTTTGCGTATCGCCGCGTGTTACGCTTCAGCCTGTCGACCGCCTCCTCATAGCTCGACTCCCCCGCGAGCCACTCGGCGATCTCTTTATAGCCCAGCGCTGCCATCGCCTGGGATTTGGGCGCGACGCCGCTGTCGAGGAGGCCTCGCACCTCGTCTACCAGCCCAGCGGATAGTTGCTCATCCACCCTCGCGTCGATCCGCCTGTAGAGATCGGGCCTGGATGTCACCAGCCCAACCATGACCGCAGGCCCGATCCCAGCACCGCGGCCCTGAAGACGCGAGGCCGGCAGCCCCGTGGCGGCGGCTATCTCCAGGGCCCGGACCACCCGGCGAACGTTGTTGGGATCGATCCGGCTGGCGGCCGCGGGATCCAGGGATCTCAGGCGCGAGTGCAGGTGATCGCGGCCGCCAAGGCGGGCCTCGGCCTCCAGCCGCGCCCGCAGGAAGGGGTCCGGAGGAACAGGAGGCAGGACGAGATCGTCGACCACGGCACGGATGTAGAGGCCGGTACCCCCGACCAGCAGCGGCAGCCGACCCCTGGCCCGGATCTCTGCCACGGCCTCGCGGGCCAGGCGCTGGTAGTCGGCGAGCGTGAATGCATCCGAGGGGTCGGCGACGTCGAGCAGATGGTGGGGTACGCGTCGGAGCAGCTCGGCGCCTGGCTTCGCGGTGCCGATGTTCATCCCTCGGAATACGGTGCGCGAGTCGGCGGCGACTATCTCGGCCCGAAGCGAAGGGGCGACCGCGCACGCGATCTCGCTCTTTCCCACCGCGGTGGGCCCGCAGATGACCGCGACCGGCCCGCCCGAGCCTATCCTCTCAGAAACCATCTCTCGATCTGAGTGTACGGCAGGGCAATGACCGTCGGGCGACCATGGAAGCAGGTGAAAGGATCCTCTGCGGCCTCGAGGTCGGTAAGCAGCCTCTCCATCGCCTCGGGCGAGAGCCTGTCCCCTGCGCGTATCGCGGTGTGGCAGGCTGTCGCGATGCACAGCCGCTCGAAGGCACCGTCCCCCTCACCCTCAACCGCTAGCGCACCGAGGGCCCGATGAAGGGTCTCCTCGGCCGAAGTCGCTGCTGCCAGCACGGGAACCGAGCGGAGCACCGCGGTCCGGGGCCCGAACGGCTCCACATCCAGCCCGGCCAGCCTCAGGCTGTCCTGCCGGTCCACAAGCAGCGCCATCTGCGCAGCGGGAAGCTCGACGGTGACGGGAACCGCGAGGAGCTGGTATGGGACGCCGCCGCTCCGCCTGGATGCGACCAGCCGCTCGTAGAGGACCCGCTCGTGCGCCGCATGCTGGTCCACCAGGTAGATCGCGCCAGGTCCCTCCGCTACGACATAGGTGTTCAGGGCCTGGCCCAGCGGTCTGAGGGAAGGCAGCCGCTGCCCGCCGATGTAGGCAGCCCCCGGTCGCCCAGGCTCTGCCACGCGCTCACTCCTGGGCCAGAGGGGCAAGGCTCCTTCCGAGCCCTCCTGCCCGCCTCCCCGGGAGTCGTCGCCCAAGGCCGTGCCCCAGATCGGTCGGCCCGCGGCGAGGGAGAGTGCGGCGGCGCTTCTGACCAGTGGGCTCGCCAGCAGCGCCGTCCTCGCCGCCTTCGCCACCGCTCCGAACAGCGCCCCCTCTTCTTTGAAGCGAACCTCAAGCTTGCGTGGGTGGACGTTCACATCCACCGAGTCGGAGCGCACCTCGAGGCACAGCACGAAGGCCGGGTATCGCCCCACGGGCAGGAGTTGGGCGTAGCCCTGTTCAACCGCCCTCCTGAGAAGGGCGCTGCTCACCGGCCTGCGGTTGACAAAGAGGTGCTGGCCCAGGCGGTTTGGCCTGGCCCGCTCAGGCCTCCCCAGCCAGGCCTCCACACGCCCTCCCGGAACGGCTTCCTGCGCATGCACCAGGTCTCCGAGGCCCGCCGCTCCCAGCAGCTCGGCGGCGCGCTCCCGCTGCGATGATCCAGGCCAGCGGCCGGCGAGGCGGCCGTCCACGGTGAGCGTGAACGTCACCGCGGGGTTGGCCATCGCGGCTCGGTGTACCGCCTCGGCTATCAGAAACCCCTCCCGCGCCGCGGACTTGAGAAACTTCAGCCTGGCAGGGGTGTTGTGGAACAGCCGCTCTACCTCGACAACCGTGCCTCGCGGCGCGCCGCAGGCGGCAAGCTCCTCGACGACCCCGGCTGTCACGACGGCACGGATCGCGGGCTCCGGGCCCTCGGTCCGCGTCGTGAGGACGACTCGAGAGACCGCCGCGATGCTGGGCAGGGCCTCCCCACGGAATCCGTAGCTCTGCACGCCGTCGAGATCCTCGAGACGCCTTATCTTGCTCGTCGCAAACCGCTGAAAGGCAAGTGCCACCTCGGCCGACGGGATGCCCTCCCCGTCGTCCGCGACCCTTATCAGCCGGGTGCCCGCGCCACGGATCTCGATATCGACAACGCTCGCGCCCGCGTCCAGGCTGTTCTCCACGAGTTCCTTCACGACGGACGCGGGCCTCTCGACAACCTCTCCGGCGGCAATGCGCTCTGCGACCGACTCCTCAAGGACGCGTATGGGGCTCACTGGAGCCGCCTGTCCCTTTGGGGCTTGGGGGCGGCCCGCAGTGCCCTGGCACGTTCCCGCAGCTCCGCGAGGGCCTGCAGCGCGTCGAGAGGGGTCATCGACTCAACCGAAAGCGCGAGCAGGGCCTCCTCCAGCGGGGACTGGATCTCGAGCAGCAGAGGGAGCTGCCTTGGCCCCCTCGCCCTGGATGGAACCGGGGGGGTTCCCTGCTCTCGGGGGCGCGTGGAAGCGGCCTCGAGCTGGCCCAACACCCTCTCGGCCTCGCAGGTGATCTCCTCGGGAAGCCCGGCCAAGCGCGCCACATGGATGCCGTAGGAGCGGTCCGCCCTTCCCTCGGCGACCTCGTGCAGGAACACCACACGCCTCCCCTCCTCCTTCACGCGCATGGAGACGTTGTGGACGCGCGGCAGCAGCTCGGCCAGCTCCGTGAGCTCGTGGAAGTGCGTGGCGAACAGGGTCCGAGCCCCGACCCGGCCGTGGAGATACTCGACGACGGCCCAAGCCAGGCTCATCCCGTCGTAGGTGCTGGTGCCGCGCCCAACCTCGTCCAGCACTATGAGACTTCGCTTGGTCGCGCCGTGGACGATCCTGGCGACCTCCTGCATCTCGACGAGGAAGGTGCTCCTCCCGGCCGATATGTCGTCGGCGGCGCCGACCCGCGTGAAGATCCGATCCGCCACGCCGATGCGGGCTTCGGCGGCCGGCACATACGATCCCATCTGAGCCATCACGGTGATGAGTGCGGCCTGTCGGAGCAGCGTGCTCTTGCCGGCCATGTTGGGCCCCGTGACGATAAGCAGGGCCCGGTTCCCGGTATCCAGCATCAGGTCGTTGGGGACGAACCGCTCACCCTGCAGGGCCAGCTCCACGATGGGATGCCTGCCCGCGCGTATCTCCAGCACGGGCTCCTCCACGACCTCCGGACAGACGAAGCCCCCCGCCTCGGCGGCCTCCGCGAAGCCAAGAAGCGCATCGATCTCGGCTAGTGCCGAGCCCGTTGCCAGAAGTGACTGGGAGGACTCCGCCACCGAGTCCCTGAGCCGCCCGAACAGCTCCTGTTCAACCTCGGCCATCCGCTCCTCGGCGCCCAGGATCGCCGCTTCCCGCTCCTTCATCTCAGGCGTGATGTACCTCTCCGCTCCCACGAGCGTCTGCCTCCGGATGTAGTTGGCCGGGACGAGGTGTCGATTGGCGTTCGAGACCTCGATGTAGTACCCGAACACCCTGTTGAATCCGACCCGCAGCGAGCGGATCCCGGTACGCTCCCGCTCGGCGGCCTCCAGGCGGGCGATCCATGCCTTACCCTCGGCGGCACCGGTGCGCAGGCGGTCGAGCTCCGGATCATACCCGGGCCTGATGATCCCGCCCTCGCGTAGGCCCGGGGGGGGGTCGTCGACGATCGCCCGCGCCAGCTCCCCGGCGATCTCCCTGTGGGGATCGACTTCCTCCGATAGCCTCCGGAGGAGGTCGTCCGGCAGCCCGGACGTCACTTCGCGCAGCTTGGGGAGGCGGTCGAGACCCAGGCGGAGGGCCGCGAGGTCCCGCGGGGTTGCAGAACGGTGACCGATCCGGCCGACGATCCTGGATAGATCGGGTAGCGCGCGCAGAACCGCGCGCGCCTCCGCGCGCCCAGGGCGGTCGGAGAGGGCAACGCCAACGGCGCGCTGGCGTGCCACTATGGGCGCCACCTGCACGAGCGGGCGGAGGAGCCACTCCCGCATCATGCGCCCTCCCATGGGCGTCACTGTCTCGTCCAGCGTTGTCAGCAGGGAGCGCGCGGTACCGACCCTCCTGTCCGTCAGCAGGTCGAGGTTTCGCCTGGTGATCTCATCCATGGCGAGATACTGGTCGGTGCTGTAGAGCCGCAGCCCCTTCACGTGGCCCGCTGCGCCGGGCTGCGTGATCTGCAGGTACTGGACGAGGGCACCCGCCGCGGCAGTGGCCTGCGGAAGCTCCTCGCACCCGAACCCGTCGAGGGAGGCGACGCGGAAGTGCTCGATCAGCGCCCGGCGCGCCACGGCCGGCTCGAACCGCCAGGCCTCCAGAGGCGTCAACGCCCACCCCTGCTGCCCTGATGAACCGTTGGCGACCTCGTTCGCCCCTCGCTCCGTCTCCGGTACGATCAGTTCCCGCGGATCGATCCTGGAGAGCTCATCGACGGCCCTTCTATCAGATCCGTCGCCGCCGATCTGGGTGGCCATGAACTCCCCCGTGGAGAGGTCGACCGCCGCGATGCCCCACTCACCCTCGCCCTCCACGGCCGCGGCAAGGTAGCGGTGCTCGCGCGCCGGCAGCGCGCCAGCGTCCATCACCGTACCCGGGGTCACCACACGCGTGACCTCTCTTCGGACCAGGCCGCGGGCCTTGCCGGCATCCTCGACCTGATCGCATATCGCCACGCTGTAGCCGCGGTCGACCAGGCGTGCGAGGTATCCCGAGAGAGCGTGGTGCGGCACCCCGCACATCGGGACGCGGCGTCCCTTGCCGATCTCGCGGGAGGTGAGGACAATCTCGAGCTCCGAAGAGGCGACCTTCGCATCCTCGAAGAAGAGCTCGTAGAAGTCGCCAAGCCGGAACATCAGGAGCGCACGTGGATGCCTGGCCTTCAGGTCCTGGTACTGCCGCATCATCGGCGTCAGCGGGGAGTCGCGCTTCACACGACAATGCTACCACAGCCGTGGCCGCGGCGAGCGGCAGACCACCTCGAGCGTACTGCCACGGCCGCCGAGCGCCGGGCTGGGAACAAGCGGGCCATCTGAGCCGTAGGAAAACCAGGGTAGTTGACATCCAGATCAAACCGATAGAAGGAGGCACAGATGAGCATGATCCGGACCGCAGCCCTGCTGGTAGCGGCGGCGCTGGCGATAGGCGGGTTCTCCGCGGCCGCCTACGGCCAGGACATCTTCGGCATCATCAAGACCCTGGGGGTAGGCTATGCCGTGCGCACATTCGCCCCCCAGATAAACGACTTCACAAACAACCTGTTGCAGAACCGCGGCGTGGCGGTCCGCGAGCAGACCAAGGTCGTACCGATACTCAGCCTCGGGGTGGGATCCGCGGCAGGGGCCTACGTGGGCGCGGCCCAGGTCTCAGGACCGAGGGCGGCCGTCGACAAGGTAGAGGCCGTCGCAGTACTGGAGGCGGACTTCCACGGTGCGTTCAGGATCAAAGCACTGGTCCCGGTCGACAACCTCAAGCCGTGGGAGGCGTTCCGCAGGGTCCCTGGGGTGGGAGTGTCCGCGGTCATAGACATCAGGATCTAGCACTTCTCCAACCGTTGGCGGAGGGCCCTGGGAATCGAACCCAGCCTGGACCGCACGGCCCAGCGACCGGTTTTGAAGACCGGGGCCCGCACCAGCGGACACTGCCCTCCACCGCGCGCACGTGCATTGTAAGCGCGCGCGGAGCGCCGCGCAAGCGCCGGCGGCAGGTACCTCGCGGGCGCTGCCGAAAGGGTGCTCAGGATCGGAGACCAGACCGAGGGGCGGGAGCGCGCGATGCGGAGGCTCTGGGTTCTTCTGGCCGTAGTTGCGCTCGGCACGGCTCCCCCGCTGCCGGCGAGAGGCGCGCCGCGGTGCGATATAGTCGAAGGCGCCGGCATAGGGGAAGTCCGAATAGGCATGGATGCCGCCGCGGCGCTTGAACTGACCGGTCCGCCTGTGCGCCAACAGGCTCAGGGGAGCGAGGTCCACTACTCGCTCCGGGAACCCTGGGCCGGCATGGTTGCCGACTACGGCCGGGTGAGGCGGATCTCAACGAGGACAACAGGATGCAAGACTGCCGTGGGCATCGGCCCGGGGGCGACGGCGGAGTCGGTGCGCGGCGCCTACGCGGGCGCGGCCGCAAGCATCATCACGGCATCCAGGGAGGGGTCGGTCCTCACCTATCCGTTCATCGGTGTGGCCTTCCTGCTCTCCGACGGCCGGGTGATCGCCGTTGAGGTGTTCGGCGCCGAGGCTCGCCCCGGAGCCAGAGCGGCGCCGGCAATCCCGGCAGGCGGCGCGCGTCCCTCCCCCTCCCCGGCTGCGCCCTCGCCCGCGCCGACCACTGCCCCGGGCACATGGGGGGTCAGGTCGGCAACCGCGCGCGTCGAGAACGGCACGCTCAT
>JBBIJB010000016.1:32653-38726 GCA_037446215.1 Armatimonadota bacterium
GCTGGGAGAGGGTGGGCGCCGCGCGGGGGAGGGCAATGCCCCGCTCTATCCCAGCCCCGTGGCCGGCGGAGGCGCCGCCACCTTCGAGGTCCGGATCGGTGTCAGCGAGATCGTGCGCAGGTACACCGTAACGATACGGCCGGTGGGATCGCTATCGGCGGTGCTGGCCGAGTACTCCGGTGAGGTAGCCGGGCTCCAGCAGTTCGAGGCGGTCGTAGCGAAGCAGCTGCAGGCGACGGTGCAGATGGCCGGATCACCGATGGGATTCGCGGTCGTGGTGACCAACCGTAGCCCTGTTCCGGTGGCGAGCGCCGCGATCACGGCCCGGGTCGTGGGAACCTGCCGGGTGCCCTTCCCAACCCCCCGGGTGATACAGGAGACGCGCACCGCCAGCGTCGTGGTTCAGCGGATTCCGCCGGGGGGATCGAGCAGAGCCCTCCTGGAGCTCTCCACGGGAATCTGCCTGGAGTTCGTCACGTGGTCGGGTACGGCTACGATCGGCGAGGTCAAGATCGGGGAGTAGATCCTGGGAGTTCCGCGTTCGGTCCCAGCACGCGCCGATCACCCACGCGTCTGGTAATCCTGGCCGTGTCCAGGTACTCCAGCAGGGCGAGCGCGTAGCGTCGGCTGGTCTGCAGCCGGTCGCGGAGCGAGCCGACTGTGACCTCCCCGCCGGAACGCGCCATCTCAACCACCGCCCTGTGGACCAGCTCCACGGCGGCTCTTGGAAACCTCAGCTCCGGACTGACCGCGACTACGAGCCGTTCGTCCGCCAGGCTCTGGAGCATCCTGTCCACCGCTCCCGCAGGTGCCAAGCGCTGCAGATCCGACAAGGGCGGGGGCGAGAAGCCGGCTCCCTCGAGGGTGGAGAGAAGCTTCGCCCGAAGTGCACGCTCTTCGTCCGTGAAGCGGGGTGTGTGGGGGGGCAGCGCCAGCAGTCCTCCACGATCACACACCCGCGCTTCTGCCAGCAGGCGCGCAAGCACTTCGTCGAACAGCCGGTCGCCCTGTGCAGCACTCACGCGGCTCTTGAGCTCGTCGCGCGGAATCCCCCATCGCCAGGGAGATCTCGCGTGGGTATCGGCAACCGCCGCCTCGATCTGCCCGCCGAGCTCCTCCACGACGTGCGCGGCGAAGAGGCGCTCGGCGACGGCCACGACTCGGCCGTCTCCAATCGCCGATGCGACCGCGGCCTCGCCGTCCGGGCCAGCCAGCCCGGCGACCGACGCGGCCTCAGACCTCAGGAGGCCGGCTCTTCCCTGCCTCACCGCGGCCGCGACGATCAGCGCAGGGGGACCCGACTTCTCCACGTCCAGGAGGACAGCCGGGGAGCGCACCCCTGGCTTCCTCCTCTGAGGGGCTGGGTCCAGCACGACCCCTCCGCCCACCACCTCGGTCGGGGAGTAGCGACGGAGCACGAAGCGGTCACCGTGCGCGGCCACCGTCGGCCGCTCGAGCCTCAGCCTGGCCAGGCCCTCCCGGCCCATTGAGAGTTCACCTCCACCCGCAAGGGATACCCTGCAGGTGATCTGATCAGCGCCCAGGTGTAGATGGACGCGATCCGCGCTGCGTATGCCTGGGCCCTCCGGTAGGGATCGGACCTTCACGTCGATCAGGCGGGTTGGCCGGAAGGCGCCCGGCGTGCAGAGGAGATCGCCCCGCCTGATTCCCTGTTTCTCGATGCCGGCGAGGTTAACGGCAACCCTGCTGCCGGCGGACGCCTCGGCCGCACTCTCGCCGTGAACCTGGATGCCGCGTACGCGGAGCTGCCTGTCTTCGGGCATGAGGGCCAGCACCTCCCCGGCGCGAATCGTCCCGCTCCACAGGGTGCCTGTCACGACCGTGCCGAACCCGGACATGGTGAAGGAGCGGTCCACCGGAAGGCGCGCGGGACCCGAAGATGGGCGGGAAGGCACCGACCGGACGGAGGCGTCGAGCGCAGCTACCAGCAGCGGCAGCCCCTCGCCGGTCCTGGCGGAGACCCGCACCACCTGCGCCTGGGAGAGCGGCGTGCCTTCGAGAGCCTCCCGCAGCTCCTCCTCCACTGCGTCGAGCCACCCGGGGTCATCCACCAGGTCGATCTTGGTAAGGGCTACGACCGAAGCGTCTACCCGCAGGAAGCGCAGGATGTGCAGGTGCTCCCTTGTCTGCGGCATCACGCCCTCGTCCGCGGCAACGACGAGCACCACTCCGTCGATCCCGCCCGCGCCCGCAAGCATGTTGTGCACCAGCGCTTCGTGGCCCGGAACGTCGACTATGCCCGCGCGCACTCCTGAAGGGAGATCGAGGTGGGCGAAGCCCAAGTCGAGCGTCATGCCGCGCCTCTGCTCCTCGGCCAGCCTGTCAGGGTCTGTGCCGGTAAGGGCGCGGACAAGAGCGCTCTTACCGTGATCGATGTGGCCGGCAGTTCCGATTGTGACAGGGCGCATCAGCGCGCCGCCAGAGACCCGACCAGGGAGGGCAGCAGGCGTCGTTCGCCCGGCAGAAGCGCCAGGACATCGAGAACCAGGGCGTCGTCGCGGACGGTCGCAATCACGGGCGTTGGGCCCGCGCGAAGGCGGGCGGCCCACTCGCCCGGTCGATCGGCCGCGGGGCGGATGGAGGCGGCATAGGAGGCAACGCAACACCCGGGCAGCGCCCCGCCTCCTACCTCTCCCGATGTGGGAATCACGGAGACTTGCGCCCTCCCGCCGAGGACCTTGGACAGCGTGCGCGCAAGGGCAGTGGCGCGCCTGCGTCGCGACGAAGGCGCCTCTGCCAGCATCCTCAGTATCGGGATCTCCCGCCAGGCCCTCTCAGGGTCAAGGTACGTATCCAGGGTCGCGGCCAAGGCGGCGAGGTCCAGCTTGTCGATCCGGACGGCCCGGGCCAGCGGATGAGCCCTGCACAGGCCGACCGCCTCCCCCTGCCCCACGACTACCCCAGCTTGAGGCCCGCCCATGAGCTTATCGCCGCTGAAGATCACCAGATCCGCCCCGGTCGCTACCGCCTCCTGCACCGTGGGCTCGGCAGGGAGCCCGGCCTCGCCGAGGTTCACGAGGCAGCCGCTGCCGAGGTCGTACACGACAGGTATCTGTCGGGAGCTACCCAGCGCCACTAGGTCTGCGAGGTGGGTGTCGTGCACGAAGCCGCTGAGCGTGAAGTTGCTGCGGTGAACCTTCAGCAGGAGGGACGCTCCAGCATCCAACGCGCCTCGGTAGTCAGAGAGATAGGTCCGGTTGGCAGTACCGACCTCCAGCAGTTGGGCGCCGCTGGCGGCCATGACCTCCGGGAGCCGGAACCCTCCTCCGAACTCGACCAGCTCGCCCCGGGCGACGGCGACCCCGCCTCCCCGGCCGAGCGCCGCCAGTGCGAGGGCGACGGCCCCGGCAGCGTTGTTTACGGCGAAGCCCGCCTGTGCGCCGCTCACGGCGGTGAGCAGATGCTCGATGTGCGCGTGTCTGCTACCACGCTCGCCGCTTGAGAGATCCACCTCGAGCGCGGAGTAGCCGGCGGCCGCCTCGGAGACCGCATCGGTCGCCCGGATCGAGAGCGGGGCGCGTCCCAGGTTGGTATGGAGTATTATGCCGCTCGCGTTGATGACACGCCTGAGGCGGGGGCCGAACCTGGTGCGCAGCCTATGTGCGGCCTCGTCGAAGATGCTCTCGGGTGAGGCACCCTCTCCTCCCGAACGGATCCTGCGCCTGACCTCCCCCACCACGTCGCGCGCCACCATCGTGGCGGCACGCCGGGGAAAGGGCAGGAGCGGCCCTCTCTCGCGCATAGCCGAGACTATGCGGTCAACCGATGGAAGGTCGCGCAGGCGCGGGTCCGCAGCCATCGCCTAGGGATGGGCCGGCTAGCGAAGTATCGAGCCGAGCGCCAGCGCCGCAGCGATGACCAC
Organism: Armatimonadota bacterium; assembly: GCA_037446215.1. Taxonomy (GTDB): domain Bacteria; phylum Sysuimicrobiota; class Sysuimicrobiia; order Sysuimicrobiales; family Humicultoraceae; genus VGFA01. Next base: position 36,537 of record JBBIJB010000016.1, read on the forward strand.
GGCGGCGACCGTCGCCAGCCTGATCAGGTCGCTTCTCAGGCGCTCTCGGAGGCGCTCTCCTGACTCGGGCTCGATCACGGTGCTCCTGCCGGCCGCCCTTAGCCGTGTCCCACACCGCTGGCACAGGACGCGGCCGTGGGGGTTCTCAGTTCCGCACTTAGCACAGCGCATCAGAAGGCTCCTTTCGGGCTGGCCTACTCCTCGAGCGAGAGCGGCAAGTCGGGCGGCTCCGTGTCCGCCTGCCGCGAACGCGACGCCTCCCTAATGGCAGGGATGACTGCCTCGGGGACATACTGGCTCCCAATGAAGACCCTTGAGGCGATCGAGCCGCCGTGGAAGTCCGTTCCCCCTGTCACGAGCAACCCGTGCCTGCGGGCCGCCGCCCGATACCTCTCTACGTCATCGGGCGAGTGATCCGGGTAGTACGCCTCTATGCCGTCCAATCCGGCCTCGGCCAGTTCAGGGATCATGGCATCCTGCTGGCCCCAGCCCGGGTGCGCCAGAACCGCCAGGCCGCCGGCCGCCCTGATCAGCGCAACCGCGTCCGCAGGGGTCAGCTTGACACGCTCCACGTAGGCGGGACCGAAGCGACCGATGTACCTATCGAACGCCTCGGCAGCCTCCTCCACATGCCCGGCTTCAACCATGGCTCGGGCTATGTGGGGCCTTCCAACGGCCCCGCCCGCGGCCAGCTCCTCGACGCGGCGCATGGCGATGGGCACACCCAACGCCTTGAGCCTGGCCACCATCCGGGAGGCCCTCTCGGCCCGCCCGGCCCGCAGCCTATCGAGGATCGCCAGGAACCACGGCAGTGTGTGGTCCACGAAGTAGCCGAGCATGTGGACCTCGCCCTCGGCCACGTCGCAAGACAACTCCACGGCGGGCCAGACTTCCACGGAGGCGCGCCGACCGGCCGCGAGGGCGGCGTCTACGCCCGCGACCGTATCATGGTCGCTCAGGGCGAGCAGCCCGACTCCCCGTGCCGCCGCCTCGGCGACAAGCTGCTCGGGAGAGAGCAGGCCGTCCGACGCTGTGGAGTGGGTATGAAGGTCTATGCGCAACCAGCTAGGCTCCGTCGCACAGCTGAATCCTCTCAATCGACGTTGCGTGCCCGTCTCCGTCGGTCGAGATAAGGGCGGCGCAGAGCAGGACCGGGCCGGCGGCGACCTCGAACCGGATGGGCAGCTGGGTCAGGAACCTTTCGAGTATCTGCTCCCGTGCCATCCCGATGACGCCGTCGCGCGGTCCAGTCATCCCGACATCGGTCATGTAGGCGGTGCCTTGCGGCAACACCCGCTCGTCCGCCGTCTGCACGTGCGTGTGCGTGCCCACGACGGCGCTGACCCTGCCGTCGAGGTACCATCCCATTGCCACCTTCTCGGACGTGGCCTCGGCGTGGAAGTCAACAACGACGTCTGGCACCTGGGAGCGCAGCGCCTCGGCCTCGAGCCGCGCGGCCCGGAACGGGTCGTCCAGCTCCTGCATGAACACGCGCCCCTCCAGGTTCAAGACGCCGATCCTGCACCCGCCCGCGGTCGTCACTACGGCGGCACCCCGCCCCGGAGCGCCCGGAGGGTAGTTGGCCGGGCGGAGAACCCGCGGGTTGCTGTCAAGCAGGTCGTACGCCTCCCGGTTGCGCCACGTATGGTTGCCCCCGGTAAGCACGTCCACGCCGGCGGCCAGCAGCTCCTCCGTGACCTTCACCGTTATGCCCATTCCGCCCGCGGCATTCTCGGCATTCGCGATGACCGCGTCGACCCCATGCAAGCGGCGCAGTCCGGGCAGGCGCGCCGTGAGGATCCGTCGGCCAGGCTTCCCGGTAACATCACCGACGAACAGGATCTTCACGCCATCACCGCGCGTACTCGACCACGCGCGTCTCCCGCAGCACCGTGACCTTGATCTGGCCGGGGTACTTCAACTCCTCCTCGATCTTCCGGGCAAGGTCGCGGGCCAGTCCAGCGGCCCCCGCGTCGTCGATCTGCGACGGCCTGACCATCACCCTTATCTCCCGCCCCGCCTGTATCGCGTAGGCCTTCTCGACGCCGTCCATGGAGGTTGCCAGCTCCTCAAGAGCCTGGAGGCGCTTGAGGTACATCTCGACGGTTTCCTTGCGCGCGCCGGGCCGGCTGGCCGAGATGGCGTCCGCGGCGGCGACCAGGACGGCCTCCAGACAGGTCGCCTCCTCCT
>JBBIJB010000017.1:0-36519 GCA_037446215.1 Armatimonadota bacterium
CGTCGTGCGGCTCTCGATGAACTGCGCGTGGCCGCCGAGCTGCGCCATGCCGGCCTCGAACGAGGCGCGCGTGCGCGTGCTCGAGAAGAAGAATAGCATCGCCAGCACCTTGTCGCGAAGGTAGGCGTGCTCCAGCCCGAGCGCGCGCTTCCGCTTCAGGTCGAACGCCACGTCCAGAAGCGTGTCTATCTCTTCCTTGGTCCACTCCTGCAGGGTGACCAGATCCTTCCCGCGCAGGTGAGTCTGCATGGTGCTACCTCCTCGTTGTGCTCATCCGGCCCTTCCCGGGGCGACCTACTCGGCGGCTCCCAGGATCAGCGCCAGCAGCGCCATCCGCACCACGACCCCGTTGAACGCCTCGGGCCAGTACCTGGCGTGCCGGGTGGGGTCGACGTCGGTCGTCAGCTCGTCCATCCGTGGCAGCGAGTGCAGCACGATCGCGCTTCCCTTGCCCCGCTCCGCCAGCAGCTTGCGGGTCACCTTGTAGGCGGCCGGGGTGAGCCCGACGTCGCCCGAGCGCTCGTCGCGCGACTTGGTGTAGTCCGGCTGGACCACCGGCTCCATGTAGATCACGTCGGCCTGGCCGATGACCTCCTCGATCGAGGCGACCTCCTTGTACTTGACGCTGCGCTCGTCCAGCTCGGCCTTGAACTCGGCGGTCAGCGACATCTCCGGGGGCGAGATCACGAACGCCTCGTTGTCGAACTGGGACATCGCGTAGAGGATGGAGTGCATCGTCCGCATCCGCATGTCGCCCACGCAGGCGATCTTGAGGCCGTCTATCGTGCCGAGCTCCTTGTAGATCGTGTAGAGGTCGATCAGCACCTGGGTGGGGTGCTCGCCCCAGCCGTCGCCGCAGTTGATGACCGGGACCGAGGCCCACTTGGCGGCCTCGTGGGGCGCGCCCTGCTGGAAGTGGCGCATCGCGATCACGTCGCCGTAGTACTCGAGCATGTGGACGGTGTCCTTGATCGACTCCTGGTAGAAGTCGCCGGCGCGCGTCATCTTGGCGTCGGAGAAGCCGAGCACGCTGCCGCCCAGCCTTATCATCGCGGCCTCTGTGGCGAGGCGGGTGCGGGTGCTGGGCTGGTAGAACGCCGTCACCAGGGTCTTCTCCTTCAGCAGGTCCCCGTTGCGGCGGTCACGCGCGTAGTGCTTCAGGTCGTCTGCGACCTGGAAGACCCTGAAGAACTCGTTCCGCTCGAACTCCTTGAGCGAGAGGATGTCACGTCCCAGAAAGCTCCTCATCTATGCTCTACCTCCATGGTTGTCTCATTGCCTCTTGCGTGCCGTCAGCTCCTACCGCCTGATTCCCGTGAAGAGCACGACCACGTTCTCCCCGGGGGCCACGCCCCCCTGCCGGGCCAGCTCCACCAGCCCCGCGAACCCCGACGAGCCGGTGTGGTCCACGTCTATCCCCGTATCGGCCCGGGCCTGCTCGTTCGCCTCGACGAGCGTCTCCTCCGAGGCCAGGACCGGATAGCCGCCGGTGGTCACCATCCCGCGCACCACCGCCACCCAGTCGTAGGTCTCGTCGTCTAGGATCCCGTGGGCGATGCTGCTCGGCTCCTCCTCCCACGGCCACATGAACTCGGAGCGGTGCGCCGCGGCGTAGTCGAGCACCTCCGCCACCGCCGGCGACGCCGCGTGCTCGAGCATGGCGTCGGCCGCCTCTCGGTAGCCGTCGCCCCGCGGCCGGATCCCTTCTCCTGCGAGCCGCTCCAGAATCCGCGCCGCCACCAGGTCGTAGGCCCTCTTGAGGGGGAACCCGCCCCGGGTCTGCACGGCGTGGACGCGCGGCATGGCGCGAAGCGCGCCCAGCCGCACCGCGTCCTGCAGCCCCTGGATGCACGAGCTGGCCAGCGCCCCTCCGCCCACCTGAACGAACAGGCGGTCCATCCGGCATCCCGATGCCCGCATCTGCGCCGCGATCTCGTAGCCGAGCGTCAGCCCGCCTTCGATCGTCAGGCCGTTCTCGTTGCCCTGGCAGGTGAAGGGGAGGGCGCCCGCGGCCAGTGCCTGGCGCAGCCGGTGGTAGGTGGGGTCTCCGGGGACGCCCTCCCGGCGGGGACAGACGTTGAGCCGCGCCCCCAGCCGCCTCAGCCGCTCGACCACCCCGGGGTCGGCGGAGGTGGGGATGAATACGTCGAGGGTGCGGCCGCCCGCGCGCGCCACAACCGCGGCGGCCAGCGCGGCGTTGCCGCAGCTGGCGATCGCCAGGTCGCGGCTCCTCTCATCCTCGCCGACCAGGCCGCTCTGCTCGGCCACCTCGATCTGAAGGAGCAGCCCCATCAGGTGGCGGGCCTTGTGCGACCCCGAGACGTTGCCGGTCTCGTCCTTGATCCACACGCCCCCCTCGGCCGCGAAGCCGAGGCGCGAGCCCAGGGCATCGCTGCGGGAGAGCGGGGTGATCGAGAAACCCTTACCGTCGACACCCGCTACCGCGCGGTCGAGTTGCTCTACGAGCCCGACGTACTCCTCGTCGGAGAGGCCGTGGGAGCGGGCCTGATGGTAGGAGTAGAAGAGCCGGCGGAAGGCGAGGAATGGGTTCCGGCCCTCACTGGGGGGTTCCTCAGGGAAGCGAAGCAGCGAGGGGTCGACCACCCTCGTCATCACGTGGTCGGCTCCGTCGCCGCTACTGGCGTTCGGGCACCTGTAGGGATAGGGCTCGTCCGATGGGGCGCGGTGGCCGCATCCCGAGCAGACCAGCGCCACCGGGGCTCCGCCCAGGCGGGTCGCCGTGCTCACAGCCCGGCCAGGACCCCGGTCCTGGAGTTGAACTCCTCGATCATCCGGTCCCAGGCGGGCAGGACCTCCCGCATCCCCTTCCAGAAAGCCTGCGGCCGCCGCGCCACGAACTCCTCGACCGAGACTCCCTGCTGCTCGACCCAGGTGAAGTAGCCGAGGTTGAAGACACGCTCGCGGTCGCGCAGCGTCATCTCGACCAGGCTGTCTGTGGAGGCGCCGAGCAGGTACTGCCCGAAGGTCTCGCCCGCGGCCACCGCGTCGAAGCCGCCCGGGAAGCACCGCGCGAGCGCCTTCTCGCGCTCCGTCCCGTACATCTCTGCGCTGTCGGTGGCGACGGTCACGATGACGTCCTCGCGGCCCATCCCGTAGTACTTGGCGGTCTTTATCGCGGCCAGGACGTTGCAGATCGACGAGAAGCCCAGCGACGACAGCCCCTCTATGGTCTCCTGGGGCACGCCTCTGCGCTCGCGCAGGTAGGCCCGCCCGGCGTCGGTGTTCAGCAGCACGTCCAGCCGGTCGGTGGCGTGGTCGGAGATCGCGACGGCCACGTCGGTGTTCATCACGTTGTGGATCAGGGGGATGTGCTTGTCCCCTATCCCCTGGATGTTGTGCTCGCCGAAGCCGTTGTAGAGCATCGTGGGGCACTCCAGGGCCTCCACCGCCACGACCAGCGCGCCGAAGGAGTCCTTGAGGTAGTCGCCGGCGCCCAGGGTCCCGGCGGAGCCGGAGGCCGAGACGAAGGCGCGCAGCCGCAGCCCGGGCTCGCCCTCTGCCATCCCCTCGAACACCCTTCCCAGGGCCGCCCCAGTGCAGGCGTAGTGGACGAGGTGGTTGCCGAACTCCGAGAACTGGTTGAAGATGATGCTGTCGGGATCGCGCGACAGCTCGGCGCACTTGTCGTAGATCTCCTTGACGTTGCTCTCCGAGCCGGGCGTACGGATGATGTCCGCGGGGTCGGCGACCCAGCGATCGAGCCAGGCGAACCGCTCCCTGCTCATCCCCGCCGGCAGCACCGCCACGCCGCGGCAGCCCATGATCCGTGAGATTGCCACGCCCCCGCGCGCGTAGTTGCCGGTCGACGGCCACACCGCCCGGTGTCTGGTTGGGTCGAACTGGCCGGTGATGATCCGTGGGGCGAGGCAGCCGTAGGCGGCCAAGACCTTGTGGGCGCGGATCATCGGGAACCGATCCCCCAGCGCAACCACTATGCGCGCCTCGGTGCCGGTCAGCGAGGACGGCAGCACCAGGTGCTGCGGAACCTCCACGCGCGACCGCCGGTCCGCGCCGTTGTACCAGTGGACGCGGAACAGGTTCAGCGGGTGGGGGGCGTCCGGATCCACCGATCCGAGCAGCGTGTTGACCTTCTCCGGGATTCCATTCGGATCGGAGAGCTGCGCGAAGGTCGGGAGCACTATCTTCTGCTCCCGGAAGCGCCCGACAGTGCGATCGTAGCTGGTCGCGTCTACGAGCTTCCGCTCGAGTCCAAGTCGTTCCATCCACACACCTCCAGATTAGCCGGCACGAGCCCGGGTGGAGCCCCGGGGCAGGCGCGCCGCGGGCCGGCGCTCGCGCCGGCCGCCCGGTGTTCCGCAGGATATGGCATCGCTCTCGAAGGGATCCTATTCCGGTTGAGTATAGCAGAAACCCTGGCCGGTCTGCCTCAGAACCGCCCGTCGGCGAAGGCGTCTATCATCGCCCCGACGTCATCGCCCAGCGGATAGAGCACCGGACAGGTACAGCCGGACTCAACATATTCGCGGACCTTTGCGCGGCACTCGTCGGGCGTACCCGATGCCGAGATCATCTGGACGGCGTCGTCGGGCACCAGCCGCATCGCCCTGTGGATCTCCTCCGGCCCGGCAGGCCAGGTCAGGACCTTCCCTATCTCCTCTATGAGGCCGGGATCTATGCCGCTCGCCTTCATTATGTGCGGCTGCTGGCCCAGGTACTGCGTCAGCAGCTCGCGAGCCCGGTCGAGCGCGACCTCGCGGTTCTCGTCCAGGGAGCAGACCACGAGCTGGGGCCGGTCTATCTCGGAGGCATCGCGGCCGGCCCTCTTGGCGCCGGCGGCCAGCGCCTCCATCGCGGCCCTGTTGTACGCGGGGCCCACCATGTAGTTCAGCAGCACGCCGTCGGCGATCTCGCCGGCCAGCTCCATCATCTTCATGCCCGTGGCGCCGATGTATATCGGAACGTCCTTGGGCGAGCGATCGCCGTGGACGATGTCTATCTCGATGTCGCTGACGTGGACGAACTCGCCCTCGAAGGTGACGCGCTCCATGGCGAGGAGCCGGCGCGTCACATCCACTACCTCGCGCATCGCCGAGAGCGGCTTCTTCCTGTCTATCCCCACCTTGGAGGCCAGCGGATCCCACCAGGCTCCGATGCCGAGCATGATCCTCCCGGGGGCGAGGTCGTCCAGCGTCGAGAAGGTGGCCGCCAGCAGGCCCACGTTGCGCGTCCAGTTGTTTACGACGCCGGAGCCGACCTTGATGCGGTCCGTGACCGCGGCGTAGGCGGCCATCGGCACCGTGGCCTCACGGACGAGGCGGCTCTCGGCCTGCCAGACCGCCTCGAAGCCGCGCTCCTCCGCGTAGCGCACGTACCCCATCCCGTCGCGGATCGGGTGCTTGTCCTGCAGGTAGAGGGCCACCCTGCCCTTGCTCGACTGCGGCATCTCTAAAGTCCCTCCATTGGGTCGAATCGGTGAGGGCCGATCTCGGCCAGCCGCTCCCAAAGATCGATGCTCACGCATGTCGCCTCGGCGCCTATCTGATCCTGGTCCATGGCGGCCATCCGGAAGCCGAGGAGCGACCACTCACCCGCCACCATCACGTCGCGCACGAGGAGGCTGTCCAGCCCGAACACCCAGTGGCCGGCCAGGTTCCCCGCGCTGACAGGGGTGGGCGAGGGGTACTCCAGCACGACCAGGTCGGCCGGCGCGCCCGGCGCGATCGTGCCGAGCAGGGGCTCGCCGAAGAGCCGTCCTGCCAGCCTGGCGTTGGCGGCCATCCTCTCCAGCGGCCAGGTGATGCCCACGGTGGGGTCGTCCTCCCTCAGGCGGAAGTAGGCGGTCCTGGACTCATCCATCATGTTGGCGCCTATGCCGTCGGTGCCGATCACCACCCGGTCCTTGATCCTGCGCACGGGCGCGCGCCCGATCGAGTTGTTCATGTTCGAGGTAGGGTTGTGGGCGACCGACGCGCCGCTGGCCTCGAGGATCTCCATCTCGATCTCGTCGAGGTGCACGCAGTGTATCAGCAGCGCCTCGGGGCCGAGCGCGCCCGCGTCCTGGAACCGCTGCAGGACGCGCTTCCCGTGGCGGGCCACGCAGTGGCGCTGGTCGAGGGCGTCCTCCGCGACGTGGACGTGTATTCCTGCGCCCGTTTCGCGTGCCAGATCGACGCAGGCGGCGAGCGTCTCCTGCGAGAGCGTGAACGAGGCGTGGGCGCCGACCATGCCCCGCGCCATCCGGTGTCGCGAGCGGAGGAACCGCCGGTTCTCAACCAGCCCGGCGCGGGCGCGCTCCGGGCCGTCGCGGTCGGTCACCTCGTAGCAGAGCACCGATCGCAGCCCGACCTCCTGGAGGGTCTCGGCGATCACGTCGAGCGATCCGTCGATCGCGTTGGGCGAGGCGTGGTGGTCTATGATCGTCGTCGTACCCGAGCGCAGCGCCCCCATCGCCGCCGCCATCGCCGATGACCTGATGCTGTCCTCGTCGAGCGCGCGGTCGAGCCGCCACCAGATCCGCTGCAGTATCTGGAGGAAGTTGGAGGGGGGCTCGAGGTCGTAGGGCGCGCCGCGAGCGAGCGCGGAGTAGACGTGGGTGTGGGCGCAGACGTTGCCGGGCATTACCAGGCACCCGGAGCAGTCGCGCCGGTCCAGGCTGGGGGCCGCAGGCCCCAGCGACTCGATCCGGTCGCCCTTGACGGTGATGTCGGTCTCGACCACGGTCACGGGATCTATCGAGGTGACCACCCGGCCTCCGCACAGCGAGTAGGTACTCACGGCAACATCATCCCTCGCCTTCGGTGGACCGGCCGGGAGCGGCGCCCAGCCTGGGGTTGGCGAAGCGCGCCGCCGGGGAGTCACGCATGGGCAGCCGCGTACGGCCCACCCCGTCGAACGCGCGCAGGGCACCCGCGACCGCGGCCGCGGTTGGAACCATAGTTATCTCACCGACGCCCTTGGCGCCGTAGGGGCCCTCGGGCTGGTGCTCCTCGACGAATATGCACTCGACCGCGGGCATCCCCGAGGGCGGCACCATGTTCAGCGACTTGAGGGTCGTCGTGACCGGCATCCCTGCCTCGACAACGAACTCCTCGGAGAGCGCGTAGCCGAGCCCCATGTGCACGCCGCCCTCGACCTGGCCCTCCAGCAGCGTGGGGTTGATCACCCTGCCGACGTCGTGCGCTGCGACGACCTTCTCTATCCGGCCCTCGCCGTCGAGGACCACTACCTGGGTAGCCCACCCGTACGCGAAGTGGGTGACCGGGCTCTCCACGCCCTCGGCCCCGGGCTTGGTGGTCCAGTCCACGACGACCTCGCCGTAGAACTCCCGGCCAGCCAGGTCCTCGAGGGCGCGGCCGTCCAGGGCGGCGCGAAGCTTGCGGGCCGCCTCGATCACCGCCCGGCCGCCGAGTGCCGTGGCGCGGGAGGCGGTGGTCTGGCCGGTCTGCAGCTCCCGCTCGGTGTCCACCCTCACCCTGATCGCCTCCAGGGGGATGCCGAGCTCCTCGCAGGCGATCTGCGAAAGGGCGGTGTGGCACCCCTGCCCCATCTCGGTCCACGAGTGGAAGAGGGTCACGGTGCCGTCGCCCTCGGGCCTCAGGATCGCCCTGCCGTACTCTGTCAGCCCGTTGCCCACGCCGGTGTTCTTCACGCCGCACGAGATCCCGGCGAAACGCGCCGAGCGGTAGGCGTCCCGAACGGCCAGCAGCGTCCTCTTGACGCCGACGCCCGGTCCCAGCACCTGCCCGGTGCAGTAGACATCGCCTTCGGCGAGCGCGTTGCGCCATCGGATCTCCCAGCCGTCGATCCCGACCCTGTCGGCGAGGACGTCGAGCAGCCCTTCGATCGCGAACGTGACCTGGGGTACGCCGAACCCCCGCATGGCGCCGCACGGCGGGTTGTTCGTGTAGACCGCCTTCGCCTCGACATCCACGTTCGGCACCTTATAGGCGCCGCAGGCGTGGCCGGCCGCCCTCTCCAGGACCTTGTCCCCGACGCTGGCGTAGGCGCCGGTATCCCCGACGATCCTGGCGCGTACCGCGGTCAGGCGGCCCTCCTCGTCGCAGCCGACCGTGTACTCCATGGTGAGTGGGTGGCGCTTGGGGTGGAACCTCATGCTCTCGGCCCTCGAGAGGGTGAGCAGCACCGGGCTTCCGGTCCGAAGGGCGAGCAACGCGGCGTGCCCCTGCACGCTCAGGTCCTCCTTGGCGCCGAAGGCGCCTCCTGTGGAAACCTGCGTGACCCGCACCTTCTCCTCGGACAGCGCCAGCAGCGAGGCCACCTGGCGGCGGTCGTCCCAGACGCCCTGCCCCTGCGAATAGAGGTGGATCCCGCCCTCGTCGATCGGGACCGCCAGGGCCGCCTCGGGCTCTAGGAAGGCGTGCTCTATCATCTGGGTCCGGTAGGTCTCGCCGGCGACGTGGGCCGAGGCGGCCAGCGCCGCGTCCACATCCCCCCGCTTGACCCTCGAGGTGGACAGGATGTTGCCGCGGTCGTGCAGCCTGGGGGCCTCCGGGGAGAGGGCCTGTTGGGGATCGGTTACCGGCTCCAGGATCTCGTACTCGATCTCGACGAGCTTGGCCGCCTCCCTGGCCGCGAAGCGGGTTGTCGCCGCGATCGCCGCCACGACGTCTCCCACGTACGCCGTGGTCTCACCCTCGGCCACGAACTGCCGCCAGTCCCTGGTGATCAACCCCTGCGTCCGCTCTCCCGGCACGTCCTTCCAGGTCACCACGGCCGCGACGCCCGGGTGGGCCTGTGCGCGGGAGGTGTCTATGCGCACGACCCGAGCGCGTGGGAAGTCCGAGGTGCGAAGCGCGCCGTGCAGCAGGCCCGGTCTCCTCATGTCCGCCACGAACGGCTTCGTGCCCAGGACCAGCTCGCCGCCCTGGTAGCGGGCGCTCCGGCTCCCGACCCGCCCGCCGCGCTCCATCTCGGGGAGGAGCCCGTCACGCCGCGCCCTCGCGGCCATCTCTATCGCGTCGGCGATCTTGACGTAGCCGGTGCAGCGGCAGAGGTTGCCGGCGAGCACGCGGGTGATCTCGTCCCTGGTCGGGGCGGGACTCCTCTCCAGCAGCGCCTCGGCCTTCATCACTATCCCTGGCGAGCAGAAGCCGCACTGGGCGGCCCCGGCGGCCAGGAAGCACTCGGCCCACTGCCGCAGGTGCTCCGGCGGGAGCCCCTCCTGGGTCTTCACGTGCTTGCCCGCGAACCTGGTGGCCGGCTGGGCGCAGGAGACGACCGCCCGGCCGTCGACCATCACGGTGCAGGCACCGCACGAGCCCTCAGGCGCGCACCCCTCCTTGACCGTCGTGATCCCGAGCCGCTCCCTCAAGAGCTCGAGCAGGCTCTCGCCCTCCCTCACCTCGACCGTGATGGGCGTGCCGTTGAGCACGAACTGCACCGTCAGTTGCTCCACGAACCCTCCTCCGCCCTGCCTCCGGCCTCTCCCGTACCGCCCAGCTCCCCCTGCCCCAGGGCCAGCCCGAAGTAGTGCGGGACCGGCTGGGGTCCGGGCACGTCGGGCGCGGGCGGCGGCCCGCCCGACCTGACAGGCGGCCTCAGGCCGATGAGGTCGTCCGGCCTGACCGGCGCCCGGTTCAGCTCCCTGCCGGTGGCGTCCCGAAGCGCCGCGACCACCGCCGCGGTGGACACCACCGTGGACATCTCGCCCACGCCCTTCGCGCCGAAGGGAACGTCGGGCTCGGGCTCCTCGACCAGCACCGACTGCACCGGCGGCATGTCGAGGATGGTCGGTATCAGGTAGTCCGTGAAGGAGGCGTTGAGGATCCTGCCCTCGCGAAGCTGCACCTCCTCCATCAACGCCAGGCCGATGCCCATCGAGGTGCCGCCCTCTATCTGGCCCTCGACGCCCGCTGGGTTGAGCGCCCTGCCCACGTCGTGCGCGGCCGCGATGTGTACCACCCGCGCGAGCCCGAGCTCCTCGTCCACCTCGACTACTGCCCGCTGCGCGGCGAAGCCGAAGCAGACGTGGACGTCGCCCTGGCCCCTGGCGTCCATCGGCTGCGTGCGGCGGTGGTGGTAGGTGCACTCGCCCTCGACCGGCGGATCGAGGAGATCGGCCACGGCGCAGAGGGCCTCGTCCCCTGCCAGGACCATGCCGCCCGCCAGCGCCAGCCCGTCGGCCGTGAGTCCTTCCGACTCGACGCGGCGGAGCGCCCGGCTGAGGAGCTCGTCCCTGACGGCCCTGCAGGCCATCTGCACCGCGCCCCCGGACATCATAGTCTGCCTGGAGGCCGAGGTGGATCCCGCCGAGCCCACCGCTGTGTCGGGGCGGGTCACCACCACGTGCTCGATGCCCAGCTCCTCCCGCGCGATCTGGACCAGCACCGTGTGCAGCCCCTGCCCCACCTCGGCGGCGGCGCTGTGGACCTCGGCCACCGGCCCGGCCGGCCCGCCGAAGACCCGGACGCGCGCCGCGGCCGAGTCGTCGAAGCCGCCGCTGTAGGCGATGTTCTTGTAGCCCACCGCGAACCCCACCCCGCGCCGGATCCGCTCGCCCCGCGAGACGTTTCCGGCGCCTCCGGGAAGGAATAGCGGGTCGGCGGCACCGCGCGCCGCCTCCGGGATCGGGATCTCCGCGCAGCGCCGTATCACCTCGGCCACCGGGGCGCTGCCCGTGATCACCTGCCCGGTGGGCAGGACCGACCCCTGGGAGAGCGCGTTCCTCAGTCGCATCTCCACCGGATCGATCCCCAGCGCCTTCGCCAGCTTGTCCATCTGACCCTCGTACGCGAAGCAGACCTGCGGGGCGCCGAAGCCGCGCATGGCTCCGCACGGCGGGTTGTTTGTGTATACCCGGGTACCCTCGATCAGCGCATTGGGGACCTCGTAGGGCCCGGTCGCGAAGGTGCTGGCGTTGCTTATCACCGCGGCGCCCGAGGAGGCGTAGGCGCCGCCGTCCATCAGGATCCGCGCGTAGACGCTGACGAGCTTCCCGTCGCGCGTCGCCCCGTGGCGCATCCAGATGCGGGAGGGGTGGCGGTGGACGTGCCCGAGGAACGACTCCTCACGGCCGTAGACGATCCTGACCGGCCTCTGGGTGCTTAGCGCCAGCATGCAGGCGTGGATGTGCATGCTGACGTCCTCCCTGGCCCCGAACGCCCCGCCCACTCCCGCCAGGTAGAGCCGGACCTTCTCCTTGGGCAGGCCGAGGCAGGGCGCGACCTGCTCCTGGTCCACGTGCAGCCACTGGGTGGCGACGTAGAGGTCGACCCCCCCGTCGTCCGCCGGTATCGCGAGCCCGGACTCCGGTCCCAGGAATGCCTGGTCCTGCATCGCGGTCTCGTAGTACCCCTCGATCCAGACGTCGGCCCTGGCGAGCGGGTCGCCGTGCTCAATCCGGATGTGGCGCAGCACGTTGCCGTAGTCGTGGATCCTGGGAGCGCCGGGCAGGAGCGCCTGCTCCATGTCGGTGACCGGCGGCAGCACCTCGTAGTCCACCGCGATGAGCCCGGCCGCCTCCCGCGCCACCTCGAGATCCACCGCCGCCAGGATCGCGACCGGCTCGCCCGCGAACCTCACCCGGTCCCAGGCCAGGACCGGCTGCTCTGCGAACTCCAGCCCGAAGGTCCGGCGGCCCGGAACGTCACCGGCCAGTAGGACGGCGTGCACGCCGGCGTGCGCAGCGGCCTTCGATATGTCCACCGACCTGATCCTCGCGTGCGGGTGAGGGCTGCGCAGCGTGTGGCCCCAGAGCATCCCATCGGCCCACAGGTCGCTCCCGAACTGGAACGCCCCCTTGACCTTCGGCACCCCGTCTATCCGGCGAACGCTCTCGCCCACGCCGCCCCCGGCCGCCTGCCTGGCCTCAGCCGGCGATTCGCGCCGCAGCCCTGCGGGCTTCAGCATTGATCCCCTCCTCGTCGGCGCCGACCAGGCGGCCGTCACGGACGACCCGCCTTCCCTCGACCAGCAGGTGGCGGGCGCGCAGCGGCGTGCAGAACAGCAGCGCCGCGACAGGGTCGGTGCCGGCGCCGGCAAGCTCGAGCCTGTCCACCCCGAACAACGCGACGTCCGCCCGCCTGCCGGCGGTGAGCGCCCCGATGTCGTCTCGCCCGAGGCAGGCGGCCCCTCCGCGGGTGGCCACCCGCAGCGCCTCCCTGCCGCTCATCATGCCTGCGCCGCCCACGCGCGCGATCAGCATCCCTGTCCTCGCCTCGGCGAGCAGGCTGCCGCCGTCGTTCGAGGCCGAGCCGTCCACGCCGAGCCCGACCCTGACCCCGCAGTCCAGCAGGCCGCGAACCGGCGCGACGCCCGAGCCCAGCCGCAGGTTGGAGGTGGGGCACCACGCCACCCCGGTCGCGCTGCCGGCCAGCAGCCGGACGCTCGGCCAGTTGAGGTGCACGCAGTGTGCCAGCCAGACGTCGGGCCCCACCCAGCCGAGGTCCTCCAGCAGCTCTATCGGCCTCCTGCCGAACCTCTCGCGGCAGTAGGCATCCTCGTCGAGGGTTTCGGCGATATGGGTGTGCAGCCTCACCCCCAGCCTGCGTGCGAGCACGGCGGACTCCCGCATCAGCCGCTCGGTCACGGAGAACGGCGAGCACGGCGCCACCGCGATCCGCACCATCGCTCCAGCGCCAGGATCGTGGAAGCGGCGCACCGCCTCCTCGGTCTGGGCAAGGATCACGTCGGCGTCCTGCACGATCGCGTCCGGGGGCAGCCCTCCTTGGGAGGCGCCGAGGTCCATCGAGCCGCGGCAAGGGTGGAACCGCAGCCCGATCTCGCCGGCGGCCTCTATCTCGGCCAGGAGGAGGCCGATGCCGGATGAGGGATCGCTCCTGGGGAAGATGTAGTGGTGGTCGGTGGTCGTCGAGCAGCCCGACAGCGCCAGCTCGGCCAGCCCCAGGCGGGCGCCCGCTCGCACCCACTCCTCGTCCACGCCGGCCCACACGGGGTAGAGGGCGCGCAGCCACCCGAACAGCGGCTGGTCCTGCGCCATCACCCGGGTGAGGGTCTGGTAGAGGTGGTGGTGGGCGTTGACCAGCCCGGGGAGCGCCACGGTGCCGCCACCGTCGATCCGCTCGGTCTCGCCCGCCGCGATTCGAGGAGGCGTCCCGCGCCCGACCCAGGCGATGACCCCGTCCTCGATCAGCAGCGAGCCGCCCGGTATCTCGGTCCCGGCGTCGTCCATCGTGACGACGACCTCGCAGCCCTCGATGAGGACCCTGCTCATCGGCTCACGCTCCGGCACAGGCCATCTTCGTCGCTACCCGACTTCCGGCCGCATCCGCTCGGCGGCCAACCGCACCGCGTCCAGGATCTTGGCGTACCCGGTGCACCGGCAGAGGTTCCCCGAGAGCGCCTCCCGGATCTCTGCCTCGTCGGGCCGGGGGTTACGGGCCAGCAGGTCCGTGGCCGCGACGACGAGCCCCGGCGTGCAGAAGCCGCACTGCACCGCGCCCGCCTCCAGGAACGCTTCCTGCACCGGATGCAGTCCCTCTTCGTCCGCGAGACCCTCGACGGTTCGCACCTCGCGCTCGTGCGCCTGCGCCGCCAGCACCAGGCAGGCGCACACCACCTCGCCGTCCAGCCAGACCGAGCAGGAGCCGCACTCCCCCTGCTCGCAGGCGTTCTTTGAGCCGGGCAGGTCCAGGTGCTCGCGCAGCATGTGCAGCAGGCTGGCCCCGGGCCAGACGTCGGCCGTCCTCCATTCACCGTTGACCTTCGCGCGGATCAGCATCCCTCTACCCCGGAGTCGTGGCCGGCGGCCGCACCGCTGCGCCTGTCGGCGAGCGCCCAGGCCAACGCGCGGCGGGCGAGCACCGCGCAGACGTGGCGCCTGTACGCCGCGCTGCCCCGCAGGTCGTCAATGGGCGAGGATGCGGCCGCCGCGAGCGCGCCGAACTCCTCGACCGCCGCGCCGGGCACCGGGGCGGCGGGATCGTCCCACGCCCCGGCCTCGGCCAGGGCGGACGCGGCGAGCTCCTCCGCGCGCGGCGCCCTTAGGACGGTCGGGCCCACCGAGCCCATGGAGAGCCGCACCGCCCGCCGCTCCTCGTCCACGACCAGGCACAGGCTCGCCACGGCGATCACCATCGCGTTGCGGGGGCCCACCTTCGAGAAGGAGCCGGGGCCGCGGGTCGGCCGCCACCGCGCGCCGACTATCAGCTCGTCCGGGGCGATGGCGGTCTTCTTGGGGCCGGTCAGGAAGGCGTCCCAGGGCATTCGCCTCGTGCGCCCCCCTGACCGGGCAAGCAGGATCTCCGCGTCGTAGGCGGCGAGCGGCGCCAGCGCGTCACCCGCGGGCGAGGCCGTTCCCAGGTTCCCCCCCACGGTGCCACGGCTGCGGATCTGGGGAGACCCCACGGCGCGCGAGGCCTGCGCCAGGGGGGCGAACTCCGCCATCTCGCGCACCACCCTCGCGTAGGTCATCCCGGCGCCGAGAAAGACCCACCCGTCCTCCCGACCCCAGCGCCGCAGCTCCTCCAGGCGGCCGAGGTCTATGATGGCGGCGGGCCTCCGCCGCCCCGAGTTCAGCTCGACCATCAGGTCGGTCCCTCCCGCGATCGGAAGCGCCTCGGGCCGATCGGATTTCATCTCGAGCGCCTCGGCCAGGGTTGCGGGTCGCAGTATCTCCATGATCACCTCGGCGTCCTTCTAGGGCGCGCCGGCATCGTCCTCGCGCCTGAACACCGGCAGCACCCCTAGGTGGTGGACGCCCTCGATCTCGGCCCCCTCCAGGAGTAGCGCCGCCGTGGCGACCACGGAGCCGCCGGCCTGCTCGACGAGCTCGGCCATGGCACGGAGCGTCTCTCCGGTGCTGACGATGTCGTCGACGAGGCATACGCGCCGCTCGCGGACCTTCAGCGCGTCGCGGCCGTCCATGAACAGCTCCTCCTCGCTCTTGGCCGTGATCGGCCTGTATCTCACCGAGAGGGGCGAGAGCATGAACGGCCTGATCTCCTTACGGCACACCACGTAGGGCTTCATCCCCGAGTAGGCGGCGAGCGCGTGGGCGAGCGGTATCCCCTTGGTCTCGGTGGTGACGAATATCTCGCACCCGCTAACGGCCTCTACGAGAGCGCGCGCCGCGTGGTCTATGACCTCGGTGTCGCCCAGGCTGTAGTAGTAGGCGATCCACGTGTCCGGGGCGACCTGGATCAGCGGCAGCTTGCGCGACACGCCGGCTATCTCGAGGTCGTATGTGGGCTGCCCGCGGTACGGAACGACGTGGGCCATCTGTGGCTCCCTCTACGGCCCGTCGGGGGCCGCCTCCCGCTACCTCTGTTTCTTCCTCGGCGCGCCCTATGCCTCCTGACCGCCGGGGGGGCCGCGCCGCCGCAGGAAAGCGCGCGGACCCCGCGGAATCACGCGCCTAATGGACCTCGGGAGGCTCATCAGGGTCGCACGGGGGAAGGAGCCCGCCGACCTCCTGCTCGCCAACGCGCGCGTCGTGGACCTCTACGGCCAGAGGGTGCTGGAGGCGGACGTCGCGGTGCTCGGCAGCCGGATCGCCGGCCTGGCCGTGGGGGGGAAGCGGGGCTCCTACGGGGCGCGGGAGGTCAGCGATCTGGGCGGCTCGTACCTCGCCCCTGGCTTCATAGACGGCCACGTGCACATCGAGAGCTCCATGGTGGGGGTGGCGGAGTTCGCGCGCGCCGTGGTCCCGCGCGGCACGACGACCGTGGTCGCCGATCCTCACGAGATCGCGAACGTGCTCGGGATGAGCGGCATCCGGTACATGCTGCAGGCGGCCAAGTACAACCCGCTGAGCGTCTACCTGATGGCCTCCTCCTGCGTTCCGGCGAGCCCCTTGGAGAGCGCTGGCGCCGAGATCTCGGCGTATGACCTCGAGGCCCTGATGCAGGACAAGTGGGTGCTGGGGCTGGCCGAGATGATGAACATGCCCGGGCTGCTGGCCGGGGACGCCGAGGTCCTGGCCAGGATAGCGGCCGCCGGCGGCAGGCCGATCGACGGCCATGCGCCCGGGATGGAGGGCCTCGACCTCAACGCCTACGTGGCCGCCGGGGTCCGCTCGGACCACGAGAGCACCACACCCGAGGAGGCCAGGGAGAAGCTGGAGCGGGGGATGGTGGTCATGGTGCGCGAGGCCACCGCCGCGAGGAACCTGGAAGCCCTGCTGCCACTCGTCACCCCCGCCAACGCCAGGAGGTTCCTGTTCGTCACAGACGACCGCACTCCCGAGCACCTGCTCCGCGAGGGCCACATCGACTCGATGGTCCGCCAGGCGATCGGGCTCGGGCTCGACCCCATGCTCGCGCTGCAGATGGCCAGCCTGAACGCCGCGGAGTACTTCGGGCTGCGCCACCTGGGGGCGGTTGCGCCGGGCCGGACCGCCGACCTCGTGGTCTTCGACGACCTGACCGCGCCGCGGCCGCGGCTGGTCTACAGGGCGGGCCGGCTCGCGGCCCGCGACGGCGAGCTGCTTCCCTACGAGCGGCCGGAGCGGCCGCCGGCGCTGCGCAGCTCGATCGACGTGCCGCGCGGCGCGCTCCGCTTCAGGATCCCGGCCTCGGGAAGCCGCATCCGTGTCATTGAGGTGGTGCCGGACCAGCTGGTGACCGGCTGCGCCGAGGCCTCCCCCGCGGTGGAGGGCGGCGAGGTCACCGCCGATGTCGGGCGCGACCTCCTGAAGCTCGCCGTCATCGAGAGGCATACCGGCAGCGGCCGGGTCGGGCTCGGCATCGTCCGGGGCTTCGGCCTGAAGCTGGGGGCGCTGGCCTCGTCGATCGCCCACGACGCCCACAACATAGTGGTGGTGGGCACCAGCGACGAGGCGATGCGCGAGGCCGTCGAGATCGTAATCGAGATGCGGGGCGGCGTTGTGGCGGTGGCCGGCAGGGAGACGGCCCGGCTGCCGCTGCCGATCGCCGGGCTGATGTCCGAGGAGCCGATCGAGGCCGTCGCCGGCATGATGCGGGAGCTGCTGGCGATGGCGAGGCGGATGGGATGCTCCCTCGAGGACCCGTTCATGACGCTGTCGTTCATGGCCCTCTCGGTCATCCCGGAGCTCAAGCTGACCGATCGCGGCCTGGTGGACGTGCGCAGCTTCGAGGTCGTTCCCCTCTTCCTCGACTGACCGCGCCGGCTAGACGTCGTCGGTCATTGCCGGCTTAGGTCTCCTCCGCGCGAGCGATATCAGGTAGGGCGCCGCAAGCGACAGCGCCGCGAGCGCGATCAGCGTCCCCGAGATCGGCCTGGTCACGAAGGTGGACCATGCTCCGTCGGCGACTGTACGTCCGTGGAACTCCCGCCCCATGCGGACGTAGACGACTGCCGCTATCCGGTCGGCGCGCGCATTGCGCCCGCGGCTACCGCATGAACCCGAGGTCTACGAGCAGCCGCTGCGTCGAGTCCAGGTCCTCATCCAGGAACTTCCGCAGGCGGTCGCCCATCATCACGAACGGCGCCCACCGGGTCTCCTCCAGGATCTTCGCCCAGGACTTGCTCTTGACCATCTTGTCGAAGGTCTCTTCCCAGAACTTGAACACGTCGGCCGGGACGTCCGGGGGCAGGTAGTAGCCCCTCCAGTTGACGTAGACGAAGTCCACGCCCTGCTCCCTGGCCGTGGGGATCGGGCGCAGCGGGCAGTCCCCGGGGGCGCGACCAGGTGCTCAGTGATTCCACCGGCCGCCTAGCTCTTCCTCCGGCCCGCGGCCCCGAGGGCCTCCTCGAAGTCGGCTATGAGGTCGTCGGCGTCCTCTAGCCCTACCGAGACCCGGATCAGGCCGTCGGTTATGCCCGCGCGCTCCCGCTCCGCCCTCGGTATGCTCACGCTCGTGGTCGAGGCGGGATGGGTGACCAGCGTCTCCGCGCCGCCCAGGCTGACCGCGAGGGTCGCGGTGCCGAGGGCCTCGACGCAGTTGACCCCTGCCTCGAACCCCCCCCTCACCTCGAAGGAGAGCATTCCCCCGAACCCGCGCATCTGCCTACGCGCGATCTCGTGCCCGGGGTGCGACGGCAGCCCCGGGTAGAAGACCCGCTCCACCATCGGGTGCCCTGATAGGAACTCCGCCAGCCGTGCCGCGTTCTGGTTGTGGCGCTCCACCCTTATCCCGAGCGTCTTAAGCCCGCGCAGCAGCAGCCACGACGCGAAGGGGTCGGGCACCGGGCCGAGCACCCGCAGCGTCGGCACCGCCCGCCTGATCGCCTCGGCGCGGCCGACGATCACGCCGGCCGTGACGTCGGTGTGCCCTCCCAGGTACTTCGTGGCGCTGTGGGCCACAAGGTCCACGCCGAGCTCCAGCGGCCTCTGGTTGTAGGGGGAGGCGAATGTGTTGTCGGCGATGGTCAGGGCGCCCGCGCCGCGCGCCAGCGCGGCCACCGCCGCGATGTCGGTCATCTGCATCAGCGGGTTGTTGGGGGTCTCGATGTAGAGCAGCGAGGTCTCGGGGCGCAGCGCCCTCTCGTAGGCGGAGACGTCCACCCCGTCAACCAGGGTGACCTCCACGCCCTGCCTCGGCAGGACCTCGGTGAAGAGCGTGTAGGTGGCCTGGTAGATCGCCCTGGGGGAGACCACGTGGCCCCCGGGCGCCACCGAGCTGAGCACCGCGGTGGAGATCGCGCCCATGCCCGAGGCGGCGGCCAGGGCGTCCTCGCCGCCCTCCAGCAGCGCGATCCGCTGCTCGAACAGCCGGGTGGTCGGGTTCCCGTACCTGGTGTAGTACCAGCCCTCACCCTCGCCCGCGCCCAGCCTGGCGCCTTCCTCCATGGTGTCGAAGCGAAAGGTGGAGGTCTGGTAGATCGGCGGGCTGACCGACTTGAGGGGATCGTGCACCGTCCCGCCCCGGATGGCCAGCGTCTGGAAACCCGGCTTCCTGTCGCTACTCATCTGCGCCCTCCCTGAGACCCGCTGCGGCGGGGGGGCGCTCAGGCGCTCCCACCCCCTGGTTGACCTCCGAGATCACTATCCCTGCCAGTATCAGCGCCGCGCCGAGGGCCTGCCAGCCGCTCAGCACCTCGCCGAGTATCACGAACGCCGCGCCCGCGGCCGCGACCGGCTCGAGCGTGAACATCAGGCCGGTGTGCGACGGGCTGGTGAACTTCTGGGCCCACGTCTGGGTCACGAAGGCGAACACGGTCCCTGTGAGCGCGAGGAAGGCGATGATCCAGAGGATCCCCGGCCCCACCGAGGCCGGGGCGGGCAGTGGCCGCTCGAAGAGGGCGGCGGCGACGGCGGAGAGCGCCATCACCGTCACTATCTGCGATGCGGCGAACCCCACCTGGTCCAGGTCCTGCGCGTAGCGTCCCACGAGCACGATGTGCAGCGCCACGGCCACCGCGCAGCCGAGCACCAGCAGGTCGCCCCGGCTCATCGCCGCGCTGCCCTGGAGGGTGAGCAGGGCAAGCCCGACCGTGGCGGCGGCGATCCCGGCGATCACGCCGGGCCTGGGCGCCCGCCGCAGCCAGAGCGCCGAGATGACCGGCACCATCGCCACCGATAGCCCGGTGATGAAGCCGGCGTTGGAGGCGGTGGTCATCCGCAGCCCCACGGTCTGGAGCGCGTAGGCGGCGAACAGCACCGCTCCCACAGACACCCCCACCAGCCAGTGGCCCGCCCGAAACCCGCGCACCCTCCCGAACCCCCCCGCGGCCAGCAGCGTCGACGCGATCGCGAACCGAACCGCCAGGTAGGCGAACGGCGGCAGCGAGGCGAGCACCAGCTTGCCGAGCGGGAAGGTCAACCCCCAGAACGCGGCGACCGCGAGCAGCGCGAGATCGGCGAGGAGGCGGCGCGAGAGGGCAGGGCGCAGAACAGCTGGGCGGGCCATGACCCATCCATGATAGGAAGCGCGCGGCGGGGGCGCAATGCCGCCGCTCCCCAGGCGGCAGGCATACGGCCGGCGGCAGTGAAACCCCTCCATGTGACGCCGATCTCCCCGTCGACGACGACCCTCGTCATACTGGCCGCCGCGGCCTTCGCCTTCGCCTGGGGACGGATGCGCCCGGAGATAGTCGCAATGGCGGTGGTGCTCGCGCTCGGGCTGAGCGGCGTGGTCGAGCCCGCCGGCGTCTTCGCGGGCTTCGGCGACCCCACGGTGGTGACGATAGCGTGCCTGCTGATCCTCAGCGCGGGACTGGAGCGTACAGGGGCGGCGGCGCTGGCGGGAAGCACTCTGCTGCGCGCGGTCGGGTCGCGGGAGGGCGTCCTGACCGTGGCGCTGATGCTGCTGGCCGGGCTGCTCGCAGCGGTGATGAACATCGTGGGGGCGACGGCGGTGCTGCTCCCGGTGGCGATCGCCCTGTGCAGGGAGGCGGGGATAGGGCCGTCCCGGCTGCTCATGCCTATGGTCATCGGGAGCCGCCAGGGCGGCGCGCTTACCCTCATCGGCAAGCCCTCGAACCTGATCGTGAGCGGGCTGCTCGCCAGGGCCGGCTACGCGCCGCTCTCGTTCTTCGCGTTCCTGCCGGTCGGCGCGGCGCTGCTGGCCGCCGGCACCGCGTTCACCGCGACAGCGGGGCGCCGCCTGCTGCCCCGGCACCGGGCGGGGCTCGCGACGCCTTCGGGCACGCCCCGGCGCAGCCTGCTTGAGACCTACCGCCTGCCCAAGCGCGTCTTCCGCGTGGGTGCCGGCGGGTCATCGCTGCTCGCGGGCCGCTCCATAGCCGAGGCGGAGAGGCTCGGCGCGGACGCCGGAGTCGAGGTGATGCCCGAGCCGACCGAGGGGAGCGAGGCCCTGGAGCGGGGCGACGTCGCCCTGGCAGAGGTCGTGATCGCGCCGCGCTCGGACCTCGCCGGCAAGAGCCTCAAGGAGATCGAGTTCAGGCAGCGCTACGGGCTGAACGTGGTGGCGATCTGGCGGGAGGGAAGGCCGCACAGGGCGTGGCTGGCCGAGATGCCGCTGCAGCACGGCGACGCCCTCCTGCTCCAGGGTTCCCGCGACGGCATCGCCCACCACCCGGCGAGCATGATGGTGATGGGCCCAAGCGGCTACCGCTACCGGGACTACGCGCGCCTGGGCACGCCCCTCACCCTGCTGCTCTGCGCGGTCCTCCTGGCGACCGTCCTCCTCTTCTGGAGCTTCTAGCCGCGAGCAGGGCAGCGGCCGCGACAGGGAGAACCTCACGATCCTGCGGGGGGGTGGAGCACGGAGGGATCCGGAGGAAGGGAGGCGGCAGATGAACGCCGACCGGTACGCCGAGGTCAAGGGCGCGCGAATCCGCTACCAGGTCGAGGGCAGCGGCCCGCCCGCCCTGCTCATACACGGGATTGGTGCCTCGCTCGACTACTGGCAGTGGACGGTCCCGGCGCTGCGAGGCAGCTACACCACCTATGCGCTGGACTTCCCGGGGTTCGGGCTGTCCGACCCGCTGGAGTCGGCCGACACCCCCCTGGGGGCGGCACAGACCACGCTGGGCTTCATGGACTCGGTCGGCATAGAGGCCGCGGTTATCGTGGGCTCGTCGCTCGGCGGCGGGATCGCGGTGGCGACCGCCGGCACCGCGCCCCGGCGGTGCGCCGCGCTAGTGCTGGCCGCGCCCGCGGGGTTCGGCACAGGCCTGGGCCTGTCGATGCGCCTGACCGCGCTTCCGCTGGTGGGCGAGGCGCTGCTCGCGCTGACGGCCCGGTTCCCGATCCTGGGGCTCCGCGACGCCTTTGCCGACCAAAGGAGGATCCCTGACGCGCTGTTCGACCTGGTCAGGCGCGACTCGGCGCGACCCGTGACCGCAAAGACCTTCCTGCGGGTGCTGCGGGCCTCGGCCTCGCCGCGGGGCATCAGCGCGGAGACGGTCTCGCGCATCCACGCCGCCGCCGCCCTGATAGAGGCCCCGACCCTGCTCGTCTGGGGCGACCGCGACCGCGTGATCCCGCCCGGCCAGGCGAAGACCGCGCTCGGGTTGATACGTGACTCCCGCGTCGAGGTGCTCGCGGGCATCGGGCACGTTCCGTTCATCGAGTCCCCATCCGAGTTCAACTCCATCATGACGTCGTTTCTGCGGGAGGCCGCAGGACTGGGCGGTGCCGAAACTGAACAGACGGGCATCTGACCAGGGAAGCGAGGGCATGGAGTGAGCCAGATCAGTTGCGCCCACCATCCAGACCGCACCGCGCTCGCCTACTGCGCGGGCTGCGGCAAGGCGCTCTGCGGGAGCTGCGTCGTCCGGCTGAGCGCAGGGAACTACTGCCAGGCGTGCGCCGAGACGCCGGACCTCAGACCCATTCCCCAGAAGGCGGGGCGAAGCCGCCGCTGGCTGTGGGTCGTGGCGGCCCTGGCCGCGATCGCAATCCTGCTCGCGATGAGGATCTTCTAAGGCGGTGTGCGACCGGCCCGTGTGGGCCGACGAAAGGGGGCAGGAAGATGTACAGGTGGTTCCCGGTCCTCGTCCTCGCAGCGTCCGTGGCAATGCTCTCGGCCGGCACGCTGGACACCTCGGCCGCGCCCGCGCGCGGAGGCACGCTCACGCTCGTGACCGGATCAGACCCGCCCTCGCTCGACCCGCACAGGACGCCCTCGGTCACCGTGGCGCACTACGTGATGTACGAGACCCTGGTCACGGTGGACCGCAACACCGGCGAGTTCATCCCGGGGCTCGCCGAGTCGTGGGAGGTGTCGCGCGACGGGCTGGCGATCACCTTCAAGCTCAGGCGGGGGGTCAAGTTCCACGACGGCACGCCGTTCAACGCCGCGGCAGTGCGGGCCACCTTCGATCGCCTGACAAGCAGGGAGATGAACGCTCCCGGGGCCTCATGGGTGGGCACGCTGACCCGCACCGAGGTCGTGGACGACTTCACGGTCCGCCTGGTCTTCTCCAAGCCCTACGCGCCTATCTTCTCGTCGCTACGGATCTCGTTCCTGGCCATCCTCTCGCCCGCCGCGATAGCCAAGATGGGCGCCGACTACGGCCAGAACCCGGTGGGCACCGGCCCGTTCAGGTTCAAGCAGTGGATACCCAACGACAGGATCGTCTACGAGCGCAACCCCGACTACGCCTGGGGCCCTTCCCACTACAAGAACCGGGGCGCTGCCAACTTCGACCAGCTCGTGATACGGATCATCCCGGACGAGTCCACCCGGGTCATAGCCTTCGAGCGGGGCGACATCGACCTGCTGCCCGCCGCGCCCGCCAGGGACGCGCGACGGCTGATGCGCGAGGGGAAGTTCCCCTTCGTCCAGATACCCACCACCAGCGGCACCTACCTCGGGCTCAACGTGAAGAAGGCGCCGCTCAACGACGTCCGCGTCCGCAGGGCGATAGGCCACGCCGTGAACAACGAGGAGGTGGCGCGCATAGCCCTCGAGGGGCTGGCGGTGCCGATGCACAGCCCGATCGCGCCGACGATCTGGGGCTACTGGGACGGGGTTAGGCAGTTCGCCATCAACCACGACCCGGAGAAGGCACGGGCGCTGCTGGCGGAGGCCGGCTACCGGCCCGGGGCCGGCGGCGTGATGACGAAGGACGGGAAGCCGCTCGAGTTCACCGTGTGGACCTATGCCCGCATGACGAACGTCCGGATCGGGGTGGTGCTGCAGTCCCAGCTCCGCGCCGCCGGCATCAGGATGAACATCGAGCAGATGGAGCCCGCCACGCTGCTCTCCTCCACGCAGAGGGGCGAGCACGACGCGCTGGTGATCTCCTACGGGTGGCCCGACGCCGACATCCTCTTCTACTTCTTCCACAGCAGCCGGCTGCCCACGACCAACAGGGTGCACTACTCCAACGCGCGCGTGGACAAGCTGCTGGAGGACGGCCAGACCACGGTGGAGCCGGCCAAGCGGCTCGAGGTCTACAAGGAGCTGCAGCGGATCCTGCTGGCGGAGGTGCCGTGGGTTCCGCTGGCCAGTGAGCTGTCGGTCAACTTCAACCAGCCCTACGTGGGCGACCTCTACTACGACAAGTTCGGGAACATCCTATTGCTGGACGCCTTCAGGACGCGCTAGGGCGAGGCCGGCAGGGCGGGGATGCTGCGCTACCTGGCGCGGAGGCTGCTGCACACGATCCCGGTGCTGCTCGGCATCTCCTTCCTCGTCTTCCTGCTGGTCCACCTGGTCCCGGGGGATCCGGTGCGCGTGATGCTGCAGGACACCGGATCCCCCGAGCAGATCGAGCGGATGCGCAGCCAACTCGGGCTCGATAGGCCGCTCCACGTCCAGTACGCCTCGTTCGTAGTGCGGGCCGCCCAGGGGGATTTCGGCCGCTCGATCCACACCCGCAGGCCGGTCGCGCAGGAGATCGGCTACCGCATGCCCCACACGGTCCGGTTGGCGCTCGCGGCGACGGCCGTGGCGGTGACGATGGGCGTGGTGCTGGGCGCGATCGCCGCGATGCACCACCAGTCGGCGCTGGACTACGGCACCATGGTCGTCGCGCTGGCAGGCGTCTCGCTTCCGAACTTCTGGTTCGGATTGGTGCTGATCCTGGTCTTCTCGCTCTACCTGCGCTGGCTGCCGCCGGCCGGCGCCGACACCCTGGCGCACCTGATCCTTCCGGCGGTCACCCTGGGGACGAGCGCCGCCGCGATCATCGCGCGGCTGACCCGCTCCTCGATGCTCGAGGTGCTGCGCCAGGACTACATCCGCACCGCGCGCGCCAAGGGCGTGCCCGAGCGGCGGATGGTCTACCGCCACGCGCTGCGCAACGCCATGATCCCGGTCCTCTCGATGGTGGGGCTGCAGTTCGCCGGCCTGCTCGGGGGCGCCGTGATCGTCGAGACGGTCTTCGGCTGGCCGGGGATCGGGCGGCTGGCGGTCGATGCGATCTTCACCCGCGACATACCGGTGATCCAGGCGGTGGTGCTGGTTGCGGCGGTGATCTTCGTCTTCGTCAATCTGCTGGTCGACGTGCTCTATGGGCTCGTTGACCCGCGGATCAGGTACGGGTGATGGCCGGGCGCCGGGGCGCCGAAGCCGGGGTCTCGCACTGGACGATCGGGGCGGGGCGGCTGCGCCGCAACCACGGCGCGATGGCCGGGGCGGCGGTCGTCCTTGTGTTCATAGCCGCGGCGGCGGCCGCGCCCTGGCTGACCGACACCGACCCGATCCAGGTGCAGTTCGACCGCCGCTTCGAGCCGCCGTCGCTCCGTCATCCGCTCGGCACCGACTCGTTCGGCCGCGACCTCCTCAGCCGCGTCCTCTACGGGGGCCGGCTCTCGCTCTCCGTGGGGCTGATCGCTATCGCGATCTCGGACGCGATCGGCATCCCGCTGGGGCTTCTCTCGGGGTACCGCGGCGGCCGGTTCGACGACGTGATGATGCGGATCGTGGACCTGTGGCTGGCGTTCCCCGGGCTGCTGGTGGCGATCGCGATCGTCGCGGTGCTCGGGCCCGGCCTGCAGAACGTGATGATAGCGATAGGGATCGGCGGCATACCGGGACTGGTGCGCCTGGTGCGCGGCAACGTGCTCTCGATCCGCGAGCAGGAGTTTGTGGACGCGGCGAGGGTCATCGGGTGCAGCGACACCCGCATCCTCCGCTCGCACATCCTACCCAACGTGCTCGCGCCGATCGTGGTGCTGACGACGCTGCGCCTAGCGGGCGCGATCCTCTCGGGCGTGGGGCTCAGCTTCCTGGGGCTGGGCGCGCAGCCGCCGACGCCGGAGTGGGGAGCGATCGTAGCGGAGGGGCGCGCCTACCTGCGCGAGGCGTGGTGGGTCTCCACCCTGCCCGGCGTGGCGATCTTCGTGACGGTGATAGGGTTCAACCTGCTCGGCGACGGCCTGCGGGACGCGTTCGACCCGAGGCTGAGGTAGAAGGCCCTGGGCGGCCCCATCTAGCCCTTGGCCGCCAGCGACTCCCCGAAGGAGAGGAACATCCGCTCCAGTGCCATCTGCGGGCTGACGTTGCGGCGCAGCGACTCCTTGGCCGACTCCACCGACTCGATCCGGGCCCCCAGCATCGCCTCGCCGTAGCCCTCGGCCAGCGAGGCGATCTGCTCCTGCCGGTCGCGGTTGGTGAGCAAACCGGGCTGTCGGAGCTGCTTCCAGACCAGCAGGTCGCGGTACCAGAGCACCGCGATGTCCAGCAGCTCGGCGAGCAGCTCGCTCTCCCTGCGCTGCGCCTCGCCCGAGGACTCCTTCTGCAGCTCCCTGGCCGCGGCCCGCAGCGACTCGGCGGCATCCAGGCGCCCCAGCACGTCCGCCCTCTCGATCGAGGGAAGGAGGTCCAGCAGCGTCTCTCGCGCCGCCGTACGCTCCTCCGACCCGGCCCACCGCAGCGCCCGCCCCAGGCTGCCGTCGGCGAGGGCCGCCAGCACCCGCGCCCGCTCCTCGGGGATCTTCCACCGCTCGACCAGCGCCCGCTCGATCTCATCGGCCCGCAGGTAGGTGCAGCGGACCAGCTGGCATCGGGATACGATGGTCGGAAGCAGCGCGACGCTCGACTCCGATACCAGCACGAACGTCACCCTGTTCGGGGGCTCCTCTAGGATCTTGAGCAGGCTGTTGGCCGAGCTGGCGTTCATCCTCTCCGCGTCCGCGATGATGTAGACCTTCCTGCGGGCCTCGTAGGGCGGGAACGCGGCGTCCTGGCGGATCGCCCGTATCTGCTCGACCGGGATCTCCTTGCCCTTGTACTCCTTGGCCGGGATCTCGATGAGCCGGCCGCGCGCGATGTCGAGGAGGCGGACGTCGGGATGGTTGCCGGCCGCGATCCTCCTGCAGGCGGAACACCCGCCGCAGGCGTCCAGGTCGGGGTGCTCGCAGTTCAGCGCCTGCGCGAAAGCCAGGGCCAGCATCCGCCGCCCGACGCCGGAGGGGCCGACGATCAGGTAGGCGTGGCCGACCCTGCCGGTGCGGAGCGCCGACCTGAACAGGAAGACCGCGTGGTCCTGGCCTACTACTTCTCGGAACGCCATGGCGGCCGGATTCCCTCGCCCTGCTAGACGCGCTCTATGCGCTCCACGTTCAGCACGAAGACTATCGCCCCGCCCACCTCGACCTTCATCGGGTAGGTAACGTAGGAGTCCACCGGCTCCACGACCGGGGGTATCGGCGTCATCAGCTGCTCGCGCCTCTGGCAGGTGCGCTCGACGACGGCCACCACGGCGTCCACCCGCGAGTCCTCCACGCCGGTCAGGATCGTGGAGTTGCCCTCTCGCAGGAACCCGCCGGTGCTGGCGAGCACCGTGGCCTGCACCTCGGCCTCGGTCAGGGCGTCGATCAACCGCCCGGCGTCCTTCTCCTGGACGATCGCCAGCACGAGCTTCATCGCGCTTCCTCCCCGCCTGCCTCCGGTAGCCTCCCCGGTCCCGTGGCTTTCTCCCTCTCGGGATCGAGGAAGCCGCGGCCCTCCAACAGCCCGCGGACCGCCGCGGCCAGGAGGGCGTGCACCTCGTCGGCGGGCCGCGTCCCGTCCGCGATCACGAACCGCGATGGCTCTTCGCGCGCAAGTTGGAGGAATCCTTCGCGGACGCTCCGGTGGAACTCCAGCCCCTCCTGCTCCAGGCGGTCGCCCCTGCCGGGCGTCCCCTCCTTGCCCTTCGCCCTCCGCGCGCGGGCGAGCCCCACCTCGGGCGCGACGTCGATCAGCAGCGTGAGGTCGGGGGTGAGGCCCATCGTCGCCACCTCGTTGACCATGCGCACGGTCTCGACCGGAACCCCCCGCCCGTAGCCCTGGTAGGCGATCGAGGCGTCGGTGAACCGCTCCGAGAGCACGCACGTGCCCGCCTCGAGCGAGGGCAGCACCAGCTCGCGGACGAACTGCGCGCGGCTGGCCGCGAACAGCATCATCTCGGCCTCGGCCCGCATCCCGCGCAGCCGCTCGTCGAGCAGCACCGCCCGTATCGCCTCGCCGACGCGGGTGCCCCCGGGCTCGCGCGCAAGCACCAGGGGCACGGGCTCGCGAAACGCCTCGTAGAGCCTCCGGGCGTGCGTGCTCTTGCCCGACCCCTCGGGCCCCTCGACCGTGATGAAAAGCCCACGCCCCGGGCGCGACGCGGCCGGGGCGGGCTCTGCGGCGGGGTCCGGCGCGGGAGGAGAATACGAGGGGATCATCGGGCCACCGCCTATTTGGGGTAGATAACGAGGCGTCGGAACGGCTCGTCGCCCTTGCTCTCGGAGGCCAGGCCGTACTGCTGGACGAGCTGGTGCTGCAGCCTGCGGATGTAGGCGTTCTGGGCACCGAGCTCCACCGGCTGCTCGGACTCCAGCACCTTCGCTATCGCCGTCTCCACCTCGGTGAGAGCGGCCTCGTGCTGCTCGCCGGGGACCTCGGGCAGGCCGAACGCCTCGCGCAGGAACTGGTGGATCTGGGTGACCGTGTTGCTGCGCAGGACGTGCACCGGCATGCCGCGGGAGGCGGCGTCGCGCAGCCGCTTCGGCTGGCGCTTCTCCTGCGACTTCAGGGTCAGCACGATGTCGGCGTCGCCCAGCGACTCCGTCAGGTAGGCCGGCACCCCGAGCTCCCTGATCGCCCTCTCCAGGCGGTTCTGGCTGACCGCGTAGGGGAAGATCCGCAGGATCCCGTGGCGCCGCCCCCGTCCCTCCTCGGGCGGCGCGGCCGCGAAAGGACCCTCCGCCGCCGATCGCGGCGCCCACCCGGGCGCCAGGTGGATCTCCGGCTCCGAGATCTCGACCCCGCCGTCCTCGGTGCGTACCCGCAGCTCGGGCCTGGGCGCGGTTCCCCGGAGGTAGCGGTCCACCACCGTGGCCACGTCGTGGTGGACGACCAGGCGGTCCCTGTCCTGGATCTCGATCAGTACGTCGAAGGTCGGAGGGGCCTTGCGCTCGAGCACCGTCTTCTGGGTGCCGCGCCGGCGCGCCTCCTCGTCTGAGAGCGTCACCGCCTGGATCCCGCCCAACAGGTCGGAGAGCGTCGGGTTCTGCAGCAGGTTGTCCAGGGTGTTGCCGTGGGCGGTGGCGATCAGCTGCACGCCGCGCTCGGCGATCGTGCGGGCGGCGAGGGCCTCGGCCTCGGTCCCGATCTCGTCGATGACGACGACCTCGGGCATGTGGTTCTCAACGGCCTCGATCATCACCGCGTGCTGCAGGGCCGGCTGCGGCACCTGCATCCGCCTCGCCATGCCGATCCCCGGATGGGGGATGTCGCCGTCACCGGCGATCTCGTTCGAGGTGTCCACCACGATCACGCGCTTGCGCAGCTCGTCCGCGAGAACGCGCGCCGCCTCGCGCAGCAGGGTGGTCTTGCCCACCCCGGGCCGCCCCAGCAGCAGTATCGAGCGGCCGGACTCTATGACGCTCCTGACTATGTCCACGGTGCCGATCACAGCGCGCCCCACCCTGCAGGTGAGGCCGACCACGTCGCCCTGCCGGTTGCGGATGGCGCTGATCCGGTGCAGCGTGCGCTCGATGCCGGCGCGGTTGTCCTTGCCGAAGGTGCCCACGCGCTCGGCGATGTAGCGGAGCGTCTCGCGGTCGACGAACGCCTCATCCAGGTCGAGCGTCTCGCGCGGAAAGCGCGCCTCGGGCCGCCGCCCCAGGTCGAGGACGACCTCGAGCAGCATGTCGAGGTCGGGATGGCGCTCGAGCGCCGCGCGCAGTTGGACCGGGAGCACGTCCAGCAGCAGGTCAAGGTTGTCGGTGATGCGTATCTGGCGGCCGGCCAAGGCGCTCCTCCCCGTAGCTCCGATCCCTCAGAACAACTTCGTCTGCGCCGGCCCGTCGGCCTGTGGGGATGCTTGCTGGATCTCCTCGACCTCCCGGAAGAGGCTGATCTCTCCGAAGAGGCCGTCGTAGCCGGGCGCGATGTGGACGCGGCCCTCCCTGACCCTCCGGAGCCCGTCGGCCGTGCGCGCCGAGGAGTGCTTCGCGACCTCCTCCGCCGGGGCGTCGAGCAGCACGCCGAACTCCCCTCCGAGCGCATCGCACAGCTTGAGGTACTCCTCGCGCACCCCGGCCGTGCCCGGCTGCGCGCCCCGCGCCTCGGCGACGATCTCCTCCAGGGGGATCAGGCTCCTGTAGGGCACCGCGCCCTCGGGCACGTACCCCTCCTCGCGGTCGGAGAGCGCCTCCACCCTGTGCAGCACGCCGACCGTGGGCGGCCTGCCGCAGGCCGGGCACCTGCCGCCGGCGGCCCTGGTCTCGGCGGGCGTCATCCTGCGGCCGCAGGCGCGGTGGCCGTCGTAGTGGTACTTCCCCTCCTCGGGGAAGAACTCGATTGTGTAGAGGAAGCGCGAGGTGTCCTTCTCGCGCAGGACCCTCGCGATCTCGAAGTAGTCGAGGTCGCAGGTGAAGACGTTGGCCTCCCTACCGAGCTTGGACGGCGAGTGCGCGTCGGAGTTGCTGATCAGCGCGACGCGGTCGAGCTCCGAGAGCCTCCAGTTCATGGCGGGGTCGCTGGAGAGCCCGGTCTCTATGGCGGCGATGTGCGCCGCCTGGTCGCCGAAGCACTCGGCGATCGAGTCGAATCCGGACATGCTGCCGTAGAGCGAGAACCAGGGCGTCCAGGCGTGGGCCGGCACCACCATGCAGTCGGGCGAGATCTCCATCACGTACTCGACCAGCCGGTCGGACGGCAGGGTGAGCGTGGGGCGGCCGTCGGCGAGCAGGTTGCCGAACCGCCCGATCACCGCGTTGATCCTGTCCACGGCCTCGAACGACGGGGCGAACAGGATGTTGTGGATCTTGCGCAGCTTCCCCCCCGCCGAGTAGATGCTGGAGACCTCGCCGCTCAGCATGAAGTGGGAGCCCTCGAAGACGAAGAGGCCGCGGTCGTTGGGGCGCAGCTTGGCCTTCAGCTCCCGCAGCCAGACCGGGTGCGTGAAGTCCCCTGTCCCGAGCAGCGTGATCCCCTTGATCCGCGCCCAGCGGGACATGTTCTCGACGTCCATCTCCTTGCTCGTCGCGCGGCTGTACCTGGAGTGGACGTGGAGGTCGGCGATCAGGCGCATCCCGGCTAGACCCCGCTCCCGGTGGGAGTCGCCTCGCGCGCCAGCCCGAGCAGCAGCGCACAGCCGGCCGCGACCGCCGCGCCCGCGAGGCGGGGGCGGCGAAGGCCCGCCCTGGCGAAGGAGGAGAGCAGCGGAAGCATCACGCGCGACTGGTACTGCGTGTCGCCGTGATCCTCCACGGCCGCGCGGATGCCGCCGTCCTCGGCCAGGGCCCGGACCACGGCGCTGATGTGCGCGTCGGAGAGCCTGTTGAGGGCCTGCCTCGCGACCGTGGTGAAGCGGATCTCGCGGCCGAACGCGGCCTTCCAGCCGCGCTCGTACCCTTCGAACGCTCCCGCGCCGCCGCCGACGCGGCCCGCGGCCGCGGCGGCGGACAGCTCGCCCGCGATCATCGCGAAGTAGATGCCGCCGCCGCTGGTCGCCTTCACATGTGCCGCCGCGTCTCCTGCCACCAACATACCTTCAGTATACGTCGGGCGGCGCGGGCCGAGTATCGGAATCCGCCCCGCGAGCCGGGCCGCGATCCGCGCGCGTCGAAGGCGCGGGGCAACGGCGGGGTGCGAGGCGATCAGCCGCTCCAGGTAGTGGGCCGGCGGGCGGAAGGTCAGGCGGGGATCCACCGCGACCCCTACCCGGGCGCGCCCCCCTCCGGCGGGCATCACCCACCCGAAGAAGCCGGGCGCGACCTCCCTGCCGAAGACTAGGTCCGGGGAGTCGTCGTCCCCCGGCCCCTCCACCCCCTCCATCTCGTACTGCATCCCCCGCACGCACAGGCGGCGGGGGGCTATGCCCAGCTGCCGCAGAAGGACGGGCGAGACCCCCTCCGCGTCGATGACCACGGAGGCGACGACCTCCACGCGCCGACCGCCTAGCTCGACTCCCACGCGAAGCGGGCCGGCCGCGCCGGCGGCCCTGCCCCTCGCGCGCTCCACGCTCATCGCGCGCGCGCCGGTCAGGAGCTCGGCGCCGGCCTGCGCGGCCCTCTCGGCCAGGAACCTGTCGAAGGCGCCGCGGTCCACCACGTAGGAGTCCGCCTCGCGGCGCCGCACCTCGGCCACCGTCCCGTCGGGCGCGTGCAGCCGCGCGGCGCGCAGCGCGCACTGCGCGAGCCGGAGGGGGAGATCGAACCGCCCGAACGCGTGCACCGGCACCTTGCCCGCGCAGTGCGCCGGAGAGCCCACCAGCGGGTGCTCCTCGACCACGATCGTCCGGAGCCCGAGCCGGGCGCAGGTCAGGGCCGCGACGGCCCCGGCAGGGCCTGCTCCCACGACAAGCACGTCACAGTTCACCGGCGGCTCTTCCCCCTGGAAGCCGTTCGCATCGCGCCCGCCGCGCCTCCGCGGCGGCCTCCCCGCCGCTTCGCGCAGCCTCCGGGGCAATCCTGCCCGGGGGGTCGCGGGCGGCAGGTCACTGCGCCTCCCCGGCGAATCCCATCCGCGCCATGCAGTCACACTCGAAACCGCCGGCGTTCAGAAGATGGGATGCCCGGCCGCGCACCACGCGGCCCGCGGCCGCCGCGGCCTGCGCCCTGGTCATGCTGCTGCTGGGGCCGGCGGCGCCGCATCTCTCACCCGCCCCGGCCGGCCAGGCGCCCGGGGACGGCCGCGGCACCCTGCTCATCCACCAGGACGGCCGGAGCGTCTCCCTGAGCGTAGAGATCGTCGCCACGCCGGAGTCGCGCGGCAGGGGCCTGATGTTCAGGACCTCGATGGCCGAGAACGCCGGGATGCTCTTCGTCTTCGAGGCCGACGGGCGCTGGGCATTCTGGATGAAGAACACCTACATCCCGCTCTCGATAGGGTTCATAGACAGCAGGTGGCGCCTGCTCGAGGTGCTGGACATGCAGGTCGCCCCGGACCCCGCAAACGGCCCGTTCACCGTCTACGAGCCCAAGTCGACCTACCGCTACGCCCTCGAGGTGAACCAGGGGTACTTCAGGCGCCACGGTATCACCCCCGGGGCCCGGATGGAGCTGATCCCGGCGAAGTAGGGCAGATCGGTGCCGAGGCGCCCCGCCCCCCCTACGCCTGGATCGGCTCGGGAGCGGCCGGCGGCGAGCCCTCGAGCAGCCGCCTGTAGACGTACGCCGACGCCAGCAGCGAGGTGGGCAGCGTCACGAACAGGCCCACCACCAGCGCGAGCACGCCCAGGATGTTGATCCCGAGGAGCAGGAGCCCGAAGAGGAACAGCTCCCACCGCACGCCCTTGGTCAGCGCCGAGCTGGCGCGAAGCGCCTCGACCGGGCGCATCCCCTTGTCTATCACGAGGAAGCAGTAGAGGCCGAACTGGATCGCCCAGATGATCCCGGGGACGACAAGCAGGACCAGGCCCGCTGCGACTATGAGCGCGTAGACGATCGAGGCGAACAGGAAAGGGAAGAAGCGGGGGACGGCCCCGAACAGCTCCTCGAAGCCGGGCTTGCGGCCCTCTGCGAAGATCACCGAGATCCTGACCACGCCCATCCCGACGATCTGCTGCGCCACCCAGTAGGCGATCATGATCATGAAGGTTATCGAGGCGAGCCCCGCGGGCATCCGGGTGCGGTCGCCGAGCAGGCCGTTCGGTCCTGATATGAACTCGGGCGCGGCGTTCACCGCGAGCCAGATCAGGAGCACCGCGACGAAGAACCCGAGGTTGGCCTTCGCCGTCTCCCAGCCGAACGCTATCGCCTCCCTCTTCGAGAACCTGGGCGCGGTCACCATGCTTCCTCCCCCTTCCCCCGTCTCAGCCACGCCTGCGCTCCGCACCCACGGCGCCGGCCACGCCGAGCAGCGCCAGCGCCACCAACACGATCGCTCCCCCGGCCGCCACGTCCAGGTAGTACGCCGCGACCAGCCCGAGCACCGCCGACGAGACGGCGAACGCCACCGCCGCTCCGAGCGTGCCGCGGAACGACGGCGCCACCTGCATCGCGGACAGCGTCGGGATCACCAGCAGCGCGCTGACGAGCAGCACGCCGACGATGCGCATCGCCAGGACCACCACCAGCGCGGTCAGCACCGTGAACATCAGGTTGATCGCGGCCACCGGCAGCCCGCTCGTCCGGGCCGTCTCCTCGTCGAACGTTATGGCGAACAGCTCCTTGTAGAAGAGGAGCACCGCGCACGCGGCCGCGACGCCGAGCCCGCCTATGACCCAGAGGTCCAGAGGCGTCACCGTCGTGATCGCGCCGAAGAGGTAGCCGAACAGGTCGACCGTGAACCCGCGCGAGAGGCCGATCAGCACTATCGCAACCGCGAGCCCTCCCGACAGGAAGACCGCCAGCGCCGCCTCGCCGAAGAGCCGGCCCCGCGCCCGCAGCACCTCGATCCCGACCCCGCCGGCGGTGGCGACCACGAGCGCGGAGAGGATCGGCGGAAGCCCCGCGAACAGCCCGAAGGCGATCCCCGCCAGCGCCACGTGGGAGAGGGTGTCCGCGATGAGCGACAGCCGGCGCAGCACGAGGAAGACGCCGATCATCGGGCAGACCACCGCCACGACGATCCCGGCGACCAGCGCCCTCTGCATGAAGCCGTGCTGCAGTATCTCGGGCATCCCCGCCTCAGTGCACGTGAGACACGATCCGCACGCCCGTGTGGTAGAGCACGCGCAGGGCGTCGCTCTCCACGAACTCCTTGGGATTCCCGTGGTAGACCATGGTGCGGTTGAGGCAGGCGAGGGTGGTCACCTCGGAGGCGATCACGCCGATGTCGTGCGAGACCATCACCAGCGTCACGCCGAGGTCGGCGTGCAGGTGCCGCAGCAGGTCGTAGAAGCGCTCCTGCGCCTCGGTGTCGACCCCCTCGAGCGGCTCGTCCAGCACGAGGAGCTCGGGCTCGCTCGCGAGCGCGCGGGCGATCAGGGCCCGCTGCTGCTGCCCGCCGGAGAGGTGGCCGATCGGGCGCGACCCGGCGTCGCCGAGCCCGACGATCTCCAGCGCGCGCCCCGCGGCGCGGCGGTCCTCGGCCCCGAAGCGCCTCAGCAGCCCGGCCCTCCCGGCCCGCCCGCTGACGACGACCTCGTCCACCGTCGCCGGGAAGCGCGGGTCGAACGCGGTGGCGCGCTGCGGCACGTAGCCGATCCGCCTCCACTCGGTGAACTGAGCGATCTCCGTCTCGAAGAGGCGCACCTTTCCGCACGAGGGGCGCAGCAGGCCCGCGATGATCCTCACGAAGGTGGACTTGCCCGAGCCGTTGGGCCCTATGATCCCGAGGAACTCGCCGGCGTTGACCGTGAGCGTTATGTCCTCTATGACCCGCTCGCGGGAGTAGGCGTAGCAGACGCCCTGCACCTCGATGACCGGGCCGCTCATCTGCACCCCAGCCCCTCGCGGAGCGCCTCCAGGTTCCTCTCCATGACCGAGAAGTACCCCTCGCCCGTGGCTATCCTCTCCTCGCTCAGGCCCTCCAGCGGGTCGAGCTCGACGAGCCGGGCGCCGACCTCGCGGGCCAGCGCCCCGGCGGGTCCGGGCGAGGCGAGCCGCTCGACGAAGACCACGCGCACGCCCCTCTGGGAGAGCATCGCTCCGAGCCGGGCCATCTCGCCGGGAGCCGGATCGGCCTCCGGGGCCAGGCCCGAGATCCCGATCTGCTCCAGCGAGTACCTGCGCGCCAGGTACGCGAACGCCGTGTGGGTCGTCACCATCAGCCGCCGCTCGCAGGCGGCGAGTCCGGCCTCGAACCGCGCGTGCAGCTCGGCGAACCGCGCCGCCGCCTCCTCCGACCGGGCGCGGTAGTGACCGGCGCCCGCGGGATCAATCGCGGCCAGCGCGATCCCGATCGCCTCCACCATCTGCGAGGCGAGGAGCGGATCGACCCAGGCGTGCGGGTCGTGCTGGGGCGTACCGCGACCCTGCGGCGGCGCCGCCAGCACCAGCGGAAGCCCCGCGGTCGCCCTCAGCACGCCGACGCTCGGCGGCAGGGTCTCGAGCATGCGGCCCACCCAGGGCTCGAGCCCGGCGCCCGCGTAGACGAAGAGGCGTGCGCGGCCGATCGCGGCGACGTCCCTGGGGCTCGGCTCGAAGTCGTGGGCGTCGGCCCCGGACGGCACCAGCGTCCTCACCTGGATGCGATCGCCCCCTGCGATGCGCGCGAACTCCGCGAGCGGGTAGATCGTCGCGACGACCAGGGGCCGGGGGTCCCCGGTCGCCTCCTGGCGGGACCTCACAGCGGCGAGGATCAGCAGCGGGATCGCCACCACGGCGACGACCAGGGCGACCCGGCGGCTCAACGCCGTCCCCTCCGCCGCGGCGCCGCGCGGCGCCGCGGACCGGCCGCACCCTGGCAGTCGAGGCAGTAGCCGAAGTAGTCGAGCCGGTGGCCGGTGATGCGGAAGCCGGAGGCAGGCCGCCGCGGCCCGCGGGGAGCGGTGCAGCGTGCGAGCGGCTCGGGCCGGCCGCAGTTGAGGCAGACCAGGTGGTCGTGGTGGTTGGCGGCGAGCCCGTACCTGACGCGGCCGTCGGAGAAGCGCGCCTCCTCCACCGCGCCCGCGCGGACCATCGCCTCCAGCGCGCGGTAGACGGTGGCCAGCCCAACCGGCCGGCCGCCCCTGGATACGCTCCTGTGGATCTCCGCTGCCGTCGCGTGACAGGGCGAGGCCCCGACCGCCCGCGCGATTGCCTTCCGCTGCCAGGTCTCTCGCGTGCGCGCGGGCTTGCGCATGGCCCCCCCTTGTTGAGAACGATTATCAGTTAGGCGGACTCTGAAGTAGATGGTACCCAGACGCGAGACGGGGTGTCAAGAGGACCGCGGCCCGCCGCTCCCTGAAGGATGTAGCCGTCCCCGGGCGAAACCG
>JBBIJB010000018.1:0-3849 GCA_037446215.1 Armatimonadota bacterium
ACGCGTTAATTGGTGTAGCCATGATACGCCTTCTCGTAGTCGATGACCAGGAAGGGGTCCGGCAGGGGCTGCGGATGCGGCTCGAGTTGGAGCCGGAGATGACAGTCGTCGGCGAGGCCAAAGACGGCCCCTCCGCAGTGCGCATGGCTGCCGATCTTAGCCCGGATGTGGTGATCATGGATGTAGGCATGCCGGGCGGCGACGGTATCGATGCGGCGGCGGCCATCCGGTCCGCGACTTCTGATGCACGGATAGTGGTCCTGACGATTCACGACGACGCCGAAACGCGCAGGCGCGCGGAGGCGGCTGGGGTGAGTGCCTTCGTGGTCAAGCAGCGATGCGGTGGGGACCTGATTGCCGCAATCCGGGGGGCGGCGGAGGGCCTTTCGGACGGCGGAGACGGTCCGTCGAAGGTCCTACCCGACAGACAGCCGTTGGTGCGATGCACCGAGGGCGCGAAAGGGCTGTAATGGCAGCAGGAAGGAACCTAACCGCACGTTACGAGGAGGTAGTGAAGGTGAAGAAGACCCTGATTGCTCTTGTAGTGGTGATTGCGCTGATCGCGGGCTCCACGCACTGGCTCCTGACCGAGCACAACCTGGCGATGGAGATCTACGACGACCAGCTGTTCCCGACCGAGGCGCGGTTCGCGCTGGAGATCTACGACGACCAGCTGTTCCCGACCGAGGCGCGGTTCGTGTAACGATCCGAAAGGGGGCGCGTCCCTCGCCGGGGCGAGCAGTTGTTCCGCTCGCCCCGGCGTCTTCTTAGCACCCCTGTCCCTCGAACTCAGACCGAGGCTATCTGGTCCTCCAGCCGCTTGCTCCGCCTGGTAAGCACCTCGGGCGCCTTCCTGCCCACGACCACGCTGTCGTCCTGCCTGAACCCGCCGATCCCGTAGACGTAGATGCCGGGCTCGCAGGAGTAGACCTCGTTCTCGACAAGCGGTCTGTAGTTGAACGGCATGTCGTCCGGGAACTCGTGGCCCGCGATGCCCATGCCGTGGCCTGTTCGGTGCATTATGTGGTCGGCGAAGCCGTGCTCCTCGATCACCTTCTGGGCGGCGGCATCGACCTCGGCAACCGTGGTTCCCGCCACGAACTTTTCGATCGCCGCCTCGTTCGCGGCGGAAGCCGCCTCGAACGCCCGGCGCTGCAGGTCGGTGCGCGGCGGGCCGACGAAGAGGGTGCGCTCGTTCTCGACGACGAGGCCGTTCAGGCGGACTATTATGATGTTCACAACGCCGTCGCCCTGCGCGAAGCGCAGGCCCGCGTCCGCGCCCGTGCCGTGCGGCGAGGCGGAGGCCGCCCCGGAGAGGGACCAGACGCGGACCTCGAGCCGATCCTGTGGGAAGCGCGACGCACCCTCGGCGAATGTCTTACGGGCTATCTCCAGATCGAACTCCGCGACCAGCCCGCCCGGCCTGACCGTCTCCATGTAGCGGTCCTGCGCCCAGTCCGTAAGCGACGCGCCCAGCCGCATTATCTCGATCTCCGCCGGGTACTTGACCTGGCGCATCTCCACCAGGAAGCGGGAAGCGCTGGAGAACTCTCCGAGCCCGGGCAGGTGGGAGCGCAGTCCACGAAAGGCCGAGATCCTGTCCGCAGCGAGCCTGCCGCGCCCGAAGCCTCCCCAGGCGCGCAACCGGGCCGCCAGCAACTGGAGCCATCGGTCGCGCGTGTAGGTGCGGTTGGCCGTGCGAGGGTGCTCGACGTAGACCGCGTAGTCGCCGACGTGCAGCGTGCCGCGCTCCCGGGCCATCATAAGGTGGTGCGTCGATAGCTCGTTCATCACAAGGAACGGCGGCTCCTTGACCGGGATTACCGCCGCCACCGGCCGCTCCCACGGCTCCACATCCAGGTGAAACCCGGTCAGCATGTAGAAGTGGTGCGGGTCGGTAACCAGCAGCGCCTCGCAGTCGTTCTCCTCCAGGTAGTCTCGCACCCGCCTCTGGCGGTCCGCGAAAACCTCGGCCGGCACGAACGGCATCTCTTCGCCTCCTTGCCTAGAATTTGAGCCTTGGATCCAGTGTGTCGCGCAGCCAGTCGCCAACAAGGTTGACGCCCAGCGCGGTCAGCACGAGGGCAAGGCCCGGGAAGGTGGTCATCCACCACGCGTTGTAGATGTAGGTCTTTCCCTCGTTCAGCATGTTGCCCCACGACGCCATCGGGGGCTGTACCCCGAACCCGAGGAAGCTGATCGCCGCCTCGGCCACGATGAACTGCGCCACCTGCAGCGACGACAGTATGATTATCGGGGTCCAGAGGTTGGGCAGCAGGTGGCGGAAGATTATGCGGTTCTCGTGCGCGCCGAGCGCCCTCGCCGCCTCAACGTAGTCCAGGGCCTTTAGCGCAAGCACCTCGCCGCGGACGAGCCGGGCATAGACCACCCAACCCGTGATGATCAGCGTCAGGATGATGTTCTGGAGGCCTATCCCGAGTATCGCGCTCACCGTGAGCGCCAGGAGGATGAACGGGAACGACAGCCAGACGTCCACGATCCGCATCGTGACGATGTCGGTGATCCCGCCAAGGTATCCCGCGACGATCCCCACCACCAGTCCGATCGCGCCCGAGACCCCGACCGTAATCAGGCCAATAGCCAGCGAAACGCGGGCACCGTACAGGATCCTCGTGAACATGTCGCGCCCCAGCTGGTCGGTCCCCATCCAGTGCTCCGCCGAGGGCGGCTCCAGCGACCGGACGAGGTTGGAGTCGACCGGCCCGTAGGGGGAGAGCAGGGGTGCCAGGAGTGCCGCGCCCGCGACGACCGCAACGAGGACGAGGCCGAACGCGCCGCTTCGGTTGAGGGGCAACCGCCTTCCCGCGCGCACTACTGGTACCTTATGCGCGGGTTCAGCCACGCGTAGGCCATGTCCGCCGCCAGGTTGAGCCCCGAGTAGACGACCGCCGTCAGGAAGACGCCCACCAGGACCACCGGGAAGTCGCGGTTGAGCAGCGCCTGCACGAGGAACCTCCCAACGCCGGGCCACGCGAAGATCGTCTCCGTGATCACGGCGCCGCCGAGAAGCTGGCCCAGCTGCAGCGCAAGCAGGGTCACGATCGGCAGGCTCGCGTTCTTCAGGGCGTGCTTGTACAGCACGCGCGGCGGTCCCAGCCCCTTCGCCCGTGCGGTCCTGATGTAGTCCTGGCTCAGGACGTCGAGCATCATCGAGCGGGTCAGCCTGGCGAATCTGGCGGCCACGAAGGCGGACAGGGTGATCGACGGCAAGATGAAGTGTGCCCAGGTTCCACGCCCTCCCGTGGGCAGGACATTCAGCCACACCGCGAACACGTAGATCAGCATCAGCCCGAGCCAGAAGCCCGGGATCGCCTGTCCGAGGACGGTGGCGCCTATGCCGGCGTGGTCGAACCACGAGTTGCGCCGGGCCGCCGAGATGACGCCCACCGGTATGGCGACCCCCAGCGCCAGCGCCATCGCGACCGCCGACAGGGAGAGGGTGGCGGGTAAGCGCTGCATCACCAATCCGAGCGCGGGCTCGCCCTGGCGCAGCGAGTTCCCGAAGTCGCCGCGTATCGCCCCGCGCATGAACCGCCCGTACTGGACCAGCCACGGATCATTGAACCCGAGGCGCTCCCTGAACTCCTCGATCTGCTTGGGAGTCGTGTCGGTCGGCAGGAAGAGCTTTACCGGGTCTCCGGCGAGGAACTGCAGACTGAAGACCGCGGTGAGGGCCAGAAGCACCACCACCGCGGCCTCCAGCAGCCTACGGGCAACGAACTGAACCATGGATCAGCGCCTGGTCGGGCGTCCGGACCTCACCTCTTCGCCCATGTTGCGTCGTGCAGGTAGATCTTCTCCGCGGGGTGCGGATGCCAGGTCACGCGC
>JBBIJB010000018.1:3859-36428 GCA_037446215.1 Armatimonadota bacterium
CAGGAACACCCACGGCGCCTCGGTGTAGAGCATGACCTGGATGCGGTGCCACGCCGCCTGCCGCTTCTTGGCGTCCACGATCGGGAGCGCCCTGTTGATCTCAAGCGTGAGGTTTGGCGTGCCAAACCCGCTGTAGGTGCGCTCGGGCCGGAACAGTTCCGCGATCGTGCCCTGCGCCTCCAGCGCGGGTCCCCACCCAAGGTAGAACATCTCGCCGGTCCTCCGGTTGATGATCTTGTCCAGGTGGGTGCCCCACTCGTTCACCACTACACGCACCCTGATTCCTATGCGCCCCAGGTAGGCGGCGATCGCCTCGGAGGCCTCCTTGTCGAGCGGGTAGCGGCCCGACGGCGAGTCGAGGGTGAACTCGAGCTTGGTTGGGTCGTAGCCTGCCTCCTTGATCAACTGGACGGCGCGCTCCGGGTCGTAGGGATAGGGCTTAAGGTTGGGGTTGACGTTCTCGTTGATCGAGGAGAGCGCTCCCGGGGTGCGGGTGGCGCGCCCCTTGAACAGGTTTGAGACTATCTCGTCCACATTGATGGCGTAGTTCATCGCCTGCCTGACCCTGCGGTCCTGCAGCGGCCCGGGCTTGAAGTTCACGAGGGCCAGGTAGTTTATCCGAGAGGAAGCAACGCCGCGCACCTCGGCCCGGCCGCTCCGGTTGACCTGCTCCACCGCCACCGGCGGGATGTCCTTGACTATGTCGGACTCGCCCGCCAGCAGCGATGCCAGCCTCGCGCTGAAGTCGGGGATGAACCTGAACTCCACCCGCTTTATGGCGGGCGGCTTGTTCCAGTAGTTCGGATTCGCCTCCAGCACCAGGCGCTCGTCGCGGTCCCAGCGGACGAACCTGTACGGTCCTGCCCCGATCGGTTGCCGGGCGGCGACGTCGTTTCCGACCTGGCGGACGTAGTTCGGGTTCTGGACCGTGAAGTCGACAAGCCAGTAGCGCAGGATCGGCGCGGGTTCCTTCGTTCGGATCCGCACGGTCAGCGGGTCCGGTGTCTCCACGCTCTCGACGAAGGCGAAGCGCGGCCGGTAGTGGGACTCGTTCTTGGGATCCAGCAGCCACTCGATCGTCCACTTCACCGCCTCGGACGTGAACGCGTCTCCGTTGTGGAACTTGACTCCCGGCCTCAGCTTGATGATCCACGTGAGGTCGTCCGGCGTCTGCGGCAACTCGGCCGCCAGGGAG
The DNA here is from genome assembly GCA_037446215.1 of Armatimonadota bacterium. Classification (GTDB taxonomy): domain Bacteria; phylum Sysuimicrobiota; class Sysuimicrobiia; order Sysuimicrobiales; family Humicultoraceae; genus VGFA01. The sequence continues at coordinate 5,055 of JBBIJB010000018.1, forward strand.
GGCTTGATTCGGGGCGGCATCCCATCCCAGAAGTAGAGCCGGTCGTAGATGTTCATCTGCTGGACGTTGGTCGTCCAGTCCACCGTCCGCATCGCCATCAGGTTGCGTGGCTCCGCCCCCAGGGCGACCACGAGCGGTCGCTCCTGCGCCGCGGTAGGTGCCGGGGCGCTTCCAGTAAGTGCCAGGAGCAGCGCGGCAACGAGTGCCGCGGAAATCCTCAGCATGCCTATCCCCCCTGAGAGCGCTCGTGTTCCGCGCCGTTCCCGGCGCGGGCAATCCCCTGCGAGTGTTAAACTTCAGTTTACCAACTTTCTCGCGCGCCGGCCAGGAGTCCTGCGGTGCGGAACAGAACAGCAACTCTTCAGAAGCACGCCACGGCAGCGCCGACTGGAGGCAGTGGATGAGGCTATTCATCAGCCCGGAGGAGCATCAAAGGCGGGTCGCGTCGGCACGCGAGGAGGCGGGCCGCAGGGGCCAGGAGGCGCTCGTGCTGTTCGGCCCCGCCCAGATCTTCTACCTGACCGGCTTCGCCTTCATAGCGACCGAACGCCCGGCGGCGCTGCTGGTGGCCGGCGACGCGACGGCGCTCTTCATCCCATGTCTCGAGGAGGAGCACGCCGCCGCCTTTGCCGTCGTGGACCGGATAGCGGCCTACCCGGAGTATCCCGGCGACAGGCACCCCATGACACAGCTGGCGGAGCTGGCGGAAGAGATGGGCCTTTCTGCGGCCCGGATCGGGGTCGACGGCGACGGCTATCCGGGCGTGATGGGCTATCGCGGGCCGCGGCTCAGCGAGGTGCTCCCGGACGCCCTGATCACCCCTATGCGGGATCTGGTCGAGGGGATGATGACGGTCAAGTCCCCCGAGGAGATAGCGCTGGTCCGGGAGAGCGTGCGCTGGGGCAACCTGGCCCACAGGCTGCTGCAGGACTACACACGGGCCGGGGTGATCGAGAGCGAGGCGAGCCAGCGCGCCTCGCACGAGGCGACGATGGCCATGGTTCGCACGCTCGGCCCTGCCTACCGGCCCCTCTCCTGGACGTTTCCCGGCGCCCACGCCGGTTACCGGGGGCAAATCGGCAGGCAGTCCGCCATCCCTCATGCCATGACCACCCATGCCCGCATCCGGCCCGGCGACGTGCTGGTGACCGGCGCCTCCGCCGCGGTGGGGGGCTACAGCAGCGAGCTGGAGCGGACGATGATCGTGGCCCCGGTCGGGGAGGACGAGCGCCGATTCTTCGGCTTGATGGTCGGCGCGCAGGAGACTGCCTTCGATGCGATCAGGCCCGGCCGCCCCTGCTCCGAGGTGGATCGCGCGGTGCGGGCCTATCTGGAGAGGTGCGGGCTCGCGCACTTCTGGCGCCACCACACCGGCCACGCGCTGGGGATCGGGATCCACGAGGCGCCGTTCCTGGACACGGGCGACGAGACCGTCATGCTGCCGGGGATGGTGTTCAGCATCGAGCCCGGGATCTACATCCCGGGACTCGCCGGGTTCCGGCACTCCGACACGGTGCTCGTGACGGACGACGGGGTCGAGATCCTGACCTACTACCCGCGCGACCTCGAGTCGCTGACCATAGACGGCTAGGCGGCGGAGCGCCGCTCCCAAGGGAGGGAGATAGTTGTACCGGATCGCGGTAGGAGAGATCAGCCACGAGACCAACACCTTCTGTCCACCCACGACGCTCGAGATGTTCAAGGGGCGCATCTGGTGCAGCGGAGAGGAGCTGCTGGCGAAGTTCGGCGGCACCCGGGCCTCGCTTGGAGGGATGATAGAGACCGCTTCACGGCTTGGTGTGACGCTGATCCCCACCTTCGCGGCCAGCACCGAGCCCTGGGGTACGATCACCCGCGAGGCGTACGACGCGATGCTTGGGGAGCTGGCGGACGGGATCCGCGCCGCGATGCCGGTCGATGCGGTGTGCCTGGCGCTGCACGGCGCCGGCGTCGCCGAGCCGGCCGACGACCTCGAGGGAGCGGTTCTCGCCGCTGTGCGCGGCGTCGTCGGCCCCGACGCGCCGATCGCCGTGACCCTCGACCTCCACGGCAACGTGACCCCGGAGATGGCGAGCCTCGCCACCGGCCTGTTCACCGTGCACGAGTACCCGCATACCGACTCCTACGAGCGCGGCTGCGAGGCGATGGGGTTCCTGGTCGGAGTGCTCGATGGGCGGATCCGGCCCTCGATGGCCCTTGAGGTGCTGCCGCTGCTGATCACGCCGGCGCCGTCGGGGCTGGAGCCGGTGCGCGCGATCAACGAGATCTGCCATCGCTTCGAGCAGGAGCCCGGGGTGCTGGACTGCGCGCTGATGCACGGCTTTCCCTACAGCAATGTCCCGGAGGCGGCGTCCTCGGTAATAGTCATCACCGACGGCGACCCGACGCTGGCAAGGCGTGTCGCCAGGGAGGTGGCAGGCGAGGTATGGGCGCGCCGCGAGGGGTTCCGGAGGATCTACCCGATGCCGGCCGAGGCGGTGGCCGAGGCGCTTCGCGCCGCGGGGGACGGGGGCCCGATCGTGATAAACGAGACCAGCGACAACCCAGGCGGGGGCGCACCCGGAGACGGCACCCACCTGCTCCGGGCGATGTTGGAGGCCGGGCTCACCGACAGCGCGTTCGGCACCGTCTACGACCCCGAGATCGCCGAGGCCGCCCACCGGGCAGGCGCCGGCGCCCGGATCAGTGTGGCCCTTGGGGGCAGGCACGATCGGATGCACGGCGACCCGCTGGAGATCGAGGTCTACGTGAAGAGCCTCGCCGACGGGCAGTTCCGACTCTCAGGGCCGATGGGTCGGGGGTGGCCGGTCGATCTCGGCAGGTCGGCCCGGCTGACAGCGGGAGGCGTTGAGATCGTGGTGGTCAGCCGGCGATCCCAGGTGCTCGACGTCGAGCCGTTCCTGCTGCACGGGATCGACGTCCACAGGTGCAGGATCGTCGGACTGAAGTCGAGCGCGCACTTCCGGGCGGCCTACGAGCCCCTGGCCGCCGGGATAGTCACCACAGACCCGCCGGGGCTGTGCTCGTCCAACCTTGCGCACTTCACGCTCGGTAGGGTGAGGCGGCCTATCTGGCCGCTAGACCCGGAGACGGCCTACGTGCCGGGGGCGTCCTCCTAGAGGGCGACGTGCCCGACGCCGCCCCGCAGGCCTATCCGTCCAGAGAGGCGTCCTTCTGGCGAGGGTCGAGGGCGTCGCGCAGTCCGTCGCCCAGAAGGTTGAAGGCCAGCACCGTCAGCGAGATCATCACGCCCGGCGCGATCGCGATCTGCGGGTAGATCAGGATGAAGGCCCGCCCGTCGGAGAGCATCCCTCCCCAAGAGGCGGTCGGAGGCTGCACACCCAGCCCCAGGAACGAGAGCGCCGACTCCAGGATGATGATGCCCCCGATGCCCAAGCTCGCCAGCACGATCACAGGCCCCATCACGTTGGGCAGGATGTGTCGGAAGATGATCCGGGCGTCGCCTGCGCCGGCGGCGCGCGCCGCGAGCGTGTACTCGCGCTCCCGCAGGCTGAGCACGTCGGCGCGCACGACACGCGCGTACTGAGCCCAACCGGTGAGCCCTATTATCACCACGACCGTTACCAGGCTTGGCCCCAGGACCGCCGAGAGCGTGATCAGCAGCACCAGGATGGGGAAGGCCATCAGCGTGTCCACGACCCGCGACAGCGCCGCATCCACCCTCCCGCCGAGATAGCCCGAGGTGGCGCCTACCGCCACCCCCACCACGACCGAGATCCCGGTCGCCAGCAGCCCCACGATGAGGGCGACGCGCGAGCCCCATATCGTTCGGCTCAGCATGTCGCGTCCTATGTGGTCGAATCCGAGCGGGTGTGACCACGAGGGCGGCGCGCCGCGCATCCCCCGGAAGATCTGGGTGTGCGAGTGGGGGGAGAGCAGGTCCGGGATCGTCGCCAGGACTATCAGCGCCAGGATGAAGAACATGCCGAACAACCCGGGGCGGTAGCGCTTGAACCGACGCCAGGCGCGCGAGAACTCCGACCTGCGGTAGGGCTCTGGGATCGCGGTCTCTCGTTGTGTCATCAGGTCAACCTATGCGGATTCGCGGATCGACGTATCCGTATACCAGATCGGTGATCAGGTTGCCCAGCACCACGAGCACACTGAGCAGCAGGACGATCGCCTGGACAACCTGATAGTCCACGCGGTTCACGGACTCGATGAACAACTGACCCAGCCCCGGCAGCGCGAACACGTTCTCGATGACGATCGTGCCGCTCAGGAGGAACGCGATTCGGTAGCCGATCACGGTGATGACCGGCAGCAGGGCGTTGCGCACAACATGCCTGGAGACCACCACTCCCTCCGCGAGTCCCTTGGCGCGCGCCGTGCGAACGTAGTCCTCCCCTATGCCCTCGATCGTCGAGGCGCGCATCATCCGGGCCAGCAGCGCGGTCTGGTTCGCAACGATTACCGCCACGGGCAAGACGTAACCCTTCCACGACGGCAGGCCGAACGGCGGCAGCCAGCCCAACAGAAGCGAGAACAGGACTATCAGCATCAGGCCTATCCAGAAGTTGGGCAGGGCCAGGCCGAGCGTTGAGGAGACCATGACGGCGTAGTCGAAGCCGGAGTAGCGCCTGACGGCCGCGGCGATCCCGAACGGAAGGGCAAGCGCTATCGAGATGAAGAACGCCAGCAGGTTGAGCTTCGCCGTGACCACGGCGGCCTCGCCGATCATCACGCGAACCGGCACGCCCGTACGCACGACCGACTGCCCGAAGTCGCCCCGGGCCATGTTGCCGATCCACGCGAGGTACTGCTCGTGGATCGGCCGGTCGAAGCCCCACTTCTTGCGGATCAGGTCGAGCTGCTCCTGCGTGATCTGGGCTTCCCCCACCATGAGATCCACGGGATCCCCCGGGATCAGGTGCATCATGGAGAAGGTCCCGACGCTGACCAGCAGGATGACTATTGCGCCCTGCATCAGGCGCGAGGCCAGGTATCTCAGCATTTGATCCAGCCCGCGATCCAGAGGTAGGCCACGGGGGGCCGGCGCCCATCGCCGGGCCCCCCGTGGGTCTGTCGAGCTTCGAGCACTGGCCTGTCTACTCGATCCACCACTTGTAGGCGTCGCGGATGATCGTGGACCCCGACTGCGTCGAGGTGGGCAGCCCCTTGATCCTCTTGTTGATGATCACGAACCAGTCCCAGTACATGATGTAGAGGAACGGGACCTCTTCCGCGACGATCTTCTGGACCTCGCTGTAGATCCTCTTACGCTTCGCGGGATCAACCTCGCGTAGCCCGGCGGGCAGCAGCTCCTCTACCCGCTGGTTCTTGAAGCGCGAGAAGTTCCGCGCGGCACCCACGCGAAGCGTAGCCGACGGGTCGGGCTCTCCCCCGCCGCCGTTGTAGGTCCAGTTGAACAGCGAGGCGTCCAGCTCGCCCCTTGGAAGCTGCGATAGGATCGTGGCGACCGGCCGCTCCACGATGCGCATGTCGATTCCCACGGCCGCCAGCTCCTGCTGGGCAATCTCGGCCTGCGGGCGTCGCGCCCGGTCCCCGGTAATCACCGCGCATGTGAACGTGCAGCGCTGCCCGTCCTTCACGCGGACTCCGCCCGGCCCCATCCGCCAGCCGGCCTCCTCCATCAGCGCCCTGGCGCGATCTACGCTGTAGGGGTACTGCTTGACGCCCTTCTCGTACCAGTACTGCAGCGCGGGCGGGAAGATGGAGTGCGCGACGGACGCGGTGCCCCGGAAGACGTCGTCGATCTGGCGCTGGCGGTCGATCGCGTGCAGCATCGCCTGGCGCACGCGCTTGTCCGAGAGGATCGGGTGCTCGTTGTTGAGGGGGAAGTGGTTGACCGCCAAACTCGAGGTGCGGAAGGTGGTGTACCCCGGATCGGCCTCGAAGCGCAGGTTGTCCTCCGAGAGCAGCGGCCACAAGGACGAGTCGGCCGTACCGGTTCGCAGGGCAATAGCGCGCACCGACGGGTCAGGCACGACATCCTGCCGGACGAAGTCCACGTTGGGGCGTCCGCGGAAGTGCTGGTCGAACGCCTCGACGACGGTGAACTCCGCCGGCCTCCACTCCCGCAGACGGAAGGCGCCGGTGCCTACCGGGGCGGCCTTGTAGGCCTTTTCCCCTATCCGACCGTGGTAGCGGGCCGGCACGATGAAGGTCGTGGCGCCAAGCCGCAGGAAGGCGGCGTTGGGCTCCTTCATCTTGACCACTACGGTGTACTTGTCCGGGGTCTCCACCTTGTCCACGGCCTTGAACTGGACACCCATGACCGTCGCGTTGTCCGGGTTCATGTGGAACTCGAAGGTGTACTTGACGTCGTCGGCGGTGAACTCGGTCCCGTCTTGGAACTTGACGCCCTTGCGCAGGTTGAAGGTGTAGGACGATCCGTCCTTGGCCGCCTGGACGTTCGACGCCAGGACCCGCTCGACGACGTAGTTGTCGTTAACCTCCACGAGCGCGTTGTGTATCTGCGTGATGATGTTCCACTGCATCGTGGGGCCGATGTCGTCGGGGCTCAGGCTGGCCACCTCCTGGTGGCTCAGGATCCGTATCGTGCCGCCCCGCTTCGGGCTGGGCCCGGCCGTCACCACGGTGGGCTCCTTGAGCAGCACGGCCTGGGCAGCTGCCGCGGTGATGCCCACCGCGGCAGCCTTCTTCAGAAACTCGCGCCGCGTCGTGGAATCGAGGTCGCGCAGTGCCTCTTCCAACTTGACTCCGTTCCTCATCTCGTTGGCCTCCCCTGGCACCGGTCTCTCTTGCCCTTAAATGCATGATGTTCGGCGCCCGGTCTAGACCTCCTGCGCGCGCCTCTCGCTCCTTGAGAGATTGCTTCGGCGCGTGATATGCTCGGGCCATTCAAGAGGGCCGAGGACCGGGAGCAGTCCCCGCAAGCGGCGGGGAGGTCTCTTCCGGCGGCCGGCGTGGCGCGGTGGATACGGAGGATAGAGCAGCTCCAGAGACGGCAGGCTTTCCCAGGGCCGCGGCGGTCGTCGGGCTGGGGATGGTGGGTGGCTCCCTGGCGCTCGCGCTCCGCGCCGCCGGCTCGAGGGTGGTGGGCGTGGACACCGATGGTGCCGCCGCGGACGCCGCCGTTCGAAGGGGCGCGATAGACGACGGGGGCACAGATCTGGGCGCAGTCGCGGGCGCCGACCTCGTGGTGATAGCCACGCCGCTGTCTCGGATCGTCGAGGCCGCAACGGCCGCGGCGCGGTTGATGCGGCGGGGGGCCGTGCTGACCGACGTCGGCAGCGTGAAGGCCCCGATCGTCGAGGCGCTTCAGGGGGCGCTGCCCGGAGGAGTCCGCTACGTCGGCGGCCATCCGATGGCTGGCAGCGAGGGCCGGGGAATCGAGGCGGCCGACGCAGGACTGCTCACCGGGCGGCCGTTCGTGCTGACCCCCACGAGGCAGACCAGTCGAACCGCTGTGACCCTCGTCGAGGCCTGTGTCCGCCGGATTGGGATGCGGCCGATGCTCCTCGATCCGCGCTCCCACGACGAGTTCGTGGCGCAGGTCAGCCATCTGCCCTACCTGGTGAGCGTCGCCCTGCTGCGAGCGGCGTCTGGGGAGGCGCTGGCGGTGAGCGGACCGGCGATGTCCGGGATGACGCGCATCGCGCACAGCCCCCCGGCGATGTGGGTCGAGATCTGCGCCGCCAACCGCGAAGCGATCCTCGCGGCCCTGGAGAGGTTCGAGGGCGAGCTGGCCCGGCTGGGGCGGGGGATCCGGGAGGGCGACCCCGAAAGGGTTATTCCGGATGGAAGCCCGGCAGCATCGGGACAGGGAGGAGCAACATGAAGAAGGGAAGGCTGTTGACCGGCGACCGCCCCACCGGGAAGCTTCACCTCGGCCACTTCGTGGGAACGCTCGCCAACCGGGTCCGACTGCAGGACGACTACGACTGCTTCTTCCTGCTGGCCGACTACCACATCCTGACCACGCGGCTCGAGAACCTCGAGGAGATCGAGGGCAACATCCGCGAGATCGTGCTCGACTACCTGAGCGTGGGGATAGATCCCTCGCGCTCCACGATCTTCCTGCAGTCGGCGGTTCCTCAGATTCCCGAGATCCAGTTGATCCTGTCGATGCTGGTGACCGTGCCCCGGCTTCAGCGCGTGCCCACGCTGAAGGAGGTCATGAAGGACCTCCACATAAGGCAGCCGTCCGCCGGGCTGCTCGGATACCCGGTGCTGCAGGCCGCGGACATCCTGAGCGTGCGCGGGGAGATAGTGCCGGTAGGCAGGGACCAGGCATCGCACCTGGAGCTGACCCGCGAGGTGGCGCGCCGGTTCAACGAGACGTTTGGGCCGGTCCTTCCCGAGCCGGAGACGCTCGTGGGCGACGTGGGCACGCTGCCGGGGACCGACGGGAAGGCCAAGATGAGCAAGTCGCTGGGGAATGTCATCTACCTCTCCGACGACGAGGAGACCGTCACGCAGAGGGTCATGCGCATGTACACGGACCCCAAGCGCATCCATCCCACCGATCCGGGCACGGTCCAGGGGAACCCCGTCTTCACCTACCACGACGCCTTCAACCCGGACAGGGCGGAGGTAGAGGACCTGAAGGAGCGCTACCGCGCGGGACGCGTGGGGGACGTGGAGGTCAAGCGACGGCTGGCCGGGGCGCTCAACGCATTCCTGGCCCCGATCCGCCGGCGGAGGGAAGAGAACGCGGCCCGGCCCGGCTACGTGGACGAGATCGTCGCGGAGGGCAGCCGCCGCGCGCGCGCCGTCGCCGAAGAGACGCTGGAGAGCATGCGCCGGGCGATGCGGATGGCCTACTACCGCTAGTATGGGGCTCCTCCGGCCCCACGATCACCCAGAGGGCCCCGCGGCCGTCTATGTTCGGACGTTGTGCTTTGTGTTCTCCGGGGACGACCTCCTGCTGATCCAGAGGAGGCGCGAGCCCGATGCCGGGCTCTGGAACGCGCCCGGCGGCAAGGTGAACCTCGGAGAGGACCCCAGGGAGGCGGCACAGCGGGAGCTGCTGGAGGAGACCGGGCTCGGGATCCGGCTGCGGTTCCGCGGGATCGCGACCGTCGTCGTCCGATCCACCCGTGAACACTGGGCGATCTTCCTGTTCACGGGTCGCGCCAGGAGCCGCACCGTAAGGCCTTCCGAGGAAGGGCCTCTCAGGTGGGTCTCGCCGCGGGAACTGGCATCGACGCCGCTGCTCCCGGACATTCCCCTCCTGCTGCCGCGGATCCGCCAGAGGAGCGGCGCGATCATCGCGAAGTTCGTCTACGCGAGCCAAGACCCCGACTCGCTGAGGTCTTGGACCGTCCAGACGGACGGATGACGGTGCGAACATGGGCAGCGACGAGGAGATCCTGGTAGTCCCGAGGCGAGACCTCATGTGGGCGGGCCCCTTCCGGGGGGTCGTCTGCGCTGGGCTCGATGAGTACATCGATCGGATCCGCCGCTATGGGTTCTTCCGGCGCAGGGGCGACGTGGAGGAGGATCCCTCCCTCAAGCAGGTGATCCCCTACCTCGTCGTGCGCCGCGACGGCCTCTACATGCTGTTCCAGCGCACCAGCACGGGGGGCGAGGGGCGGCTGCACGGCCTCTTCTCCGTCGGCGTGGGAGGACACGTGGCGAGAGCGGACGTCGACGGCGCGGAAGACCTGATAGCCGCCGGCCTGCGCAGGGAGCTTGCCGAGGAGTTGGTGGTCCCAGGGGCGTGGTCGGCGCGGATGGTCGGAGTGCTGAACGACGACGACAACCCGGTCGGAGCCGTCCACTTCGGGCTGGTCCACCTCGTAGACGTGCACTCCGGCGAGGTCTCCATCCGCGAGGCAGACCGATTGACCGGGACCCTGGCGACCGCGGCTGAGGTACGCGCGGCCTACGGGGCCATGGAGACCTGGTCGCAGTTGGTGTTGGACGCCGGCCTCATTGCCGCGCAGTGAGTGCGCCGGTGGAGGTGAGCGCGTCCCGGCCCTACGACCTGACCCGCACGCTCTCCTGCGGGCAGTGCTTCCGGTGGTCGGAGGCCTCCGGCGGGTGGCGCGGAGTGGTCCTGGGTACGGTCGCGGCCGTGCGGCAGTCGGGCGAGCGACTCCTCGTGGAGTGGGAAGGGCCACCGGGCTCCCCCGCACTTCTCGCCCGCCATCTCGGGGCCGACGAGCCGCTCCGGGAGATCGAGCGTCGCCTCCGGCGCGACCCAAGGCTGGGCGCGGCGCTCTCGGCCACCTCGGGCATCGCGATAATGCGGCAGGACCCCTGGGAGTGCTTGATCTCCTACATAGTCTCTGCCTTCAACAACATCCCCAAGATCCGAAGGGCGATCCGCCTGCTGGCGAGAAGGTTCGGCGACCCCATACCGGCTGCAGGGGGCGGCCTTCACGCCGACGAGTGGAGTTTCCCCTCGCCGCAGCGGCTCGCCGGCGCCTCCCTCAGCGACCTCCGCGCCTGCGAGCTGGGCTACAGGGCGGCCTACGTTCGGGCTGTCGCAAGAGCCGCGGCTGGAGGCGGCCTAGACCTGGAGTCGGTCGGCCGCATGCCGTACCCGCAGGCCCGGGCCGCGCTGATGGAGTTGCCCGGAGTGGGCGACAAGGTCGCGGACTGCGTGACGCTCTTCGCCTACGGCTTCGGCGAGGCGTTTCCGGTGGACGTATGGGTGCAGCGCACGGTCGAGCGCTGGTACTTCGGCGGACGGCGCAGCACGCCCCGCGCGATCCGCGAGTGGGCGCGCGGCCGCTTCGGCCCCCTGGCCGGGTACGCCCAACAGCACATCTTCACGGCGGGCCGGGCCATGCGCCCACACGGCAACGGCTAGACCGTCACCCTGATCGCGCGATCCCCGCGCCCCGTGATTGCCCCGATCTTTGCGACGGTCTCGACGCCGCGCCCGCGCAGCGCCTCCTCGAGCACGCCCGCCCTCTCGGGAGGGATCGCGATGAGCAGCCCGCCCGAGGTCTGCGCGTCAGCCAGCAGGGTCCTGGAGATCTCGTCGATCTCGGCGTCCCAGGCGACCTTGTCCTCCAGCCACTCCAGGTTGCGCGCGGTGCCCCCTGCCACGGCGCCCAGGGTCGCTACTGCGCGCGCGCCGTCCAGGACCGGCACGGCAGGCAGAGCCACCAGGGCCCCGGTGCCTGCCGCCTCGACCATCTCGTGCATGTGGCCCAGCAGCCCGAAGCCGGTCACGTCGGTGCAGGCATGCGCGCCGGCCTCCAGCATCGCCTCGGAGGCCTCACGGTTGAGCGTCTCCATCACGCGTACCGCCTCGGCCGCTACCCCCGGAGGCGTCTTCTCCTGCTTGATTCCTGTAGTGATGACTCCCAGCCCGAGCGGCTTGGTCAGGTAGAGCAGGTCTCCCGGCCGAGCTCCCGCGTTGGTCACGATCTTCGAGGGGTGGACGAACCCGGTGACCGCGAGCCCGTACTTCGGCTCGGCGTCGTCGATAGTGTGGCCTCCAACGATAATCACGCCGGCCTCGGCGGCCTTGTCGGCGCCCCCACGCAACATCTCGGCCAGGATCTCCAGCGGGAGCCTCCGCGGGAAGCCCGCCACGTTAAGCGCGAGGAGAGGCCGTCCCCCCTTCGCGTAGATGTCCGAGAAGGCGTTGGCGGCGGCGATCAGCCCGTACTGGTACGGGTCGTCCACAACGGGTGTGAAGAGGTCGACGGTAAGCACGACCGCGATCTCGTCGGACAGCCGGTAGACCGCGGCATCGTCGCCCTTTTCGAACCCGATCAGGAGGTTCGGATCGTCACTGGGTTGTATGTGGCGCAGCACGTACGCCAGGTCGCCGGGCGGCAGCTTGGACGCTCAGCCGGCGCACGCGACCATCGACGTGAGCCTGACGCGATCATGCTCTGTCACGGCACCACCCCCCTCCTGCCCCCGGCCTGTTTGGGACCGCCTGAGCGGCGGCACCCGCTTCCATGTATTATACCGGTGATGGGGCAGTTCGAGGCGATAGAGCACACGGCCGACGTGGGCGTTGTCGTACGGGCCGAGACCGCGGTGGAGCTCTTCGAGACCGCGGCCGAGGCGATGCTCTCTCTCATCGTCGATCCGCGCTCCGTGGAGAACCGCGCGTGGACTGAGCGGGCGGTGGAAGCCGACGATCTCGAAGGGCTCCTGGTCGCCTGGCTGAACGACCTGCTCCTCGTCCTGAGCGTCGATGAGTTCGTGCCCAGGGTCTTCGTGATCGACCACCTCGGGGAAGGCCGCCTCCGGGCGACGCTCCACGGGGAGCCCTTCGATCCGGCCAGGCACTTCATCCGCAAGGACGTCAAGGCGGCCACCCACCACATGCTCAGGGTCGAGCAGGGCGACGGATGGTCGGCCCGCATCATCTTCGACGTCTAGTCGCCCACGGCGGCCTGCTGGCGCTGGCGGCCGCCCTGCTTCTGGCCTATTTGCCGGCCGGGGGTGCGGTGACCGCCCGGGAGAGGCCGCAGCGCGGCGGCGTGCTGCGCGTCGCCCACACGGGCGAGCCGCCCACCCTCGACCTCCACATGACGACCGGCGGGCCGACGCAGGACGTCGCGATACACATCTTCGAAGGGTTGTTCGCCCTCTCCGGCTCGTACGAGGCGCGGCCGATGCTGGTGGAGCGCCACAGCCTCAGCCCGGACCGCCGCACCTTCACCTTCTTCCTGCGCCGCGGGGTCATGTTCCACCACGGCCGTGAGATGAACTCGGGAGACGTGGTGGCATCGCTGTCGCGATGGGGGCAGATCGCGGCGCGGGGGAGAGACCTCTTCGGCGCCGTCGACTACCTGGGAGCGCCGGACACCCACACGGTCGTGATGCGCCTGCGCGAGCCGAACGGCCTAGTCCCGCTCGCGCTCGCGATCCCGAGCCAGGGGGCCGTGATCTACCCCAGGGAAGTCATCGACGAGGCGGGCAGAGGGATCGTTCGACGCTTCATAGGCACCGGCCCGTACAGGCTTGCCGACCACGCACCGGACGTGCAGATCCGGCTCGAGCGGTTCGAGCGCTACTCCCCGAGGGAGGAGCCGCCGGACGGCATGGCCGGGCGGCGCGAGGCCCACGTCCAGACCATCCTGTTCCTACCCGTGCCGGACGCCTCCGTCCGGGTGGCTGGCGTGATGCGGGGCGACTACCACTTCGCGCACTCGATCCCCCACGATGAGTTCCCGAGACTGCGCGGAGCGCGGACCGCGGTGCCGCTCGTGATATCTACCCCCGCGTGGGCGGGCTTCGCCTTCAACCACCGCCAGGGGCTGATGACCGACCGGGCGGTACGGCGCGCGGTCGCGGCCGCGATAGACGAGGAGGCGGTCCTGAGGGGAACCTACGGCCCGACTCAGTTCTGGCGCGCCACGCCCTCCTTCTTCCCCCGCGGCCACGCCCTGTGGAGCGAGGCCGGGCTCGATCTCTACTCCAAGCGTGATCCCGCACAGGTCCGTCGAATGCTGGAAGAGGCAGGGTATCGAGGGCAGCCGGTCCGCTGGATGGTGAGCAGCGAGATGCCCCACCACCTGACCGCGGCAACGATCGCGAGGTCCCAACTCGAGAGGGCCGGCCTGACGGTTGAACTGCAGGTCATGGATTGGGCCAGCCTGGTGGGCCGCCGCAGCCGCCCCGAGGGATGGGACGTCTTCGCGACGACCTTCGCGTTCGTGCCCGATCCGGTCTTCCTGCTGCCGCTACAGCCGGGCTGGCCGGGCTGGTACGAGGACAGGGAGATGGCGGCGCACCTTCGGCTGCTGGCACGCCACACCGACCCACGGGTGCGCGCGTCGATCTGGGAGAGGGCGCAGCGCAGGTTCTACGAAGAGGCGGTGGCGGTGAGGCTGGGCGACTGGTTTCCGCTGCTGCTGCACAGGCCCGAACTGCGCGGGGTCTCGCGCGGCCCAGGCACGTTCCATTGGAATGTGTGGATCGCAAGCGCTCCGTAGCACAGACCGCGCCTGAGTGGAGGAGGCCCGCATGGATAGCGCCAGCCAGTGGGGGATCGGCATCATCCTGGCACTGCAGGAGCACAGCCCCGGCCTCGACACGTTGATGAAGTTCCTCTCCTTCCTGGGGACGGAGGAGTTCTTCATGATCCTGGTCCCCTTCCTGTACTGGTGCGTCAGCGCTTCGCTCGGGCTGCGCCTGCTCGCCGTCCTCATCCTCTCGGACTTCACCAACGGCCTCCTGAAGTGGGCCTTTCACTCGCCCCGCCCCTACTGGGTGGAGCCCGGCGTGAAGGCGATCGCGGCCGAGGCGTCCTACGGCCTGCCCTCCGGCCACGCCCAGACCGCGACCGTGGTCTGGGGCACGCTCGCCCGCCTCACCAGGGGACGGTGGGCATACCCGGCAGCGGCGGTGCTCGTGCTGGGGATCTCCGTCTCACGGCTCTACCTGGGAGTCCACTTCCCAGGCGACGTGCTCGCCGGGTGGGCGGCCGGCGTCGCCGTATGGGTGGTCTATGTGTGGGCTGAGCCGCGACTGTCGGCGTGGCTGGGGCCCAGATCCCTCCCCGCCCAGATAGGGGCCGCCTGCCTGCTCACGGCGGTGATGCTGGGTGCCGCTGCCGCCGTGGGTGGGGCGCTGGCAGGGGTTGCGGATCCGCCGGGCTGGGAGGCCCAGGCCGCGGCGGCAAGCCCGCCCGCGGCAGGCCGTACGGCGACCGACCCGCGCAGGAGGGACGGGCAGTTCGCGATAATGGGCATCGCCTTCGGCGCGGGCGTGGGGTTCGCGGTAGCCCGGCGCGGCGCGCGCTTCGATCCGCGCGGGCCGTGGCCGAAAAGGCTCGCCCGGCTGGCGATCGGGCTGGCAGTGCTCGTGCTGCTGCGGGTAGGGCTGGGCGCGATCTTCCCGAGGGAGCCCGAGGAGGTAGCGATGCTGTTCAGGTTCGTCCGCTATGCGATCATGGGGCTGTGGGCGGTATGGCTCGCGCCGCTGGTCTTCGTCAGAACCGGGCTGGCAGACGAGGCCCAATCGTAATGCGCCGCAACGGCACACGCGCCGCGGCCGCGATCGCAGGGCTCTCCATCCCTCTCGACGCCGGGATCGTGGCCGCGCTTGCGCTTAGCTACGCGGCCCGAAGAGACCGCCGTCTCTGGGTTCGCACGCCTCTCGACGCCCCTCTGGCCGCACTGGTGCTCTTATCACTGGTGGCCTCCCCGTTTGCGAGGAGTCCGCTCGCGTCGCTGGCTGCGGCGGCAGGCCTGGCAGTTGCGGCCTACTTCGCGTATCAGGTGCCGTACAGGCTGCTCAATCAAGACCCTGAGATGACCGGTGTGCTGTATCGCTGGGCGTGCGCCGCGCTGCCCTTGGCGGCAGCCCTGGGCCTGGCCAGCTACCTATGGGTCTCCCACCCGGAGCTGGGGGAGTTCCGCAGATTCAGCATGGGCCAAGCGCCAGTCGGGATCTACGCGTATGGCCTCGAGATCGGGCTGCTGCTGGCACTTGGAGCCGTCGAGCGGCTCAGGTGGGTTGCTGCCATCGCGATTGGAGCGGGCGTGTTCGGGCTGATCTGCACGCTGAGCAGGTGGGCTATTCTGGGGGTTGCGGCCGGGCTGGTCACGTGGTCTCTCCTGACAGCGAGGCACCGGCCCCGCGCCGTGGCCTGCGCTCTTACCACGGTAGTGCTTGCGGCCGTCGTCACGCTCTCACTACCACTTACCAGATCGATCGTCCGGCAGTACCTGCCCGAGCACTCCGGCAGGGGCCTCTGGGCGCAGGCAATCGTCACAGGGCTAACGCCTGGTACCGGCTTTCCCGAGAGGCTTGTGGTGTGGAAGAACACCCTGAGGGTGATCCGAGATCATGCCTATGTTGGAGTGGGACTCTCTGCCTTTCCTGCTACCTACAGGGAGTACTTAGAGCCCTCCGATCGCTCCGTAGAGGTACCTGAGATCCCAGTTCATCTGTCTCCGGCGCATGCGCACAACGAGGTCCTGTCTGTCGCTGCCGGGGCCGGCCTACCGGCCGCGGTAGCGTACGTGTCCCTGCTGGCGGCGTCTCTCATGACGGCATTCAGGAACGTGAGCCCCAGAACTGCCCCTGCGCTGGCGGCGCTGGTAGCCGCTGTCGCCCACGGGCTGTTCGATGCGATATCGACGGTCAGCATCGGGCCGCTCGCAGTGTTCTTCGTCGTCCTGGCGGCGGCCGTTCAGCCGGCCGCCGCGCCAGCAGCACCTACCGAGTGAGTTCCTCCGCTTGTGCCGCCCTCCCGCCGGTGCTACCATGTGACAAACGCCAGATGGGCGATGACGGAGAGCAGTAGGCGGCGGTCCGTCTGACCGAGAGACCCGGCGGGCGGTGCGAGCCGGGCGGGGCCGCGACCGAATCCACTCCCGAGCTGAGGGAAGAACGCCGGATCAGGCGAGAGGTGCCGCGTCGGCCGGCCCAAGCCCCCGGGCGCGCCCGGTACAGCGCAGCGAGCGTCCGGGCCGATCCATGCCCTGGAACCAGAGTGGCACCGCGGGACCCCCCCGTCTCTGACGAGACGGGGTTTTCTATTCTAGGCGGTCAGTGCGCCGGCCAAGGAGGTCGATAGTGCGGCAATATCTGCTCATTCCCGGCCCTACCCCGCTCCCCGACGAGGTGCTGGCAGCGTCCGCCGGCCAGATGATCGGCCATAGAACCAAAGCGTTCGCCCAACTGCTGGCCGACACGCTCGACGCGGCGAAGCGGGTGTTGCTCACCCGCAATGCCGTCCTGCCGTTCGCGGCCTCGGGCACAGGCGGGCTGGAGGCTGCGGTCGTCAACCTCTTCTCTCCTGGGGACAGCGTGGTCGCGGTTTGCGGGGGTGCGTTCGGCGACCGGTTCGCCGATATTGCCCAGGCCTTCGGGGTCAGGGTGAACAGGGTTGAGGTTCCCTGGGGGGAGGCGGTCGACCCCGAGGCGGTGCGAACCGCGCTCCGGGGGACGCCGGCGGCGCGGGCGGTCCTGGTCGCGCACAGCGAGACCTCGACAGGTGTGCGCAACGACCTTGGCGCGATCGCGTCGGTGGTGCGCGAATCGCCAGCGATGATGGTCGTGGACGCGGTCAGCTCGGCGGGAGCCATCGAGCTGCGCACAGACGAGTGGGGAGTAGACGTGGTGATCACCGCGTCGCAGAAGGCGCTGATGGCGCCGCCCGGGATCGCGCTGGTAGGCCTCTCCAGCCGAGCGTGGGAGGCGGCCGGCTCGGCCCGGCTGCCCAGGTTCTACTGGTCGTTCGAGCAGGCGCGGGCCGAGCTCGGGGATCGGGAAGCGTACACCCCGTTCACCCCGGCCATCAGCGTCGCCTACGCGCTCCGCGCCGGGCTCCGGATGGTCGAGGCCGAGGGGCTGGAGGCCAGGTGGGAGCGCCACCGCCGCACCGCGAGGGCGGTGCGGGCAGGGGTACGCGCCCTCGGGCTGCGGGTCGTTCCCCGGGAGGAAGATGCCAGCGAGGCGGTCACCGCGGTGTGGGTGCCGGAGGGGGTTGACGTGAAGGATCTGCTCGGCAGGCTCAGCGCCGAGCACGGTGTCGTGCTCGCGGGCGGCCCGGGACGGATGAGGGGCAAGATATTCAGGTTCGGGCACCTGGGATGGGTGCCGGACGAGGCCGTGCTCGCCGGGCTGCGCGCGCTGGAAGCCGTGCTGCCGAAGGTAGGGGGTCCTGCCTGCGGCGGCGGCGAGGCAGCCGCGGCCGAGATCCTGGCCACGGGGGGATAACGATGCTCGAGTTGAAGCAGATCCGCGAGAACCCAGAGCGTTACAGGGCCGGGCTTCGGAAGCGCGGGAGGGACCCAGGCGTGATCGACGCGGTGCTCGACTCCGACGCGCGGTGGAGGGCGCAGCTCGCCGAGATCGAGAGGCTGCGCGCCCAGCAGAACCGGGCCTCGGGCGAGATAGCGCGCCTGTCCGGGGCCGAGAGGGAGGCGCGCATCGCGGAGACGCGCGGGATCTCCGAGCGGCTCAAGGAGCTGCAGCCCGAGCTCTCTGAGGCGGAATCAGAGCTCAACGACCTGCTGCGGGCGCTGCCCAACCATCCGGACGACTCGGTCCCCGACGGCGGGGACGCCTCGGCCAACGTCGTCGTTCGCGCCTGGGGGGAGCCGCGCGAGTTCGGCTTCGCGCCGCAGGACCACGTCGACCTCGGCGCCAGGCTCGGGATCCTGGACTTCGAGCGCGGCGCCAGGGCCTCGGGGTCGCGGCACTACTTCATGCGCGGCGACGGCGTGCTGCTGGAGATGGCGCTGGCGAGGCTCGCGACAGACCTCCTCGTCTCGGAGGGTTTCACGCTCCTGGGCACCCCGATGCTCGTGCGCAGCGAGGTCATAACCGGAGCGTGGGGCGGGGCCACCCTGGACACCCAGCAGACCTACAAGATCGAGGACGAGGACCTGGCCCTGATCGGAACGAGCGAGCAGCCCCTGGCGGCCTACCACATGGGCGAGACGCTGGACGCCGATGCGCTGCCCCTGCGGTACGGCGGGGTATCGTGGTGCTTCAGGCGCGAGGCCGGCTCCTACGGGCGAGACGTCCGCGGCCTCTACCGCGTGCACCAGTTCTTCAAGATAGAGATGTTCTCGTACTCCCATCCCGAGCGCTCCTTCGAGGAGCACGAGTACATGACCGGCCTGGAGGAGAGGCTCGTCCAGACGCTGGGCCTGCCCCACCGCGTGGTCCTGCTCTGCGGAGGAGACCTTGGTCAGGGGATGGCCAAGACCTACGATATCGAGACCTGGATGCCCGGCCGCGGAGGGTACAGCGAGACGCACTCCTGCAGCAACGCTGGAGCCTTCCAGGCGCGGCGGCTGGGGATGCGGTACCGCGAGGGAGGCAGGGGGCCGACGGAGTTCGTGCACACGCTGAACGGCACCCTGATAGCCACCGGCCGCATGATCATTGCGATCCTGGAGAACGGCCAACAGGCCGACGGGAGCGTCCGCCTGCCGGAGGCGCTCGGGCCCTACATGGGAGGACGGACCGAGCTGCGGCCGGCCTAGCCTGTCGTGAAGCTCTCGCTCTACCTGACCACGCCGGGATCCCGGTTCTGGGCGGCCCAAAGCCCACTGGCCATGCCCGAGGCGATCGCCCTGGCGGCCCGGCTGGGCTATGACGGCGTCGAGGTGATGCCTCGCGATGCCGGAGATCCCGACCCCGCGGAGCTGCGCGCCCTGACCGCGCGCCAGGGCATTGAGGTGATGGCGATCGCGACGGGGTACATAGCGGTTGAGCATGGCTTGACTTTCTCAGACCCAGATCCTCTGGTCAGGCGGCGGGCCACGGATGCCGTTCGCTCGTGCGTCGATGCCGCGCGCCTCGCAGAGGCGCCCGTCGTCTCGGTGGGGGTGGTGCGCGGGAAGCTGCGCGGAGATGTGACGCGCGAGGAGGCGCTCTCCTGGCTAGCCGCCTGCCTTTGCGACTGCGGGCATCACGCGGCCGCGCAGGGGGTCAGGCTTGCGGTCGAGCCCGTGAACCGGTACGAGGCCGGCCTGGTACACACCGTGGAAGAAGCGCTGGACCTGGTGGAGTCCGTCGGCCTTCCTTCGGTGGGAATTCAGGTCGACACCTTCCACATGAACATCGAGGAGCGATCCCCTGCGGAGGCCGTCCTCCGCGCCGGGCCGCATCTCGCCCACGTTCATTTCGCGGACAGCAACCGCCGCGCCCCGGGGTGGGGCCATGTCGACTTTGGGCCCATCGCCTCGGCGCTGCGCGAGGCCGGCTACGCCGGCGCGGTGGGGCTCGAGATCGACCTGGATCCGGACGTGGAGTCCGCGGCCAGGGCCGGCCTGGAGTTCGCACGCCGGATCCTCGAGGGATCCTGAACCGCGGCTAGGCCCTGAGCCACCTCCGCACGAACTCGCTCCCGGCAGAGATCTCGGCGTCTATGTCGTCGAAGGTCCCTGCGACGTCTATGTTGGCGAAGCCGCCGTAGCCCGACTCCCGCAGCGCCGACATCACGTCCTCCCAGGGAACCGCGCCCTTGCCCGGAGCCCAGTGGTAGTCGAGGTCGCCGTCGTTGTCGGCCAGGTGCACCAGGAAGATCCTGCCCCGCAGCTTGCTTATCGCCACCGGAAGGACCTCCTTCTGCACGAGGAAGTGGGCGGTGTCGAACACCACCCCCAAAGCGGGCGATCCCACGGCCTCGATCAGGCGGCACATGCCGACGGCGTTGCTCACCATCTCGTAGGGCCGGATCTCGAGCGCGAGGCGCACTCCCTCGCGCTCCGCGAGGGCTGCCATCTCCTCTATGACGCCGGAGTACTGCTGCCAGGCAGATTCCCAGTCGAACCCCTTCGGTACGCGCACCCCCACCGGCGGCGTGAACTCGTCGTACAGGCGGCGTGACTCCACACTCCAGGAGGGGTGAGGGGCCGAGTGGAGGTAGACGAGGTCGGCTGCTAGATCCGCCGCGACGCCCAGCGACCTCTCCAGACCTGAGACGGCCTCCCGCCTGAGGCCCGCGTCCTCACTGACCGTCCAGTGGCGCAGGAATCCCGCCTCGAACGCGTCCACGGCCAGCCCCAGGGAGCCGCAGAACTTGCCAAGCCTCCTCACGGCGGCGGCATCGGAGAACTCGGCGGCGAAGTGATCCCGCGTGAACGCGGCAAGCTCTATTCCTGCGAATCCGGTCCCGGCCGCCCACCCGGCGAACTCCTCGTACTGCGCGAGCGTAGGTGTCTCCCCGTGGTGCACGCGCGCCCTCGCAACCGTTACCCCCAGCTTCAACTCAGGCCCTCCCCGTGTCCGTCTGGGGATCAATTCTGGACACCGCCGGGCAGTTCCCCTCGGGCCCGAGGACGCCCTGCTCCACGGCAGGGGATGGAGAGGGGCGAAGGGCGAAGCATATGCCTCGGCAGGTCTTCGGGCAACCACACGAGGAGGGATCATGAAGTGAACAGACTGCGCTCGTTGGTGGTCTGGTTCGTGCTCATGGTCTTAGCCGCGGGGGCGGGCATCCCCAGCGTCGGGGCCCAGCCCAAGGCGACGATTACGCTCTGGTATCCTGCCGGAGCGATTACCGCCGGCGCGTTCCTGTTCGCGGACCGCAGCCTGCTCCTGCCGTTCGAAGCGACCAACAACGTCAAGATCGAGCCGGTGGCGCTGGTCTACGACACGATGCAGCAGAAGATCTTCGCCTCCATAGCGGCCCGCGACGTCGCGGACATCCTCTTCATCGACCAGTCGTGGATACCCGGGTTCATGAAGGAGGACATGCTCGAGCCCGTGGATTCGGCCAAGGCCAAGAGGTGGTTGGACTCCGTATCTCCCGAGATCGTAGAGCTCTCCGACTTCGGCGGGGGCAAGATGTTCGGCTACCCGCAGTACGGGATCGACGTCTACGGGATCACGTGGAACAAGGCCCACTTCCGCGATGCCGGACTCGACCCGGAGCGGCCGCCGCAGACGTGGGAGGAGTTCCGCGACTACTCGCGGCGGCTGGTGAAGAGGGATGCCGCCGGCAACATAACGCGGGTGGGCTACGCGATCCGCCACGTCGGACACCCCCACGGCGTGGTCCACAAGCACCTCTGGGCGATCTGGGGCGCGGGGGCCGACCTCATCGACAACCCGAAGGCGCTCAGGGGCGGCCGCTCCACCTTCAACAACGAGGCGGGCCGCGGCTCGCTCAAGCTGATCCACGACATGATCTACGCCGACAAGTCGACCAGCCTCGCCTTCCCGGACCCACGCGCCGCGTTCCTGAGGGGCATCGCCTCGATGCAGATCAGCGAGACGGTCAGCATCCGGGCCCGGCAGCCGCGCGAGGCCCCGGAAATGCCCTGGGGCGTGGGTTGGGGCACCGCGATGCCTCCTCTGCCCAGGGCCGGGATGAAGCCGGTCACCAACATCAGCGCCTGGATGTACACGGTACCTAAAGCCGCCAGGAACAAGGAGATGGCCTGGAGGCTGATAGAGTGGCTGAACAGCGAGATAAGGGACTACGAGCTGGCCAAGGCCTATGACGCGACGCCTCGCTACAAGTCGAACTGGACCAAGGAGCCCTTCAGGTCCAACAGCTACGTGCAGGCCCTGAAGAAGATGTACCCCTACGGCCGCAAGTATCCTGTGAACCTGGGCCTTAACGGCATGATGGATGCGCTTGGGGCCGCCATCCAGAACTCCTGGCACAACAGGATGTCGGTCGAGGACGCGCTAGCGCTCGCCGAGCGGCAGGCGAATCAGGCAATCCAGGACGCGTCGAGATAGCAGCACCGGGTCTTCCCTCGGCACGATCGGCTACGGCCCCCTGATGGCGGGGATGAAGTAGCGCTCCGATCTCCCCCGGGCGCTACTTCGAGTGCTTGTCCGCGACCTTGGTGGCGCCGTAGGCGTCCGGCTTGATCACCGCGGCGTAGCCGGAGCCGGAGACCATCCCCACTACCTCTCGGACCACCTTCTTCGTCTCGCCGTTCTGCCCCACGTCGAGGTGGATCTCGACGGGGAGCTTCGAGTAGCCGTTCCGGCTCAGCTCCGAGGTGAGCAGGTGGGCGATCTCCAGGCTCAGCGAGGTCTCGAACAGGATGCGCTGGCGGAGGCTCGCGATCTTCCTGTTGCGGAACTTGCGGTAGAAGTAACGTCCGCCGTGGCCGACCTTGTGGACTATCACGGCCGTGACGAAGTTCGTGTCATCGGCCAGGATCGAGTCGGTGCCGATGATCACGTGATAGCGCTGGTCGGGCTCGTCCTCCATGTATCCGACCAGGTGCCGGAACATCTCACCAAATGAAAGCTGCCCCAGTGTGGGGCTGACGAACTCCACCTCGTTACCCTCCTGCAAGAGTATACCGCCGGGCTGCTCCCGCGAACAAGAGCACCCATCCGTTGCTCCTTCACCTTGGAGGGGGGGTAGTGAAGAGGAGGGCTAGAGTTCGCGGCGGCCCTCCAGGGCACGCGCGAGCGTCACCTCGTCGGCGTACTCGAGGTCCGCGCCCACGGGCAGCCCGTGGGCGATCCGAGTCACCCGCACCCCCAGAGGCTTGAGGACACGTGACAGGTATATCGCGGTCGCCTCCCCCTCGACCCGGGGGTTGGTCGCGACTATCACCTCCGAGACCCCTCCTGATCGGACCCGCTCCACCAACTGGGCGATCTTCAGGTCGTCGGGTCCCATCCCATCGAGAGGCGATATCGCGCCGCCGAGGACGTGGTAGCGGCCGCGGAACTCCCGCGCGCGCTCCAGCGCGACCACGTCGCGCGGATCCTCGACCACACACAGTGCCGCGCCGCTGCGGGCGGGATTGGCGCAGATGGCGCACGGATCCACGTCGGTGATCGAGAAGCAGGTGGAGCACTGCCGCATCTCGGCCTTGACCCTGAGGATGGCGTCGGCGAGATCCTGGGCTTCTTCTTGGGAGATGCGCAGGATGTAGAAGGCCAGCCGCTGGGCGGTCTTCGGCCCCACGGTCGGCATCTTGGACAGCTCGTCAATCAGCCGTGCGAGCGGGCCGGGGTAGTCCATCAGAAGCGGGGCATGCCGGGCAGTCCAAGGCCCCCGGCCAGCGCGGCCATCTTACCCTCGGCCATGCTCCGGGCGCTCTTCTGCGCCTCGTTCACCGCCGCTACCACCATGTCCTGGAGGATCGAGACGTCCGAGGGATCGACCGCGGCCGGGTCGATCACGAGATCCACGAGCTCCCCATGCCCGTTCGCCACCGCTCGGACAGCACCGCCGCCGGAGGTCGCCTCTACCCTGTCCTCGGCGAGCTCTCCCTGGATCCGGGCCATCTCGGCCTGGAACTTCTGCACCTGCTTCATCATCTTGCCCATGTTGCCGAGTCCCATCAACTTCCTCCGTCTGCCGACTCACTCATCCTCGATGATCTCACCCGAGAACAGCTCCTTCGCCCTGTCCAGCAGCGATGTCTCTCCCGGTGCCGCGCCGGCCGCCGACTGGCCGGCCCCCTCCTCGTGCAGCCGGCACTGGAACCGTAGAGGGCGGGACAGGACGCGCTCCAGGGCGCCCTCCACGACCGTGCGGTTCTCCGGGCGGTGCAGGTTGTCCACGTGGAAGTTGTATCCCGAGCGCAGGCCGACCACCAGCATGTCGCCCCGGACCTCCACAGGGATTCCCTCGATGAGGAGCGCGTGGCAGAACATCTTGGAGCGCTTCACCTGCTCCAGCACGCGGGCCCACTGGCGGCGGACCTCTTCGAGCGTCACCGGCCCAACTCCGGCGAGAGGAGGGTCGGGGCGGGCCGTCGCCAGGTGCGGGGTCCCGGGCGGTTCCTCCTGCCTCAAGGCAGCATCTCTCGCCGGCCCCGCCGCCTCCTTTGGCTCATCTGTGGGCTGCGAGGGGTTCCGGACTCCTCCGCCCCCGCCTCCCTCCAGCCTGTCGAGCCGCGCCAGCACCCCCTCCAGCGTCGGGTCCATCTCAGGCCTGGCCAGCCTGATGAGCGCCACCTCCAGCGCCAGCCTGGGCTGAGTGCTCCATCTCGCGTCGCCGACCGCGTCGTTCAGAACGCGCACGGCCCTGAGCAGGTCGGAGATCGTGGCCTTCTCCGCCTGCGTCAGCAGGCCCGCTATCTGCTCCCTCGATACGTCCAGCACTTCAGGGGCGGCCTGACCGCAGGTCTTCGCCACCAGGAGATCCCTGAAGTACTCGAGCAGCGTGCGCAGCACCTGCCGGATGTCCTTCCCCGCGTCCGCCGCCTGTTGGGCGAGACGCAGCGCCTCTCCCACGTTGCGGTCGAGGACCGCCTCCACGAACGCGGCAGCCGTCTCGTCGTCCACGAGCCCCAGCACGCCTATCACCAGGTTGCGGTCGATCTCCCCCTCGGTATACGCGCTCAACTGGTCAAGCACCGACTCGGCGTCGCGCACGGAGCCGTCCGCGTTCCTGGCTATCTGGGCCAGGGCGGCCGAGTCGATCTTCATGCCTTCCTGCTCGGCGATCGTCCCAAGCCGGGCCGTGATCTCCTTGAACGAGACACGCCGGAAGTCGAACCTCTGGCACCTCGACAGGACCGTGGGCGGTATCCTGTGGGGCTCGGTGGTCACCAGGATGAAGATCGCGTGGGAGGGCGGCTCCTCGAGCGTCTTAAGGAGGGCGTTGAAGGCGCTCGTGGAGAGCATGTGGACCTCGTCGATGATGTAGACCTTGTACCTGCCCTCTGTCGGCGCCAGCACGATCTTCTCCTTGAGATCGCGGACGTCGTCGACGCTGGTGTTGCTGGCCCCGTCGATCTCGATCACGTCCATGCTGATGCCG
The DNA here is from genome assembly GCA_037446215.1 of Armatimonadota bacterium. Classification (GTDB taxonomy): domain Bacteria; phylum Sysuimicrobiota; class Sysuimicrobiia; order Sysuimicrobiales; family Humicultoraceae; genus VGFA01. Next base: position 30,145 of record JBBIJB010000018.1, read on the forward strand.
CGCGCTATTGAGTCGCAGCGGGCGCACCCGTTGCAGGGGGTGGGGGTGGGCCCCCCCGCGCAGTTGAGCGCCTTGGCCAGGATCCGCGCGGTGGTGGTCTTGCCCGTGCCCCGGTATCCCGCGAACAGGTAGGCGTGGCTCGTCCGCCCCGCCCTGATCGCGTTCTGCAGGGTCCGCGTTATGCGCTCCTGACCGATGAGCTCTTCGAACGACTGCGGCCGCCAGCGGCGGTAGACAGAGACATGTGACATGGAGTCATACCTCGGCCTATTGTACTTCGGCGGAGGAGCGGCCCTTCCTTGCCGGGGAGACCTTCGGAGGAAGCCGCCCGAGACCCGCGAAACCAACATACACCGATGCCTTCCGCTATCGCCTACCCCATCGCGGACTACGCGGCCGCGGTCAGCCTAATGGCTCTCGTCCTTGCCTCGATGGCGCTGCCCGTCTACCTGCTCTTCTACAGGCCGACCGGAGGGCAGAGCGCCTGGTGGCTAAGCGAGATGGCAGCGATAACGCTCCTGTTCGTGGTGACGCTGCCCCTCCTCGCCGCGGCCGCAGGCATCGGGGAGCCGATCGGACTGGCCGGTATCTCCGCGCTCGCCCTCGTTCAGAACGCGCTCTTCCTGGGCCTCTCCGCGCACATCGTGATGGTCCGCTACGGGCTGCCGGCCTCCCGGCTGGGCCTGCGGGGGGAGGGCTGGGTAGGGGGGGCGGCGCTGGGGATTGCCGCCACCGCCGTATCCATTCCGCTCTCCTACGCAGGAGAGGAGCTCGCGGTCTACCTGATCGGGCTCGTCGAGGGCCGCGCCGCGGCGGCCGCGCGCGCCACGGCGGAGCACCTGACCGATCCGCTGCTGCCCATAGTACAGTCGCTCACGACGGCCCTGCCCGCGGCGTGGCTCGCCGTACTGCTGGTGGTGATCGTGCCAATCGGCGAGGAAGTGTTCTTCAGGGGGATCGTCTACGGGGGCCTGCGGACCCGGTGGGGGGCAGGCGCCGCGGCCGTTGTCAGCGCCGCGTTCTTCGCGGTAGCTCACTTCCAGCTGGTGCACGGGCTCCCGATCTTCGTGCTGGGGCTCCTGCTGGCCTACCTCTACGAGCGCACTCGCAGCCTGGTGGCCGCGGTGGTCACCCACGCCCTTAACAACGCGGTCGCCCTGGTCGCCATCTGGCACGGCTGGGGCCTGTAGGCCCCGGTTACCCCTCCGGCTTCTTCGCCACCTCGAGCTGCCCTGCCGTTCCCATCACGTGGAATCCGCTGTCGGCGAACAGGATGTTGCCGGTCAGCGACCGTGATAGGTCGCTGGCCAGGAAGACGGCCACGTCGCCGACCTCCTCGAGGGTGACGTTGCGGCGCAGCGGCGCCACCTCCTCGACCGCGCTCCGGAATCCCGACAGCCCCCGTACGGCGCTCGCGGCCAGCGTCCTCAGAGGCCCCGCGGAGATCGCGTTGACGCGGATGGAGCGCGGGCCCAGCTCGGCCGCCAGGTAGCGGACCTCGCACTCCAGGGCCGCCTTGGCCACGGCCATCACGTTGTACGAGGGGACTACCTTCTCCGCGGCGTTGTAGGTCAGGGTGAAGATGCTGCCTCCACCCGCCTCCTCCATCAGCGGACGGGCCGAGCGGGCGCACCGCAGCAGCGAGTAGGCGCTCACGTCCAGCGCCAGCGCGTAGCCTCCCCGCGAAATCTCCGAGAAAGGCCGGGCGAGGTCTTCGCGGTCCGCGAACGCCAGGCAGTGCACCAGCACGTCCAGCGAGCCCCACCGCTCCCCCAGCCCGGCGAACGCGGCATCGATCTGCTCGTCGGAGGTAACGTCGCACTGGAACAATGGATTGGCGCCGCTGACCCCGCCGATCTCCTCCAGCAGCCCCGCGAGGTTGTCCTTGAGACGCTCGGACTGATAGGTGAAGGCTAGGGCCGCCCCCTCCCGGTGGAACGCCCTGGCGATTCCCCAAGCGATGCTGCGGTTGTTTGCCACGCCCATGATGAGCGCGCGCTTACCCTGTAGGAGCACGATTCACCTCGCTCTGTGAGTTGCACCGCGCTACTTGCCGTACCACTGCTTGAGCCAGCCCCTGAGCATCGCGATCTCCCGCTTCTCGACCCGAACCACGGCCTGCGCGAGCGTGCGGAGCTCTGGCCGCGACGCCTTGGTCGAGGCCAGGGTTGCCAGCGCGACGCTCGACTCCAGATGCGTGACGATCAGGGGGATGTAGGCGCGCTCCAGCGCGGCGCTCTTCAACCCGCGCATCTTCTTGACCGGCTCCGTGGCGATGCCGACGACCCGGCGCCCGGGAGCGGCCCCGGCATCCTTAAGGAAAGCCAGCATCTGCTTGACCTGGCCGGTCTTTCGGTCGATGACCTGCTGGTTCCACCGGAGGAGCTCGGTATGGTCCGCGTTGAGCGTGGCCGCGTAGGCGATCTCCACGGCCTCCTCGTGGATAGGGATGATCTCGCGCATGAACGCGACGTCGAAGGCCTGGCCCTCTAGCCGCGCCAACCGCGCCAGGACCGGGTTGGGGCTCGGGGGCGGGGTAGGAGCGGCTCCCGCCGGGCCGGCCGTCGAGGTCGCCACGACGGTCGCCAGGAGCGAGAGCAATAGGATGACCCGCATAGTACACCTCACGAACGGTAGTGAGCCGGGCCGGGCAGGCGGCCCGCGCCGCTTGACAAGATTATAGCCGACGGAGTCGCTCGTGTAGTTGGGTCCCGTAGACCCTCCGTCTCGGGAAGCCCGCCAGATGCTATACTGCTTCCTGGTACCGCCTCTCCGGCGCGTACGCCACCGCGGCGGGCCCTTAGCTCAGCGGGCAGAGCGGCGGGCTTTTAACCCGCGCGTCGCAGGTTCGAGTCCTGCAGGGCCCACCAGTGACTCCATCTGACCTTGGCAGCCTGCCACCGGGCGGCTCAGCTGTACCCGCAAGGCAGGGCGTGACAGCGAAGGAAGGGGTCCCGCCAGCGGCGTAGTAGTGGCGGGAGCCGCGAGTACGGCTCCGACCCGCCGGAAAGTATCCTGCCTGAGGGGGCAATACGTGATGCGAAGGTCTTCCAAGGTGGTTCTCCTTGCCACTTCTCTTGTGCTGGTCGCCTCGCTGCTGTGGACACCGGGTACAGGTGCCCTGCAAACCCGTCGGGGCGGAGTGCTTCGTCATGCTCACATCGGCGAGCCTCCGACTCTCGATCTGCACTGGACCACGGCGGCGATCCCGCAGGACATCGGAGTGCATATCTACGAGGGCCTCTTTGCCCTGAATGCGGCCTACCAGCCCCGTCCACTGCTCCTGGAGAGCTGGAAGCTCAGTGCCAATCGGTTGGTGTACACGTTTCGCCTGCGCCAGGGTGTGCTGTTCCACAATGGCCGCGAGCTAGTGTCCGATGATGTAGTGGCATCACTAACGCGTTGGGGCAGGCTCGCGGCGAGGGGGCGTGAGCTGTTCCGCGACGTGGTCTCGCTCACCGCCGCGGATCGATACACGGTGGAACTGCGGGTCCGGGAACCAAACGCCCTGGTACCCTTGATTCTGAGCTGGCCGACGCAAGGCGCCGTGATCTACCCCAAGGAGGTCGTAGACGAGGCCGGGACGGGCATGATCCGCCGGTTCATCGGCACCGGGCCGTATCGGTTTGTTGAGCATGTTCCTGACCGTCACGTGCGGCTGGATCGCTTTGACCAGTACAAGCCGGTTGAAGAGGCCCCCAGCGGCATGGCGGGCCGTCGGGAGGCGTACCTCGATACCATCTTCTTCCTCCCGATTCCCGATCCGGCCGTGCGGGTGGCAGGGGTGGTTAGGGGCGAGTATCAGTTCGCCGACACGATCCCTCCCGATGAGCACCAGCGGCTTCTTGGAATCCGCGGGATCGCACCACATGTCATCCCGATAGCGAACTGGCACGGGTTCGTGTTCAATCACCGGGAAGGGTTGATGAAGGACAAGCGCCTGAGGCAAGCGTTCTTGGCCGCGCTGGACACAGAGACGCTGATGCGCGGAGTCTATGGCCCCCGGCAGTTCTGGCGCACGGGCGTGAGCCTGATGCCGAGAGAGCATCCCATGTGGACCGACGCCGGAAAGGAGTTCTACAACCAGAAGAACCCGGAGAAGGCGCGGCGGCTACTCGCGGAGGCGGGCTACCAGGGGCAGCCGATCCGGTGGCTCGTGGCGGGCGATGTCGCCCCGCACATCGACTCGGCGACCATTGCGAAGAGCCAGCTTGAACGAGCAGGGTTTGTGATCGACCTGCAGACCACCGATTTGGCGACTGTGGTCTCGCGGAGAGCGCGGGCGGAGTTGTGGGATCTCTTCACCACCCGGTTCGTCTTCGTGCCAGACCCAGTGCTGCTCACGTTCTTGCAGCCCGGGTGGCCGGGGTGGTATGAGAACCGAGAGGTCACGGCGCTGCTGAGTCTCTTGAGGCGTCACGTCGATCCCAAGGTCAGAAGAGAGTTGTGGCAGCGCGCGCAGCGCATTCTCTACGAAGATGCAGCGACCGTTCGGCTTGGGGACTACTTCCTTCTGCACGTGCTGCGGGACGAGTTGAAGGGGTACACTGGTGTTCCCGGCACCTTCTACTGGAATGTCTGGCTTGAACGCCGGTAGCAGGAGGTGGTGCCCAGCGCGGCGTGCTACGGGCTTTCACGGATGAGGAACCTATGAGCAGGCCCACGGAGCCCAACGACCGCTACCGGATGTGGGGAGGTAGATTCAAGGATCTGCCGGACCCGAGACTCAGCGCTCTCCTGTCGGCGCCTCCGGTTAGCCGGCACCTGCTGCGGTGGGATCTTCTGGCCAGCATCGCACATGTGCTTTCATTGGCAGAAGCATCGGCTATCCCGCCACCGGAGGCAACCAGACTTGCCCGCGCGCTCCGCGAGATGCTGACCGAGGCGGACGCCGGCTCGCTGATCCCGTCCACCGAGCACGAAGATGTGCATACGTTCATTGAGGCCACGCTCACCTCCCGCATCGGGGCCTCGGCCGGGTGGCTGCAGACAGGCCGCAGCCGGAACGACCAGGTGGTGACAGCATTCCGTCTACTCCTTAGGGACCGTGTCCGCCGGTTGGCGGGGAGCATCAGTTCACTCCAGTCTACGCTGTTGGATCGCGCCGGCGAGGTTTGGGGCGTAATGCTGCCCGGCTACACCCATCTGCAGCGCGCTCAACCCGTGCTGCTTTCGCACCACTGGCTCGCGTACTTCTGGATGCTTCTCCGCGACATCGATCGGTTTCGGGATGCCTACGCGCGCATTGATGTGTGCCCGCTGGGCTCCGGGGCGATCGCGGGCACCGGGTTTCCAGTTGATCGCGCAAGGCAGGCCAGACTCCTGGGGTTTGCACGGCCGAGCGAAAACAGCATCGATGCCACCGGCAATCGCGACTTCGCGTTCGAGCCGATCGCATGTGTATCTTGCTTCTTGGTTGGCATCTCGCGATGGGCCGAGGAACTCGTACTCTGGACGTCCCGCGAGTTTGGCTTTGTCGATCTGCCTGATGCGATATCCACCGGAAGCAGCCTGATGCCCCAGAAGCAGAACCCCGATCTCCTTGAGCTTACGCGTGCCCAGGCCGGGGTTGGGTTGGGCCAGCTTGTGGTCCTGGCAGCGGTCCTCAAAGGCGTGCCGCCTGCCTACAACCTCGACCTTCGCGAAGACAAGACCCCTACGCTGGCGGCGTTCGACGCGGGTGATCTGGCCGCGGGGGCCATGAATCTGGTTGTCGAGCGCCTGGTAGTTCGTCGCGATCGGATGGAGGCCGCGCTACGGGGCGGGTACCTGACCGCAACCGAAGCCGCCGACTATCTGGTGCGCCGTGGTGTTCCCTTCCGCGAGGCCCACCATCTCGCCGGGCGGGTGGTGCTAGAGGCCGAGGGTGCGGATCAAGAGCTGTGGGAGGCGCCCGTCGAGACGTTCAAGCGAGTGTCCCCCCTCTTTGACTCCGATGTCCTGGAGGCAGTATCGATAGAAGGGGCTCTCGCCGCCAAGGACGTGTCCGGAGGAACGGCTCCAACACGAGTGGCGCAGTCGTTGGCCGATGCCCGGAAGGCGCTGGCCGCGCACCGAAGATGGATTGAGCGAGCCGACGCTGCTCACCGGGCGGTGGAGAAGCGGCTCCTGACAGCTCCCAGGGGAGTGTCGGGGACGTGATGCTCTAGCCCCCGCCAGGACTGCTTGGCCCCACTCAACTACGGGTCGGTGCTTTGCTGAGCTGAGCTATCTAGACCTTCGTCGGCAGCTCCTCCGCGGCCCAGGCGATGCCGAGGTCCAGCAGCTTCCCGCGCATCGGCACG
>JBBIJB010000019.1:0-31583 GCA_037446215.1 Armatimonadota bacterium
GCACGTCGCGCCTGACCACCGAGCCCGCCCCGGTCACCGCGTCGCTTCCCACGCGCACGGGCGCTATGAGCATCGTGTCGCTGCCTATGAATGCGCGGTCCTCTATCACGGTGTGGTGCTTGGCCCGACCGTCGAAGTTGCAGGTGACGGTGCCGGCGCCGATGTTGACCCTCTCCCCGACGGTGGCGTCCCCCAGGTAGGAGACGTGATGGACCTTCGTGCGGTCGCCCACGGTGACGTTCTTCATCTCGGCGAAGTTGCCCACCTCCACGAACCTGCCGAGACGCACGCCGGGCCTCAGGTGGCTGTAGGGGCCGATGCGGCTGTCGTCGCCGACGGTGCTGGAGGTCACCGTCGAGGCGACGATCGTGACGCGATCGCCTATCTCGGCGTCGACGAGGCGGGCCGAGGGGCCGATCGTGCAGCCCTCGCCTATCGAGGTGTCGCCCTCCAGGATCGTGCCGGGGTGGAGCGTGGTGTCCGGGCCTACCCTTACGCCCGCGTGTACGTACGTCGCGCCGGGATCGACGATCGTCACGCCGGCCTCCATCAGGGCGTCCAGCAGGCGCGCCCTCACGGCGGCCTCCGCGCGCGCCAGCTCACCGCGGCTGTTGATGCCGGTCGTCTCCTGGCTCGACGCCGCCACGACGGCGGCCACTGTGTGGCCGGCGCCCAGCAGCACTCCGATTGCGTCGGTCAGGTAGTACTCGCCCTGGGCATTGCCGGGCTGGATCGCTGCCACGGCCTCTCGCAGGGCGCCGCACTCGATCGCGTACATCCCCGCGTTGACCTCCCTGACCTCGCGCTCCTCGGGCGTCGCGTCCGGCTCCTCGACTATGCGGCTGACGTTGCCGCGTGCGTCCCGCAGCACCCGCCCGTAGCCGGCGGGGTCGTCGCGGAGGTCGGTGAGGATCGTGGCCGCCGCGCCCTGCGCCCGGTGGTGGGCCACGAGCGTTTCAACGGTCGCCGGCCGCAGGAGAGGGACGTCTCCGTAGACTATCAGGACAGTGCCGGCGTAGCCCTCGAGGAGGGGAAGCGCCTGGGCCACCGCGTGTCCGGTACCGAGCTGCTCCTCCTGGACGGCATACCTCACGCCCTCGCCCAGCGTCGCGCGCACACGGTCGGCGCCGTGCCCGACCACGATCACGGGCGACGCCATGCCCACTGCCGAGAGGGTCTCCAGCACGTAGGAGATGATTGGCCTTCCGCAGATCGGGTGAAGCACCTTGGGAAGGGCAGAGACCATCCGCTTGCCCTTGCCCGCGGCCAGGACGACCGCCTCGATCTCTCTCATCCCTGCTGCTCCTGTGAAGACGCGTACTTCCTCATGGAGTTCTGTCGCGGCGCAGGTATTCCTTCGGGACGATCTGGCCGATGAGGTGCGCTGGCTGGGGGGCCAGGATTCGAACCTGGACTAGGGGATCCAAAGTCCCCCGGCCTACCATTAGCCGACCCCCCAGAGGCCTCCCCGAAGATTATCCCACCCGGCCGGCGCCTAGGCCAGGGCTATCAGATCTATCTCCACCAGCACGTCGCGAGGGAGCCGGGCGGCCTGCACCGTGGTGCGCGCCGGCGGAAGCTCGCGGAAATAGCCGGCGTACACCTCGTTCATCGCTCCGAAGTCGTTCATGTCCTTCAGGAAGACCGTCGCCTTGACGACCCTGTCCATTGAGGAGCCCGCGGCGTCCAGGACCGCGGCCAGATTCTGCAGCACCCGGTGGGTCTGTGTCTTGATGTCTGTGCCGTGAACCTGCCCGGTGTCGGGATCCAGCGGCGTCTGACCGGAGAGGAAGAGCAACCCGCCGGCACGGATCGCGTGTGAGTACGGGCCGATGGGCAAGGGCGCGCCTTCGCTACGAACCACCTCTTTGGACATCTCTACCTCCTGCTTGCGGGGATTGCCGGCCGTGGCGCCGCGTCACTGCTGCGGCTTGTCCAGCAGGCGCATCAGAGCGGTTCGGAGCTCCGTCGGCGCCCGCTCGCCCAGGCACTTCTGACGGAGCACCTCCCGCAGCCTGCGCTCGAAGCCCGCATGGTCGCGGCAGTCGAGGCAGTGCTCGATGTGCTCCTCGAGCTCGCCGGCCGCCGCCTCGTCGACCTCGCCGTCGAGGTAGCTCCACAGTTGCTCCAAGACCTTGTCACAGTCTATGTGGCTCATCAGGTTCTCGGCTGTGCGGACGGTCGTTCCCCGTCCGTGTAGCCCGCCCTCCTGGCATAATCCCAGAGTAGCCGCTGAAGATGGCGACGCCCCCGGTAGAGGCGCGACATCACCGTGCCGATAGGGATGTCCAAGATCTCCGCGATCTCCTTGTAGGAGAACTCCTCGAGGTCGGCCAGGATGACCGCGGCCCGAAACGGCTCGGGCACTTGCTCCAGCGCTGTCTTCACGTCCGCGTCCATGATCTGGGAGAGCAATATCTCCTCAGGATCCCCCTGGCGCCTGTAGTCGTCGCTCTCGCGGACCTTGGCGTAGAGGTAGAACTCGCCGACGTCATCGTCCTCCACCGTCTCCGGCTCCCGCTTCGAGCGGCGGTAGGTATCTATGTACGCGTTCATGAGGATCCTGTACAGCCAGGCGCGCGCGTTCGTCCCATCCTGGAAGGTGTGGAACGACCGCCAAGCCCTCATGAACGCCTCCTGGACCAGATCCTCGGCCGAGGTACGGTTGCGCGTGAGCCGCAGCGCCGCACCGTACATGCGGTCGATGTGCTCTGTGACGAGGGCCTCGAACCGCTCGCGGTCCTCCCCGGTTGCTGCGACTTGTGGATGCTCACGGCTCAAGACCGCACCGCCTGCCCGCATGTCCAGTACAACCGCGCGGCTGCCCTAGACATTCCGGATTCGCCGCCGATCTCCCTTTCGGGTCCGGGCCTTCGCCCGGGCGGAGGAGTCGGCGGCCTGCTCGGTGCCGGCCCCGAGATCCGCCAGGGTCAGCATGTCCAGGGCGCCCCTTGCCGCCGCCTCTATCGCCCTCCAGACAGGGCGAACCCCGCACTCCGAAGCGTAGTCGCACTGGGGGGCCTCTCCTCCCGCGCACCACCAGGGCGCTATCCCCCCCTCCAGGGCCTCGAACGCCTCCCGCAGGGTTATCTCGGCCGGGGGCCGGGCCAGGGCGTGACCGCCCGAGGGCCCACGCTTGCTGATCACTATGCCGGCCCGGCGCAACACTGCCAGGAGGCGCTTGAGGTAGGGCTCGGGAATCCCCTGCCGATCCGCGATCCCGCCGCTGTGCGCCATCCCTCTCCCGTGCCTTGCGGCGAGATCAAGCAGCGCGCGGAAACCGTACTCGGCGCGGGATGATACCTTCATCGAGTGATGAGCTCCTCCTCGCGAATCGCGCCGTCCCGGATCCAGAAGGCCCGGACCACGGCGTCCTCGGCGGCGCCGGAGCCGGGCAGCGAGACGATGACGTGCACCGCGTCCGGGTAGTACGCCTGCTCGACATCCCTGCGCGAGGGATAGGCCTGCGACCGCGTATGGGAGTGGAAGATGGCCAGCATCTCCCACCCCAGTGCCGCGATACCGTTGAATATGCGAAGTTGGTCCTCCGGATCGAGCAGGAACGTGTAGGGCGAGGGCTCGGCGTTGGCGCCGCGAAACAGCCCTTCGACGCGCCCCTCCCTACCCGCCAGAATGCCGCAGCACTCGTTGGGGAAGGCGTCGTGGGCGAGCTCGACCATTAGGGAGCGCAGACCTGTCGAGAGAACAAGGGCCACATGCGCAATTATACACGACCGTGCCTCGGGCCCGTCCGGGGCGCCCGGTGTGCCCTCGCCTACTCGTCGTAGAGGACAGTGGCCTCCGGGTACCGGCGCACCCGGTTGTCACGCAGCCGGGCGCGAACCAGCTCGTCCAGCCTGGCCTGCTTGGCCTCCTGGGACTCCGTCGAGCGCAGGACGGCCAGGTCTATGTTGACGCGCAGGGCCCGCTGGGGAATCAGGTGGCGGCTGATCCCTGTCGGCAGCTTCAAGGGCAACAGGGACGCCGCCCGGATGTCGTTCTTGGTGAACTCAGGGAAGCGCACAACAGCCGCGGCCCGCTCGTAGGCGGCCAGGAGCGGCGCGAGGTCGCCGGGCGGAACCCGGTAGATGGCGGTCCGGCCTCTGTACGCGGCGACGACTCGCACCACCGCCTCGATCTTCTCCGCCAGGCCGCCGGGCGAGGCGATGCCGAGCGCGCCCTCGGCCGTCACCAGGCCGCAGGCCGTCTCGCCCGAGGCTAGGCCCTCGTCCAGCGCCTCTTCGGAGAGGGGTGTCCAGGGGAGATCGCCGTGGCTCGTGAGCAGCAGCTTGAGGCCGTCTTCGAGCAGCAGATGCGCCCATACGTCGAGCCTCAGGGCGGGATCGTCGTAGTCTACGACCTGCGCGAGCTGGTGGGGAGCTCCCGAGAGGCCGAGGGCTGTCACCCTATTGGCTCCGTCGAGCACCACGTGGTTGAGCGAGTCCACGGGCGCGACGATCGGCGGGTTGCGCAGGATCCCGTCGGCCCTCATCGACTGGGCGAGCCGCCCCGTGCGGACGGGGTCGCACTCCTCATGAAGCAGCAGTGAGGAGGTCGGCACTATCCGCAGGTCTGGAAGCTTGAGATCGGAAGAGCCTGCTGATGCCTCGGTCAATTCCATCACCTCGTGCCCGCGGGCTCCCCGTCGGAGCCGCGCAGGAGTGCCTCCACCCGCTCCAGGGAGACTCGCTCCATCTCGACTCGGAAGAGGCGGCCGAACTGCTTCGGGTACTCCACCCTCACAGGCCGCATCTCCACCCGTCTGCCAAGCACCTCGGACATCGATGTGACGGGGCGCCCGAGCCCGCAGGGGTCTATGAGGGAGAAGCCGCTGGTGTCAGGATGCACGTTGAGCGCGAAGCCGTGCATCGTGACCTTCCGCTTTATCGCCACCCCCACAGCGCAGATCTTCGCCCCGTCCACCCAGACTCCCGGGTAGCCCTTGGCGCGCGTGCCCCGGATCCCGAAGACCAGGAGGGTGCGGATTACCGACTCCTCCAGGGCGTGCATGTATGCCGCCACGTCTTCCCTAAGCGGCGCGAGGCCGACGACCGGGTAGCCGACCAGTTGGCCCGGAGCGTGGTAGGTGGCGCTCCCGCCCCGCTCGACCTCGAACACCTCCACCCCAAGCGAGGCCAGCTTCTGCTGGGTCGCGATCACGTGCAGCGGGCTGCCGCTGCGCCCGATCGTGATCACCGGGGGGTGCTCAAGCAGCATCAGCAGATCGGGCACACTACCCTCCTGCCGGGCCCGGAGGAGCTCTCGCTGAAACGCCCAGGCGCGCGCGTAGGGAACCGGCGCCTCGTCGAGGTCCAGCAGCCAGCCCTTTGAAGCCGTCCCCTTCCGGCCCTCCGGGCCAAACGGTTCCATACGGGCAGAGTACCAAAGCGCGCCCGGCCCAACAACCCGCGGGGGCAGAGGGCTTTGGGAGGGGCACGGTCGAACTCTACAGGCGGCGGCAGGTACAATCGACGGCATCTGTCCGGAGCCGGCACGATGAGCATCCACGACATCTACAGGGCCGAGCGCACCGAGATGTACCTGAAGGCGGTGTACACGATAGCCCTCACCGACCCCCCTGTGACGAACGCCAAGGTCGCGGAGTACATGTGCGTCGCCGCCCCCTCGTCTCACGAGAAGTTGAGGAGGCTCGAGGCGCAGGGGCTGCTGGCCTCCGGCGCGACCGACGGCTACCGGCTGACGCCGGAGGGCCTCGCGACCGCGGTGAAGGTCGTCCGCCGCCTGCGCCTCGCCGAGCGGCTGCTCACCGACATACTGCGGATGGAGATCGCGCACGCGCACAGCGAGGCGTGCAAGCTGGAGCACGTGATCAGCCGGGAGGTCGAGTCACGGCTGTGGGAGGTACTGGGGCACCCAGCCACCTGCCCGCACGGCCTGCCGATACCCGGGGACAGGCCGATCTCGGTGGAGCTCCTGCCCACGCTGGACCAGATCGGCGTGGGCGCGCGGGCCGAGGTCGCCAGCATTCCCGAGCGGGATGAGGAGGTCGTAGCCCTGCTGGCGGGGATCGGTCTCCTTCCCGGCACATCCGTCTCTGTCAGGGAGGTCGCTCCGCTTGGCGGACCGATAACGGTCCGAACGGGCGGCCAGGGCAGGGCGCTCAGCCGCGAGGTCGCCCGGCGCCTCAGGGTCAGACCCCGCGGCTAGCCCTTTGTGAGAGCGGGGAGAGAGCGGCCTGCCAGAGTGGCCGGGCGGTCCGGGAGGGGGAACGGCGGGGCGTTGCCGCGGCGCCTGCTGTCCGCCGCTCCCTCGGGGAATCGAGGAAGCCGCGTCACCTCATCTCTTGACCGGAGGCAGCCCCGTGCAGCAGAGTGGTGGGGTCTGGCAGAGGGGAGTGTGAAGCGCGTGCGTATTCTGGCGGCGTTGTCGTTCGTGCTCGTGGCCGCTGCGGCCGGGCTGCCCGCGGGGGCAGGCCCAGCCGTCCAGGGTGACCCGCAGGCCGTGGCCGAGGTCACCGCGGCCTTCCAGCGCTTCGGATCGGTACGCACCTGGCGGGCCCGCATCTCCACGGGTAGGGCCGGGGTCGTGCAGATCATGGAGTTCGTGGCGCCCGACAGGTTCCGCACCCAGATCTCGGAGGGCGGTACGACCATAGAGACCTTCGCGATCGGACGGGAGTTCTGGATGCGCGCGGGAGGCACCTGCCAGAAGCTGCCGGCGCCGATGCCGGGCATGGCCAACCCACGCGACTTCGAGCCCGGATCCGGACAGAGCACGATGATCGTGGCTAGGGGCGGGGCCGAGACGATCGAGGGGGTCGCCACGCAGACCTACACGATGACGATCGAGATGCGCGGGAGCAGGGTGAACCAGAAGCTGTTCGTGGCCACCGGGACCGGGCTGCCGCGGCGAATAGAGATCCCGTCGACCGAGGGTCCTCCACTGATCATCGACTACTACGACTTCGACGCTCCGATCACGATAAGCAACCCTCCATGTTGAGGCGGTGCCCGGCTCCCAGGAGGGCCGCCTCCGTGAAGACGGCGGGAGCGCGTCCGCTATCTTGCATTGTTGCCCCGGGAGGCCCAAAATGAATACCCGGAACCCATTCGACCGGCACATGGGTCGGGGTTCCAGAATGCTCGGAGGTGTTTGGATGCCAAGAGTGATCGCACTGCTCGTCGTCGCGGCTCTCGCCGCGCCGCTGACCGCGTTCGGACCGGCGGCGGCGCAGCCCTCCGCGGTGCAGACGCCAGGCTTCAAGGGGCTGTCGTTCATCACCCCGTTCCCGGCGCAGACCGTCCGTATGGGGGAGTCGGTGACGCTCTCGCTGACCATCAAGAACTACGGCCTGCCGCCCCAGGTGGTGACGCTGGGGGTCGCGCAGGGCCAGCCCGGATGGAAGGTCAGCTTCCAGGGCGCCGGCCGCCCCATCGGGGCGGTGGCGGTCGGCACCGACCAGGAGGCAGGCCTCACGGTGAAGCTGGACCCGCCCCAGCGGCTGCGCACCGCTACGTACAGGTTCGTCCTGTCCGCCAAGGGCACGACCGCCTCGGCGGAGCTTCCGCTGGCGCTGACGATCGGTGAGGTCCTCCCGCCCAGGCTGGACCTCCAGTCCGAGCTCCCGGTCCTGAAGGGTACCGGAGCGACAAGCTTCCGCTTCCGGCTGATCCTCAAGAACGAGAGCGACAAGGACCTCCTGGTTAACCTGGAGGCTCAGACCCCGAAGGGGCTGCAGGTGACGTTCACCCCCGCGTTCGCCAGCCAGCAGGTGACCAGTCTCCCAATCAAGGCGGGGGAGTCGCGCGACCTCGACGCCGAGGTGGGCCTGCCGCCCGATGTGGCCGCCGGAACCTACTCCATCGTCGTCAAGGCCACCAGTGGTGAGGCGCGGGCCGAAACCAAGCTCACCGTGGAGGTCGCCGGCAGGGCGGATCTCTCGATCTCGACGCCGGACAACCGGCTCTCGGGAAGGGCCTACGCCGGCAGGGACGGGCCGATCAAGCTCAAGATAAAGAACCGCGGTGGAGCCCCGGCCCGCAACGTCGAGGTCTCCTCCTACGAGCCGTCCGGATGGCAGGTGAAGTTCGAGCCCCAGCGGATCGAGGAGATAGCTGCCAGGGGCGAGGCCGATGTCACCGCGACGGTGAAGCCGCCGTCCAAGGCGATAGCCGGCGACTACATGCTCACGCTCCGGGCCACCGCGGGAGACGCGTCGGCGTCCACGGACTATCGCGTGACGGTGCTGACCTCCACGCTGTGGGGCATCGTCGGAGTCGTGGTGATCGCGGTGGCGCTCGGCCTGGTCAGCCTGGTGGTCTCCCGCTACGGACGGCGATGAGCACGGTAGTCGAGACCGAGGGCCTGACTAAGCACTACGGGCCGGTCGTAGCCGTCGAGTCGCTCAACCTGCGCCTGCAGGCCGGAGAGGTCTTCGGCCTGCTGGGCCCCAACGGATCGGGCAAGACCACCACGATCCTCATGCTGCTGGGCTTGACTGAGCCCACGGGCGGTTGGGCCCGCGTCCTGGGAGAGGACCCGCTTCGCAACCCCCTGGCGGTGAAGCGGGGGGTGGGCTACCTCCCGGACTCGGTCGGCTTCTACGACGAGATGACGGCCCGCGAGAACCTGTGGTACACCGCCCGGCTCAACTCGATCTCGCGCGCGGAGGCCGAGGTGCGAATCGACGAGGTGGTGGAGAACGCGGGGCTGAGCGAGGTGGTAGACCGGGCGGTCGGCACCTACTCCCGCGGCATGCGGCAGCGCCTGGGCCTCGCCGAGGTCATGATGAAGAGGCCCCAGGTGGCCATACTGGACGAGCCCACGATGGGGCTCGACCCGGAGGCAGCGATCGAGTTCCTCGGCCAGATCAGGGGGCTCAGGTCGGCCGGGATAACGGTCCTGCTGTCCTCACACCACCTGCAGCAGGTCCAGGCGGTCTGCGACCGGGTCGGCCTCTTCCACAAGGGCAGGATGGTGTTGGAGGGCAGTGTCTCCTCGCTCAGCGATAAGGTGCTGGGCGGATCGTACAGGATCGAGGTCGAGGCAACCGGGGTCGACCTCGAGAAGGCGGTAGGTGGGGTGAAGGGCGTCGTCAGGGTCTCGCAGGTGCGGCTGGGAAGCTGGCTGGTCGAGTCCCAGCATGACTGCCGCGGAGAGGTGGCGCGTCAGGTCGTAGCCCACGGAGGAAGCCTGCTGGGGCTGACTCTGGAGCGAGCGAGCCTAGATGACGTGTACGCGCGCTACTTCCAGGAGGCCCGCTATGAGGCGTGAAGGATCTCCCTGGACCGGACTGGGCGTGGTGATGCTCAAGGAGCTCGCAGACCACCTGTCGAGCGTCCGCATGAGGCTGCTCGAGGGCCTGATGCTGCTCACCGCCATCGGAACGGTCTTCGCGGCAACGCAGACACTCCGGCAGACCATTGGCGAGGATCCGTTCATCTACCTTCGGATCTTCACTGTAGACAGGGATCCGCTCCCATCGTTCGTCGCCTTCATGGGATTCCTGATTCCGCTTGCGGCGATAGCCCTCGCGTTCGACTCCATCAACGGCGAGCACATGCGCAGGACGATGAGCCGCGTGCTCGCCCAGCCGATCTACCGCGATGCGGTGCTGCTTGGGAAGTTCCTCGGAGGGATAGCGACGCTGGGGACCACGCTGCTCTCCCTCTGGCTGCTGGTCACGGGCCTGGGAATCCTCCGCCTGGGGGTGATACCGGAGGGCTCCGAGGTAGCGCGCGGGCTGCTCTACCTGCTCACCACCCTGGCGTACGGAGGGGTGTGGCTGGCGCTCGCGCTCACCTTCTCCGTGGTGTTCAGGCAGCCCGCGACCTCCGCGCTGGCGGCGCTGGCGGTGTGGCTGTTCTTCGCGGTCTTCTGGGAGATCCTGGCGGACCTGGTCTTCAGCATCTCAGGCAGCCTGGTGGCGGGCGGCGGCGATCCGATGGCGCCCGCCGAGTACCGGCTGTTCCTGTCGCGGCTATCGCCGAACACGCTCTACTCGGAAACGGTGCTGGCCCTGCTGAAGCCCGAGATGCGGACCCTGGGCCCGCTGCGGGTCGCGATCCAGTCTCTCGAGGAGGCAGGCGCGATCCCGAGAACGATGCTGCCGCTCTCGCAGAGCCTCCTGCTGGCCTGGCCGCAGTTCACGGGGCTGCTGGCGGTCGTGATCGTCCTGTTCGCCGCCGCCTACCTATTGTTCCAGCGGCAGGAGGTCAGGGCCTAGCCGCGAGGCCTCGGCCCCTATCCTGGGGGGCGAGAACTGACAGGGCCGGCGGATGATCCGCCGGCCCTGTGCTCGTGGCTGCCCCGCCGGGCCGCTAGCCCCTGGGCTGGAAGGCGGCCAGCCGCTCCATGGAGCGCTCGACCTCCTCCTGCGGATAGGCGAAGTCCTGCAGCCTGCCCGTGAGGTAGGCGTCGTACGCGGAGAGATCGAAGTGACCGTGGCCGGAGAGCCCGAAGAGGATCGTGCGCGGCTTCCCCTCGGCCTTGGCCTCCAGCGCCTCGTCCACGGCCTTGCGTATCGCATGCGCGGCCTCGGGCGCGGGGATTATCCCCTCGGTGCGCGCGAACTGCATGGCGGCCTCGAAGACCGCGCGCTGGCCGTAGGCCGCGGCATCTATGTAGCCGTGGTGGGCGAGCAGGCACACGAGCGGCGCGCCGCCGTGGTAGCGAAGCCCGCCCGCGTGTATCCCCGGCGGCACGAAGTCGTGCCCCAGCGTGTGCATCTTGATCAGCGGAGTGGTCGCGGCCGTGTCGCCGAAGTCGTAGAGGTACTGGCCGCGGGTGAGCGTCGGGCAGGCCTCTGGCTCGACTGCGGCGAACCGAACCTGCTTCCCGCCGAACTTGTCGGGCATGAACGGAAACGCGAGCCCGGCGAAGTTGCTGCCGCCGCCGACGCACCCTATGACGACGTCGGGGTAGTCACCCGAGAGCTCCATCTGCTTGTGTGCCTCGAGACCGATCACGGTCTGATGCAGCAGGACGTGGTTCAGGACGCTGCCGAGCGAGTACTTGGTCTCGCCGCTCCCCGCGGCGTCCTCCACCGCTTCGCTGATGGCTATCCCGAGGCTGCCCGGCGACTCGGGCGATGCTTCGAGGATCGCCTTGCCCGCTCTTGTGCGGTCGGTCGGGCTCGGGAGGACGTCGGCGCCCCAGGTCTGCATCATCAGCTTGCGATAGGGCTTCTGATCGTAGGAGACCCGGACCATGTACACCGTGCACTCCAGGCCGAACAACCTGCAGGCGAATGAGAGCGCGCTGCCCCACTGGCCGGCGCCCGTTTCCGTGGATAGCCGACGAACGCCCTCCTGCTTGTTGTAGAAGGCCTGCGCCACTGCGGTGTTCGGCTTGTGGCTGCCGGCAGGGCTCGTCCCCTCGTACTTATAGTAGATGCGCGCCGGCGTATCCAGGGCCGCCTCCAGCCTCCTGGCGCGGTAGAGCGGGGTAGGCCTCCACAGCCGGTAGACGTCGCGGACGGGCGCGGGAATCTCGACCTCGCGCTCGGCGCTCACCTCCTGGGCGATGAGCTCCGCCGGGAAGAGGGGCTCCAGGTCGGCAGGGCCTATCGGCTGCCCTGTACCGGGATGGATCACCGGCGCGGGCGGAACCGGAAGGTCCGCCGCTATGTTGTACCAGGCCTTCGGGAGATCGCTTTCGCCCAACACTATCTTGGTAGAGTCCACTGCCAGCACCTCCCCTGATCTGGGGGCATGCGCGCGGGTGGTGCGCCCCGCGCTCCCCGGATATAAGAGTACCGGCCTCCGTGTTGGGACGGAGGCCGGTTCCGTGGTGCCACCCAGTTTCCGCCGGGGCAGGCCTTACGTCGGCACCATACCTCGACGCTGCCTGATCCTGCGGCGCTTGGGCCCGGTATCGGCGGGCAGCCGGTACGGCTAGTTGCTCGCCGGGCCAGCGAGCTGCCCGGCTCGTGTTCGCCGCACCCCTCCTGGGGCCATTCCGCGCCGCGCAGCGGCTGCCTTCCACCTGAGCAGCTCTCTGTGCGCCCGCCTGGCGCGTACTAGTCCCGATCATCGGGCGATTTCGCGCTCTATTCGCCCCAGGGATCCGAATCCCTTCTCGGCGCGGGCAACATCTTGAGTTCGGTAGGCTCTTCAGGAGCGGCCTGAGGCCCTGGGGCGGGCTCGCCCGGCTCCTCCTTGTCGGGATGGGCCGTGGCCGGCCGCCTCTGGCGGGCCTGAAGCGCGCGCAGCCGGTTCAGGACCGCGGCCACCTCATGCTTGCGTGGCATCGCGTAGTCGGAGGCCGCCGCCTGCGCGGAGGCGAGCACGCCCAACCCTGAGGCGTCGATGTCGGCGAAGACGCGGTCCACGATCTCGGAGATCGAGGCGTTGCCGTCCACGTAACCCCTGTCGAGCGCGTGCAGTACGGCGTCTCCCGCGGCGCGTGCCTGGCCGGGATCTACGAGGTGGCGGAGACCGGAGAGGTCGACGGACTCGCGGCCGATGCCGGCAGCGGATCGCCCGCGCAACTCGGTGCGCGCGCCGCGGCTCTTGAAGCCCGCGAACCCACGCGGCAGGGGCACTCGGGGGACCGGGAGCGAGACCGGTCGGCCCCCGCGCGTCCGCCACCCGGGGAAGCCGCCGAAGATGGCGCGCGCCCGCTCCGTGGCGGCCTGAGGCCTGAAGCCCTCCATCAGGATCACCGTGTCGGCGACCGCTAGGTAGTCACCCAGCCCGCCCGTGGCTACAACGACGGAGACCCCGTGCTCCTCCCAGAGCGACCTCACCTGATCGACCAGCGCCGCGAGCGGCTCCCCCTCGCTGCCTACTAGCTGCCGCATGGCGGCGTCCCCGGCAAGGTAGGGAGTCGCGCCCTCGTCCTCGTCGAAGATAAGCAGGCCTGTGCCCATCTCGAGCGCCTCGGCAACGGCCGCGGCCATGGAGACGACCCCCGGCGCCCTCTCATAGGAGACGGAGGCCGCGCTGGGGCGGTTCGGGATCTCTCGGAATGCGGCCTGGAGATCCACCCGCTCGACGCGCCTGCCCGGCTCGGAGAGCACCACGACGGCATCGGGGCGCGCGGCAACCAACTCCCTGCCGTCCCCGGGCACGTGCGGGAAGACCCCCGAGGCCAGCGCTGAGATCAGCGTAGACTTCCCGGAGAACGCGCCGCCTGCGACGACCGTCACGCCGAGCGGAAAGCCCAGGCCGCGCACGCGAC
The DNA here is from genome assembly GCA_037446215.1 of Armatimonadota bacterium. Lineage (GTDB taxonomy): Bacteria > Sysuimicrobiota > Sysuimicrobiia > Sysuimicrobiales > Humicultoraceae > VGFA01. Next base: position 13,144 of record JBBIJB010000019.1, read on the forward strand.
CGCCGTTGGGCAGCTCCACCGTGACCGCGAGCTCCTCGGGCGCGGTGAGCGGCACCACGCGCCCTCCGTGAAGCGGCCTGTCTGCGAAAGCGGACTCGCGGGGCAGCACAGAGCCGTCGGCGACGAAGGCGGCCAGCCCGAGCGAAGGCAGGGCGTCGCGCAGGTGGAGGTAGTCCTGAACGACCCGGACATGGCTCTGTGCCGCCTCTGCGTCGAGGTCCGGCCACGTGAGTCCTGAGGCCACAACCGCGGGGAGATCCTCGGAGAAGAACGCCTGTGCCGGCTTGGTCGCGGCCTTTCGGCCTTCGGCCGGCAGCGCCAGGACACCCCTGACCTCCACGTAGTCCTCGTGCAGGGCCACGCAGTTGCGGGCCAGGATCTCCTGCCCTCCCGCCTCAACCGTGAGCGGCGCGACCCTACCGGGCCAGCGTGTCCGCACGTGCTTGTGGGCGGCGTCTCTCATGCTGCGTGCGAGGAAGTCCTCCACCGCCAGCCGGCCGCTGGGCTCCGACCACAGCGCCCGCGGCACCCGGGCCTCGGCCTGGTCCACCCGGATCCTGAAGCGGGCGCTCGGGACGGCCGCCTCGGCCTGAACGCCTTCGATGTGGAGCTCGAAGCGATCGAAGCGGTAGGCCCCCGCCACCTCCCGGTAGACCTGCAGCCCCTTGCCGTTTGCGACGATCAGCTTGTCGCGAAGTCGCTCTGAGGGAAACATCTTATGGACGCGCTCCCTGTGGTTATCGCCGTACCGCGGCGGCGGGCGGCTGGGCCCTGGAGAGGCCAAGCCGCTGACGTGCGAGGGCTACCGCCTGCACTAGCTGGCTGTCGCGCCCGCCGTCCAGATCGGCCAGCGAGAGCGCGACCGCCACATCGGGCGAGACGCCGACCCCCTCCAGCCGCCTTCCAAGCCCGGACGCGAGGCGAAGCACCGTGACGCTGAGGGCCGATCCGTCCGAGAGATCCTGGAAGATGCCCGCCTCTACCGCGCCGCTGGTCTTGGCCCCGACCAGGGTGGCCCTACCGTGCTCCTGAAGCGCGGCCGCCAGCAGCTCGGCGGCCGAGGCCGAGCTCTCGTCAATCAGGACCACCAGGGGCACGTGGGAGGGCAGGATCGGCACACCCGAGGTGCGCACTGTCCTGGTGACTCCTCCGCGGCTCGTCTCCTGGTAGATGGCACGGCCGGACGGTAGCAGCAGGTTCAGGACCGCGGCAAGCTCGTGCAGATAGCCTCCCGAGTTGGCGCGGAGGTCGAGCACCACCGCCCGGGCACCGCCGCCCAGTACCCGCTCGAGGGCCTGCCGGAACTCCGCGCCTGTGCGGCTTATGAACTGGTAGAGGTGAAGGTGGCCGACCCCGCCCTCCATGACTCTCGCCTGGAAGATGGCCGGCACGTGAATGGGCGCCCTCACCAGCGTGACCGCCACCGTCCCCGCCGAGCCGGGCCTCTCCAGCGTCAGTGTCACCGGGGTACCGGAAGGGCCGCGAATGGTCCCGGCGACCTGCGAGATCTGGAGTCCGGCCGTCGAGGTCCCATCTATCCTCACTATCCTGTCGAGTGCCCGCATGCCGGCGGCCTCAGCCGGGCCGCCCGGTATTACATCCCGCACGTAGAATTTGCCCTCGCGGGACATCAGGACGATGCCCGTGCCCGAGAAGGCCGCCTGCTGACGTTGCCTAAGGATCCTCTCGCGGTTCTCCTCGGGCGTGACGAAGCCGGTGTGCGAGTCGTCGAAGACGGCCGTCATGGCCCTGATGGCGGCATAGGCGAGCGCGGCCTGGCTCAGCCGTCCGCCCGATGCGCCCGAGGCGGCGTCGAAGCGCAGGCGGAACTGCGCCTCAGCCGCGGCGAGCGCAGCGCCCTGTGGGAGATCCCCGAGATCAGCATGGATACCGGACGCCGACAGCGCGCTCCTCAACCCCCCGATGGCGGCGTTGAGCAGCGCCGCCGAGTCGACGGGGTCGACATAGCGCTCGCGCAACACACCGAGGGCTTCCAGGACCAGCCCGGCGCCCGAGGCCTGCGTACGAGGCATCGCGGGGGGAGCGAGCAGGAGCGAGACGGCAAGCAGCAGGACGAGTACCCGGCCCGTGACCCCGAGCGGACGCGTGCGCCTCAAGGCGGTGCTCATCAGAGCGCGGGCCGGTACGGAAGCAATCTGAAGAGCCATGTATTCACCAGGAAGAGAAGATCCGCGATCATGGCGGCGCCCATCAGCACCAGAAACAGCCCGCTCGCGGTCGTGATCACCCGCGCGTTCCGGCGCAGCCGACCCATCGTTTCGAACGCGGCCGTCAGGAGCATCGCGGTCGCCAGGAAGGGCAGGCCCAATCCCAGCGAGTAGACGAAGAGCAGCGAGGCGCCGCTCCCCGCGGTCTGTGAGGTCGCCGCCAGCGTGAGAACCGCGGTCAGGACCGGTCCGACGCAGGGTGTCCAGGCGAAGCCGAACGCCATCCCCACCGGAAACGCCCCGAGGAGACCGAAGGGCCGACGGCGCACCTCCAGCCTTCGCTCGCGGTAGAGGGCCGGCACCTTGATCACGCCGAGCACAGACAGCCCGAGCAGGACGACGACCACGCCCCCGATCCGGGTCAGCAGGAGCCGGTGCTCGATCACCACGCCGCCCAGCAGCGAGGCGGAGGCCCCCATGGCGGTGAAGATGGACGCAAACCCCAGGACGAAGAAGGCGGTGGAGGCCAGAACCCTGCCGAGGTGCCTCCTCCTCTCTTCGACCGACATCTCGGCAAGCGACAACCCCGACACGAACGACAGGTAGCCGGGTATGAGGGGGACGACACACGGGCTCAGGAAGCCCATGGTGCCGGCAGCGAACGCCAGGATGTAGTTGACCTCGGGCATCGCCGTCTCCCTCGGGACTACTGCCGTTGAGTATTATGCCACAACCCCGCCCAACGTTCGACGCCGCGGGCGTGCCGGTCTATTCCTCGGCGCTGTGTTTGACACCCCGAGAGGCGGCATGCTATGGTCTTCCCTGCGGCCTCGCCGCTCCGGCGGTGGAGGCCGTACATCATGCGGGTGCAGCGAAAGGAAGAGTGGTAGGAATGGCAAAGGGCAAGGTCAAGTGGTTCAGCGCCGAGAAGGGCTACGGCTTCATCTCGGTCGAGGGTGGAAACGACGTCTTCGTGCACTACTCGGAGATCCAAAGCGAGGGCTTCCGCAGCCTGCAGGAAGGGCAGCAGGTGGAGTTCGAGATCGTGGAGGGGCGCAAGGGCCCGCAGGCCTCCAACGTGGTGCTCTCCTAGCGCGGTCAGTTCGAGCGGCCCCGGGCATCTGCCCGGGGCCGCTTCTCTTCTCCGGATCGTTGCCGGGCGCCGCCCGGGGTTGCTACAATCAGGACGCCCGGGAAGACGCCACTCCCTGCAGCGGAGATGATCATGGTGGAGTTGATCTACCTCGTTGACCTCCTGTACAGGGTCGCGGCCATGCTCATCCTCGCCCGGGTGATAGTCTCGTGGATCCCCGGCATGGGCATGGGACACCCGGCCGTACAGGTCCTGCACCAGATCACCTCGCCGATCCTCGACCCGATCCGCCGCCTGCTCCCGCCGGTGGGCGGGCTCGATCTCTCGCCGATCGTGGCGATCCTGCTGCTGTCGCTCGTCCGCACCCTGCTCGTGGAACTGGCGATGACGATGCGGCTCTAGCCGCGGGAGGAGGGAAGAGATGGTCCAGGCCTACGTATTGATCCGCATCCTGCCGGGCAAGCTCTCCGATGCACTGGCCCAGATACTACGGACGCCGGGCGTCAAGATGGCCCACGCCGTGACCGGGCCTACCGACATCGTGGCGTTCGTGGAGACCGAGAGCATGGACACGCTCGGCCGGCTGATCGTCTCGCGCTTCCAGGAGGTCCCGGGCGTGACAAGGACGACCACCTGCGTGGTGACGCCCGTCAGCGAGGGCTAGTCTGGCTCCGTAGGGGCGTCTTCGGCAGGAACCAGATCGCGGCCATGCCGGGGATCGAGAGCACCAGCGTGGCCACCAGCGTCGTCGACAGCCCTATCCGGTCGGCCAGCGCCCCAACGATGGTGAGCGTGAGCCCGGCCGAGCCCCAGGCCACCCCGGTGACCAGGCTGCTGGCGAAGCTGGCCCGCGCCGGCAGCATCTCCTGGGCCATGACGATGCTGACAGGGGCCGCGAGGTAGAGCACGACTCCGCCAAGCGCGAGCGGCACCAGCCCCCAGATGCTCTGGATCAGGTCGAACGCGAGCAGCAGCGGAACGCTCAGCCCGAGCGAGATAGCCATCACCGCGCGCCTGCCTATCATGTCCGAGAGGGTGCCTCCCACCAGGCCGCCTATCGCCCCGATCCCGCCGAAGAGGAATACCGCCGCGCCCCCGACGATCAGCGAGTGGCCGCGGCCGCTCAGCAGCAGCGGCAGGAACAGAATATGCGACAGGATGATGACGCTGCGGATGACGACCACCGTCCAGATCAGCAGGAGCGACCTCGCGTTGCGCCAGAGATCGGCCCGCAGCCGCTCGGCAGGCCGCTCCGTGGTGATCTCCCAGCCGGAGGTCAGCCTCCAGAGGACGAGGCAGGCCAGCAGCCCGGGGGCTGCTGCCACGGCGGTCCCCGCAAGCCCCACCGCCCCCACCACGACGGCGGCGTACAGGGGGCCGAGCGCGTAGCCGAACTCCCCTCCCGCCACGAATATCGACATGCCCGTGCCCAGCCGGGTCCCGCTCGCGGAGCCCACGACCGCGAACGACTGCGGGTGGAACGATCCCGTCCCCAAACCCGCGACAACGAGTAGCACCACCAGGAGCGAGTAGGTCGGCGCCAGCCCCAGCATCCCCATCGCCGTCGCCGTAACCGTGGCTCCGAGCACGGTGAAGCCGGGCCTCGAGATACGGTCGGCCGCGAGGCCGAAGAACGGCTGGGAGAAGGCCGAGGCGGTGTTGAACACCGTGCCCAGCAGCCCGGCAAGTGTCAGCGACAGGTCGAACCTGCCGACCAGCAGGGGCAGCAGCGGGGCAAGAAAGGCCGCGTAGAGGTCGTTGGTGAAGTGGGCCAGGGCCATCACCCGCAGCCTGGACCAGTTCGGCATCAGACTCTTGGCACCAGCCCCGCTCACGACCTCACCTCACGAGAAGCAGCACGAGGGAGACGGACGCGAAGCTGGCAACCGTCGTGGAGAAGACCGCGCTCGCCACGAACTCCGGGGCCGCGTCAAACCTCGAGGCAATTATGAACGAGTTGATCATCGTGGGCATCGCGGCAAGCACCACCGCGACGCTCGCGGCCAGACCCGTCACTCCAAACAGCGGCAGGAGCAGCGCCGCAGTCAGGGGTGAGATCCCGAGCCTGAGGGCGACGGCTGTCCCCAGAGGAAGCGTCATGCTCGACGGCCTGGCCTTTGCCAGCTGCACGCCGAGGGTGACTATGAGGAGGGGGATCGCCCCCTGTCCCAGCATCTGCAGCGGCGTCCAGATGGCCCCTGGGATCGTCCAGCCGGTGTGGGCAAACAGCAGCCCCAATACCGCTGCGTAGATCAAGGGTATCCTGAAGACGTCGCCGACCGCCCGCAGCGGCGCATTCCGCCCTGCCGAGGCCAGGTAGATCCCCAGCGAGTGCAGCGCGATCGCGCTAACTACGAAGACGATCGTGGCGAGCCGGAAACCCTCCTCCCCGAACGCCAGAAGGCTCACCGGCAGGCCGTAGTTGCCGGAGTTGTAGAACACCGTGGAGAGAGACATCCCGCTGCGCTCCACGGCTCCCAGGCGGAGCATCCGTGACGCGAGCAGCGTCAGCCAGAGCATCAGCACCAGATGGGCGACGACGAATCCGACGAGCCTGAACCCGGTCTCGGCGCTGAGGTCCGCCCTGACCAGCGCCGTGAACACGAGACACGGCGTGAGCAGGTAGATGACGAGGAACGACAGCGTCCGAAGATCGATCGGGGCGTACCGTGCCAGGAAGTAGCCCGCGCCGACGAGGAGCACGATGGGGAGGATCACCCCAACAAGGCCCACCGCGCCGGTGGATGCCATCAGCGGGCGCGCGTCTTGCGCTGGCGCGGCTTCTTGGAGCGCCGCGGAGCCTGCTCCTTCTTCTTGCCGCTCTGGCTGGGAAGGGTCTCCTCCCAGGTGACGATGCTATGGTAGAACTGGCGGTCGCCCTCTTCCAGGCCCCGGGTCACCTCGGTGATGTGCATCGAGTTGGCGCCGAACTCCTTCATCGCGTATTCCACCGCCGCCTCGGGCTTGGCGTCGCTCCCGCAGGTGAAGATGTCGAGGGCCACGTAGCCGAACTCCGGCCACGTGTGCACGGAGAGGTGCGACTCCGAGATGACGACCACGCCCGACACGCCGTAGGGGTTGAACCGGTGGAACGATATCGACCAGACCGTGACGCCGGCGACCTCGGCGGCACGAACGAGTATCCGCTCAACGGTCTCCACCCTGCCAATGATCTCGGGGTTGCACCCCGAGGCCTCCGCGATATAGTGATGCCCGACCGGTTCCATCTCACACCCCCCTCCGCACGCCTCTTCCGGTCACGGTCGCACCTGCTCTCCGGCCGTCCGCCGGCCCCCTCACAGTTCGTGCCCGAGCCCCCCTTTGCAGACCGCCCGCATGGACACACGAGATCCAATGGTAGGCCCTGCGGGAGGGGGTGTCAACGCCGCGCGATCCTACAGGCGCATCTTTGGATCGAGCGCGTCCCTTATCCCGTCCCCGAGGAGGTTGAACCCCAGCACGGTCATCATTATCGCTAGCCCTGGGAACGTCACCGCGTGCGGCGCCAGCCGCAGGTACTGCCGGGCCCCGCTCAACATCGCGCCCCACTCGGCCGTGGGCGGCTGTGCGCCCAGCCCAAGGAATCCGAGGGCGGCTGCTGTCAGGATGGCGGAGGCCACCTGGAGGGTGGACTGCACGATCACTACGGCGAGCGTGTTGGGGAGGATGTGCTTGAAGATGATCCGGCCCACGCTGGCACCCATCGCCCGCGCGGCCTCGACGAACTCCTGCGTCCGCAGCGAGAGGGTCTGACCCCGGACCAGCCGGGCGTAAACAGGGATCGACACGACGCCGATGGCGATCATCGCCTGCGGGAGCCCCACGCCCAGCACCGCGACTATCACTATGGCGAGCAGCACACCTGGAAACGCCAGCATCACGTCGACGCCGCGCTGCGTCAGGAGGTCGGGCCAGCCTCCGTAGTAGCCGGAGAGCGCCCCCAGAGGCACCCCCAGCCCCACGCCTATCACCACCGCGATCACGCCGATCACAAGGGAGATCCTCGCCCCGTAGATCACGCGGCTCAACATGTCGCGCCCGAGCTCGTCCCTTCCGAACGGGCTGCCCCTGGTCGGCTTCTCCAGGCTCTTGTCGAAGTCGACGTCGTAGGGGTCGAAAGGCGCGATTACGGGCGCCAGCATGCCCATCAGGAGGAAGCCGGCTATTATCCCCAGGCCGAGCAGCCCCACCCTGTTCCGCCGGAACTGCAGCCAGGCAAGTCTCGCGCGGCTCGCCCGCACCGCCTGAGGGCGGCGCCCCACGCCTAGTGGTCTCTCGCTCAACTCGGTCTCCTACGTGTAGTGAATCCTCGGGTCGACGACGGCGTAGAATACGTCCACGGCGAGGTTCACGAATACGAATACGAGCGCGACGACGAGAACCGACCCCTGCACCACAGGGTAGTCCCGCGTCAGTATGCCCTCCACGAGCAACCGCCCCACGCCCGGCCACGCGAAGACGCTCTCCGTGAGCACGGCGCCGCTGAGCAGCGTGCCGGTCTGCAGGCCGATCACGGTAATCACCGGGATCAGCGCGTTCCTGAAGGCGTGGCGGCCGATTATGATCCGCTCGACCTGTCCCTTGGCACGGGCTGTGCGGATGTAGTCCGTGCGCAGCACTTCCAGCATGCTGGAGCGCGTCATCCTGGCGATGATCGCGGCCGAGGCCATGCCCAGCGTCACCGAGGGCAGCACGAGGTGCGCGAGGGTCCCCGTTCCGACGGCGGGGAACCACCCAAGGATGACCGAGAAGACCAGGATCATCATCAGGCCCGACCAAAAGATCGGCATCGAGAGTCCTGTCAGTGCCGCCACCATCACCGCCGCGTCCAGCAGCGAGTAGGGCCGTATCGCGGACACGATCCCGGCGGTCACGCCCACCGTAACGGCAACCAGCATGCTCGCCGATGCGAGCCGGAAGGTGTTGGGCAGCCGCGCCCAGAGCTCCTCTGTGACGGGCGCCTTCGAGCGTATCGACCTCCCGAGGTCTCCCATAGTCAGGTTCTTGAAGTAGACCGCGAACTGCACGACTATCGGACGATCCAGGCCCAGATCCTCGCGGATCGCCGCGATGTACTCGGGCGTGGCGGCCTGCCCCGCGATGACCATGGCAGGATCGCCGGGGATCAACCTTACCATCGCAAAGACGATAAACGCCACCCCGATTACCACGGGCACCGCCAGCAGCAGGCGCTTCGCTATGTAGGCCCACATGGCTGGCTCCGATCAGGCCGCAGCCGCCGGGAGTCCGGCGGGCTCGCGGACAGAGGTTGGGGGGAGAGCCCCAGAGGCTCTCCCCCCGAGTTCACAGTCGTCGATCTCATCCTGCGGAACTGCCTCCCGCTACCTGCGGATCCAGGCGCGATGAGCCACCATGCGCTCCGTCGGGTGAATGATCAGGCCCTGCACGGTTGCGCGAATGCCGGTCACCTGCGACTCGCTGTGGAGGAACAGCCACGGCGCGTCGTCCATGATCGTCTTGATCGCGTCCCTGTAGATCCGGTCGCGCGCGGCCTGGTCCATGGTGGTCCGGCCCTGGTCGAGCAGCGCGTCGACGCGCGGGTTCTTGTAGAACGCGGTGTTGAAGTTCGGCGGCCACTGGGTGGAGTGGAAGAGCGCGTAGAGGCCGTAGTCGGCGTCACCCGTGATGCAGCCCCATCCCAGCATGCTCATCTGGATCTCGTCGATGGCCTTCGGTCCGCGGATGGTCGCCACGTAGGTGCCGAACTCCATGGTCACGAGCCTGGCCTCGACGCCCACGCGCCGGAGCAGTGCCTGGATGCCCGCGGAGATCTCGGCATCGCGAACGTAGCGCCCGCTCGGGTGGTGGAACGTGATGGACAGGCCGCGGCCGTGCCCGGCCTCGGCCAGTAGGGCCCTCGCCCTGTCCATGTCCCACTCGTAGGTCATGGCGGGCGTGTACCCCTGGACGTTGGGTGCTATCGGAGCGTCTGAGACACGGGCGGTTCCGCCCAGTGCTCCCCTCACGATGGCGGACTTGTTTACGGCGTAGTTGATCGCCTGGCGCACGCGCTTGTCGTTGAACGGCGGACGCTGGGTGTTGAACGCCACGAAGATCGTGCGGAGGGAGGACGAGTTGTCCACCCGGATCCCCGCGACCTTCTCAAGCCGCTCCATGTCCCGCGGCGGGACACGGACGGCGACGTGGATAGCGCCTCCCTCGAGGGCCAGCACGCGAGCGCCGTCCTCGGGGATCGCCCGGAAGGTGATCTCGTCAAGGTACGCCTTGTCGCCCCAGTAGTCGTCGTTGCGCGTCATGACGACGCGGTCGCCGCGGACCCACTCCTTGAACCTGAACATCCCGGTGCCGACGGGGCTGCGGGCGTAGTCCGCGCCCATGCGCCGGATCGCGGTCGGGCTTTGTATCCCGGTGCCGCTGTGGGCGAGGTGGGCGATCATCGGGGCGAACGGGGCGTTGGTGATTATCCGCACCGTCGTGTCATCGACGGCGGTGACCTCGGTCACGCGATCGATAAGGAAGCGAAACGCGGCCCGCGTGGCCGGATCCAGGATCCGGTCGAGGTTGAACTTGACGGCCTCAGCGTTGAAGGGCGTCCCGTCATGGAACCGCACTCCAGTGCGCAGCTTGAAGGTCCAGGTCCGACCATCGGCCGACGCCGTGTAGGAGGTCGCCAGCTTGGGGACGATCTTGCCGTCCGGCTCGAAGCTGAACAGCGTTTCGATCATGTGCTCCATGATGCTGGCGGTGGGCGAGTCGGTGTAGAGGTGACCGTCCAGGGTAGTGGCATCGGTCCCCTGCGCTATGACCAGGCTCCCGCCGCGCACCGGTGCGGGCGCCGCCGGACCGCCGCTCGCCGGGCCGAGCCCCCCGTAGAGAAGAGCAACCGCCGCGACCAGGGCAATCAACAACCGCGTCCTGCTGTTTGCCATCTACATTCCCCCCTCTTGAGGTGATCCTTGTGGATACCCGCTGAACACCGGCCAAGCACGATCGAGCGAGCAGAATGGGATCGGCCTGGATGTGGTCACCCAGGCGCGGCCTGGGGCTCCTCTGCTCTGAAGGTACTTGATTCTTCTCCTGTCCGGCGAACTCCTTGCGAAGATCCGGGCCTTTCGGGTGCAGGACAAGTCTATATCAGCCACCTCACCGCCGCAACAACCCCGGAGGCGACGAGCGTCACCGCGATCCCGGCGGAGATGATCCCCGCGGCTATCGCCCACGCCGCCCTCGCGCGTCGCAGCCCCAGCAACCAGGCGAGCAGCGTGCCGGAGTAGGCACCGGTGCCGGGTAGCGGCACCGCGACGAAGAGGGCGAGCCCGATCAACTCGTACCTCTCGACCATCTTGACGCCGCTCTTGCGTACACGCCCGACGGCCCGCCTGATGAAGGGCACCCGTGAGAACCAGCGATCGTAGAAGAGGTCGAGCGCGTAGAAGCCCGGCAGCACTATCAGGCAGTTGGCCGCCACGCCGAGGGCGAAGGCGGCGATCGGGCTCCACCCCAGCGCTATCGCCAGCGGGATAGAGCCGCGGAGCTCTATCCACGGTATCATGGTGACCGCCACGATGCCGGCGGCCTGCTCCGACGCCGACAACCCCACAAGCCACTCCCGCATCGTTCCCTCTTACTCGGGGAGGTTTCCCATCAGCTCCAACCCGCGCGACCGGTACATCGCTTGGTCGGCGGCGCTGACTAGCGCGTCGGCGTCCGCCCCCTGTTCGGGAGCCGTGGACGTCCCAGCGTCAACCTGCAGCGAGAGCCTCTTGGCGCCGGCGGAGAAGGTCGTCTCGGCCACGAGCCCGGCCAGCCGCCCCGCTACCACCTGCGCGCTCGCCTGATCGGTCCTGGGAAGGATGATCGCGAACTCGTCGCCGCCGTACCTGAACACAAGGTCTCCCGGGCGCACCGCCCCGTCCAGCAGCCGCGCGAACTGCTGCAGAACCACATCCCCCACGAGGTGGCCGTAGGCGTCGTTCACCGCCTTGAATCCCTTGAGATCGAGGAGCAGCAGGCTGAAGGGCGCCCCGTCGCGAGACTCCCTCCTGAACTCCTCCTCGAGCCTGATGCGGAAGTGCCTCCGGTTGTAGAGCCCGGTCAGAGGATCGGTTATCGAGAGGCGCTCCACGGCGATCAGCGCGTCCTCGAGCCGGCGGTTGGCCTCGCCGAGGCGATCACCGGCGGCCTGAGCCTCGTAGTTGCCCTTGAGGGCGGCGCTGACCAGCAGCCACGAGGCGAAGCCGATGACGACCCCGGTGTTGCCGTGGTCCTCGTACAGCAGAGCGATTATCATCGCGGCCGGGGCGAGGCTGGCGGCGAGCAGGAAGCTCCTCGCGACGGTGGGGCGCCCGAGGAACGACCAGTCGCCTGTCTGCACCGACCGGCCCGACAGCGTCAATATGGTGTTGGCCGCGGCAAATGCGACCCCGGCGGCCAGTAGCCTCACGAACAGGTCGGCCTCCCCGGGCATCCGAACGAAAGGCATCACGGCGGCCGCCACCGACAGGCTGAGGAGGGTGTTCCCGAGGTCGTAGGCGGCCCTCCAGGCCGGCCTGCGCACCCTCAGCCAATAGGAGACGAGGCTGACCACGACGAGGATCGTCGCCGCCTGCCACCCGACCAGGAACAGGGCCGCGAGGGAGACGCCGCTCTGCGGGTTGTAGTGGATCTCGTGCGGAAGCTGGAACGCGACTAGAGCCGAGAGCACGGACATCGTGCCGAACAGCAGCCAGACGCCGGCATCCACCTTGGGCATGGTGAGCAGGGCCGCAAGCACGACGGCGCCCCCTACGCCGCCGGTGATGCCGGCCAGCCGCCGGTAGGCGATCGGGTACGTTATCGAGCGCAAGACCCCAGATCCGCTCTGAGCCATCGCATGCCTCCCTGGCTAGGCCGCGAACTCATACAGAAACCGGACGACGGCCTCTATCCCGCCGTGGAAGTTGCCCAGCGAGAACTTCTCGTTCGGGGCGTGCAGGTTGTCGTCGGGCAACCCGAACCCCATGAGCACGGTGGGCACCCCGAGCAGGGAGGAGAAGCCGGCCACTATGGGGATGCTACCGCCGCTGCGCGTGTAGACGGGCGGCCTTCCGAAGGCTCCTTCCAGCGCCCTCGCAGCGGCCTGCACGGCAGGTGTCTCTGTGGAGACCACAACCGGGGGCGTTGATGCAACGTGGCGCACCACGACACCGACGCCGGGGGGAGCTATCCGCCGGACGAACCGCGAGAACTGCAGGAAGACGCGCTCGGGACGCTGATCGGGCACCAGGCGCATGCTTATCTTGGCCGTAGCGGCTCCGGGGATGACCGTCTTCATGCCCGCCTCGGTGAACCCACCGCTCATGCCGTGGACATCCAGCGTCGGTCTCGCCCATGCGCGCTCGAAGAACGAGAACCCCTCCTCCCCCCCCAGGGCTTCGATGCCTATCTCTGCATCCAGCGCCGCCTCGTCGAACCGCAGTTGATCCCACGCCTGAAGCTCTGCGCCGTCCGGGGGCCGCACCCGGGCGTAGTACCCGGGGATCCTAACCCGGCCCCGCCTGCTCTTCAGGCCGGCCACGATCTCCGCGAGCGCCCCCAGGGCGTTGGGAGCTACGCCGCCGTACTGCCCTGAGTGCAGGTCGAACTTGGCCCCGGTGACCTCTATCTCCGTGTAGAGCAGGCCGCGGAGTCCCGTCGTGATCGTGGGGACGCCGGGCGCGAAGAACGCCCCATCGCTCACGAGCGCGGCATCCGCCGCAAGCGCCTTTCGCTTCTTCCTGAGATAGGATGCGAGCGAGGGGCTGCCGATCTCTTCCTCGCCCTCGAGGACGAACTTGACATTGACGGGAAGCTCTTTCTTCGTGCGGAGGATTGCCTCCACCGCCTTGATCTGGGCAAACAGCTGCCCCTTGTCGTCGGAGGCGCCCCTGGCATAGACCGACTCCCCATCCACTCGAAGGGAGGGTGGTGCCAGAGTGCCAGCGGATCAGGGGGCTGGACATCGTAGTGACCGTAGAAGAGGATGGTCGGCCTCTGGGGAGCCCCGAGCCAGTCGGCACGCACGATCGGGTGCCGGTCTGTGACCTCTACCCGGCTCTGCAGGCCCAGCGCGCCGAGGTGGTCCGCAAGCCACCTCGCGGCCCGCGTCACATCCGAGGCGTACTCCTGGGAGGTGCTGACGCTGGGAATCCGCAGCAACTCCATGAGCTCTCCTAGGAAGCGAGGCCTCTGCTCGCGCGCATAGCCTATCGCCTGGTCCATTGTCGCGTCCTCTCCCTGGGGTGGTGAGTTGACTTCGCCGCCGGGCGATGCCTTCCCTGGTCGGGAAGGGCGGAGTGGCCCCTGCCGAGAGAACGGCGGGATGCGCGCATCAGCGCCCGAGCAGCCTCACCGCGGCCGCGGCGAGCACCCGCGCTCCCACAACCATGGCCTCCTCGTCGAAGTCAAATCGCGGGTTGTGGTGGGCGCCGGTCAGGCCCCGCTCTTCGTTGCGCGAGCCGACCACGAAGTAGCAGCCGGGGGCGCGCTGGAGGAAGTAGGCCATGTCGTCGCTACCCATGGTGGGGTCCGACTCGAAGACGGCCTCGGGACCGACCGCCTCGACCGCCGCCTGACGCACGGTCTCGGTCACGCCGGCATCGTTGACCACCGGTGGGCAGCCGAACCGCGAGTTGATCGTGGCCTGGGCGCGCAGCGCGGCCGCCGTTTGGGAAACTATCTCCCGCATCCTGCGCAGGGTGTGCTCGCGAACCTCCTCCTTGAAAGCCCTCACCGTGCCGCGCATCTCCACGCGCTCGGGGATTATGTTGAAGGCGGTGCCCGCGTGTATGCTCCCGATCGTGACGACCGCCGAGTCCAGCGGCGCCGTCTCCCTGCTGACCAGTGTCTGCAGCCCGGTGATCGCGTACGCGGCCGCCGCGATAGGGTCAATCGCCCTATGGGGTACCGCGCCGTGCCCTCCCCTACCGGTGATCTCGATCGTTATCTCGTCCGCCGAGGCGAAGAGCGGGCCCGCGCGGACTCCCACCCTGCCCACCGGCGCCTCGTTCCAAAGGTGAAGCCCTATGACGCAGTCCACCCGAGGGTCGTCCATCGTGCCCGCCTCGATCATCGGCAGCGCCCCGGAGACCGCCTCCTCGGCCGGCTGGAACGCGAACACGACCGATCCCCCGATCTCGGAACGGTGGGCCGCGAACAGCCCTGCGAGCACCGCGGCGATCGCGGTGTGGCCGTCGTGCCCGCAGGCGTGCATGACGCCGGGGGTCTGGCTCCGATAGGGAACCTCGTTGGCCTCGTCGACCGCGATCGCATCGATGTCGGCACGCACCATCACCGCAGGCCCAGGGCGCGCCCCACGGAGGACACCTACGACCCCTGTGCCCGCCACGCCGGTGCGGACATCGAGCCCGGCCGACTCCAGCATCGAGGCAACCCTGGCGGCGGTTCGGCTCTCCTTGAAGGCCAGCTCCGGATGGGCGTGAAGCTCGCGCCGGAGGGCAATCATCTCGTCGCGGCGGTCTTCTATCCCTGAGAAAAGGCTGTTCAGCATCGGAACCCCCACGCAGTCGTCTTCGGCCGCGAGGCCCAAGACGGCAGACCTCGACCGTATCTAGTTCATCGTCCCGGGCGCGGACCCTGCCGCGCGCCCGCGGAGCCTACCCTAGGCTTACCCTGGAGGAAGCCCTTGCGCCGCCGGGGAATAGATACCTCCAACCGCCGGCGGACAGGTGCAGGAGATCCTGCGCGGTACGCTGCGCCGGTGGGCGAACCCCGCCGATACAGTCATGGCACTCCTGCTCACGGAAGCCGAGGTAGCAGAGCTGCTCTCCATGGGCGAGCTGGTGGAGGCAGTGGAGAGGGGGTTCCGCTGTCTCGGGGAGGGAACGGCCCGCAACACCCCCCGCAGCCGCTCGACGGTCCCCGAAGCCACCCTCCACGTCATGCATGCCTCGGTACCCGCGCTGGGGGTGGCGGGCGTTAAGTCGTACGCCTCCACACCGAAGGGTGCGCGTTTCGTGGCGATCATGTTCAGCCTGGCGGACGGCGAGCCGCTGCTCATCGCCGAGGCCGACCGGCTCGGCCAGATGAGAACCGGTGCAGCAAGCGGTGTGGCCACGCGCTACCTCTCCCGAGAGGAGTCGTCGACCGTCGCACTGATCGGAACGGGGTGGCAGGCGCGCAGCCAGGCCGAGGCGATCGCGTGCGTTCGCCCGATCTCGCTCTTCAAGGTCTTCGGCCTGTCCGCGGAGCGCAGGGAGGCCTTCGCCGTGGAGATGAGCGCGAAGCTCAAGGTCAGGGTGGAGGCGGCCGGTAGCGCCGAGGAGGCCGTCGAAGGATCGGATGTGGTTGTCACCGCCACGAACTCGCGTGAGCCTGTCCTGCGAGGAGCGTGGCTGCGACCCGGAGTGCACATAAACGCCATAGGCTCCAACGCGGCCTCCCGCAGGGAGCTTGATGCAGAGGCAGTCCGGCGGAGCGATTTGATAGTGGCTGACTCGGTTGAGCAGGCAAGGATCGAGTGCGGTGACCTGCTCGCTTCGGAGCTGGCGAACGAGTCGATCTGGGATCGCGTCGGGGAGATGGGTGCGATCGTGGCAGGAAGGGCTCCGGGAAGAAGACGGGACGCCGAGATCACCCTGTTCGAGTCACAGGGCATCGCCACCGAGGACGTGATGGCCCTCGAGCTCCTCTACAGGAGGGCCAAGAGCGCGGGCACGGGCCGACAGATCCCCCTGTCGGCAGGTCTCGCAGCAGCGCGCCGAGACAGGCAGTAAAAGGAGGGTAGACCGTGACCGTACGAGTGGCAGTCGCCGATCCGACCGCCTACCGCTGTGACGCAATGGTCGTTGGTGTGTTCAGCGACCAGCCCCACCTGGACGGAACCGCCGCCAGGATAGACCATGCCCTGGGCGGGCAGCTGACCCGCGCCATGGAGGAGGAACGGTTCACAGGCGATGCGGGCAAGGTCCTGGTGATCCACGCCCACGGCCGCCTGCAGGCAGGCCGGATCGTCGCGGTGGGCCTGGGAGAGCGGACCTCTCTCAGCCTCGACCGGGTGCGCCTGTCCTCAGGGGCTGCCGCCCGCGAGGCCCAGAGCCGGCATGTGGCACGCCTCGCGATCCCGCCGGTGCAGCACGGAGAGCTCGAGCCCGCGGGCGTAGCGTCGGCCAGCACCGAAGGTGCGCTGCTCGCAACGTACTCCTTCTCCCGGTATCGGAAGGAGAAGCAGGCGATCCCGGACATCGACCTGCTGGCGGCCAACAGGGCGGAGGCCACGGCGCTCGAGGCGGGGCGGCGGAGAGGGCAGACGATCGCCGACGGCGTCAACTACGCGCGCGACTTGGTCAGCGAGCCGGCGAACGTGATGACGCCGGCGGCGCTGGCGACGGAGGCCCGGCGCCTCAGCCGGAACTCCAGGTTGAAGGTTCGTGTGCTCGGCCCGAAGGAGCTGAAGGCCCAGGGGATGCAGCTGATCATGGCGGTGGGGGGAGCCAGCGCCCATACCCCCAGGCTGATCCTGATCGACTACACGCCGGCCCGTGCGAAGCGCACGGTGGCCCTCGCCGGCAAGGGTGTGACCTTCGACAGCGGCGGCCTCGACATCAAGCCCGCGGATGCAATGGCGACCATGAAGGGCGACATGGCCGGTGCGGCAGCGGTGCTGGCGACGATGCGGGCGCTGCCCCTGATCGGCCCGCCCGTGCGGGTGACGGCCGCCATCGCGGCGGTCGAGAACGCCGTGGGAAGCCGGTCGATGAGGCCTGGCGACATCTTCAAGGGGCTGAACGGAACGGTCGTCGAGATCACCAACACCGACGCCGAGGGCCGCCTGATCCTCGCGGACGCCGTGTCGCACCTGGCCCAGGGTAAGCCCGACGAGATCGTCGACGTTGCCACCCTGACGGGGGCGGCGCGGATCGCGCTGGGCCCGTACGCCGCCGCGGTCATGGGCAGCGACCAGGAGCTCGTCGAAGGGCTCGTGGGAGCGGCGATGCGCGCCGGCGAGAGGCTGGTGCCCCTGCCGCTCTTCGAGGAGTACCGCAGGGCGATGCGCAGCGACGTTGCCGACATCAAGAACTCCGGCACCCGCTGGGGCGGCGCACAGAAGGGAGCGATCTTCATAAGGGAGTTCACGGGGGGCATTCCGTGGGCGCACCTGGACATCGCTTCGGTAGCGGTCCTGGAGAGCGAGGAGGGAACCAACGCCTGCCAGCCCAAGGGCGCGTCGGGCTACGCCGTACGCACGCTGCTGGAGTACATAGCCGGGTCGAGCCGCTAGAGCGAAGAGCCAAGAGGAACGTCATCGGATGGGCAGAGGGGGGAGCGGGCTCCGCTCCCCCCTCTGCTCTCGCGTCGACCGATCTCCGTCGACTACACGCGCTCGAGCTCCTGCATTATCTTGACCAGTCCGTCCCGACCGTCCGCGAACAGCATCCTGGTCCTGTCGAGGTAGAACAGCTCGTTGTCGACCCCCGCGAAGCCGGGGTTCAGGCTGCGCTTTATCACGATGACGTGGGCGGCCTTGTCGACGTCCAGGATCGGCATACCGTAGAGGGGGCTGGACTTGTCGTGGCGGGCCGCGGGGTTCACGACGTCGTTTGCCCCCAGCACCAGGGCGACGTCCGCCTTCGGGAACTCGGGGTTGATCTCGTCCATGTCCAGCAGCTTCTCGTACGGCACGCTGGCCTCGGCGAGCAACACGTTCATGTGACCGGGCATGCGCCCCGCGACCGGGTGGATCGCGTACTTGACATCGACGCCGCGCCGCTCGAGCGCGTCCGCCAGGTCGCGCACCTCGTTCTGCGCCCTCGACGCCGCCAGGCCGTAGCCGGGCGCGATTATCACCGATTTCGCGTACCCGAGCAGGATCGCGGCCTCGTCGGGCGTTACCGACTTCACCGTCGGCCCGGCGGTCGTTCCCGCGGCCCCCACCACCGCCACCTCTGCTCCGAAGGCGCTGAAGAGGACGTTGGCGAGCGAGCGGTTCATCGCCCAGCACATGATCCGTGTGAGGATGACGCCCGAGGACCCAACCAGAGCGCCGCTGACGATGAGGACGTGGTTCTTCAGCACGAAGCCGGCGAAGAACGTGAAGAAGCCCACGACACCACGCAGCAGACCCATCGCGGTTCCCGACGCCAGGATCGAGGTGGAGTGCAGCTCCTTCTCCTCGAGCGGCGTCTCGAAGTCGTAGCGGTGCGCCTGGTAGAGGTCCACGT
>JBBIJB010000019.1:31593-34301 GCA_037446215.1 Armatimonadota bacterium
GACGTGGTTCTTCAGCACGAAGCCGGCAGCGGCCGCCGCCAGGCCCGAGAATGCGTTCAGCAGCGAGATCACAACCGGCATGTCCGCCCCGCCGATCGGCAGGACGAAGACGACGCCGAGGATCAGCGACAGCACCATCGCGGCAATGTACAGCTCCATCTGGGGGCCGGTGCTGAAGGCGCCGACCACCAGGTAGCCGCAGACGCCGACTATGAGGAGCGCGAGCAGGAGGTTGCTGGCCTGCTGGAACCTGTAGACTATCGGCCTTCCCGTGACCAGCTCCTGCAGCTTGGCGTAAGCGACCATCGAGCCCGAGAAGGTGACCGCGCCGATTATCGTGGTGGCCACGATGCTGATCGGCGTGTCCATCGCGAACCCGCCCGGCCGCAGCCTGAGGTACTCGGCCCAGGCCACCAGGGCGGATGCGCCGCCGCCGAAGCCGTTGAAGACCGCCACCATCTGGGGCATCGCCGTCATCGCGACGCGCAGGGCGGCGACCGCGCCCACTACGGCGCCGATCACCGTGCCGATCACGATTAGGCGGAAGCTCAGGATCTCCTGCATCACCAGCGTGGCGACGATCGCTATGAACATTCCCACCGCGGCGATCATGTTCCCGCGGCGCGCCGACTCCGGGGAGCTGAGCCACTTCAGGCCCGTTATGAAGAGGACTCCCGCCACAAGGTAGGCTAGCTCGCTGATGATGTGTGTCACGACTGGGCCCTCCGCGCCTCTCGGTCACCAGGCTTTCGCTTGAACATCTGCAGCATCCGGTCGGTCACGAGGAACCCGCCGACGACATTGATCGCCCCGAAGACCACCGCGAAGAGCCCCAGCATCGCACGGAAGGGCTCCTCCACGAAGCCGGCGATCACGAGCGCGCCGATGATGGAGATCCCGGAGATGGCATTCGAGCCGGACATCAGAGGCGTGTGGAGCAGCTTGGGAACCTTGGTTATCACCTCGAAGCCGACGAACGTTGCCAGGACGAAGATGTAGACCGCGAACAGCAGTTCCATAGTCTAGAACTCCTTTTGCTCCCTCTAGGAGCCCTGTGTCCCAGCCTTTGCGGATTCAGCGATGACCTGCCCGTCGCGCGTGACGTAGCTCTCTCGCACGATCGGGTCGTCCGCGTCGAGCAGCAGTTCCCCCTTCTTGAACATGTTCAGCAGGAAGCTCGTGATCGTCCGCGAGTAGAGGTGGCTCGCCTGCGCGGGCATCTCGGAGGGCAGGTTGATCGGCCCGTGGATGGTCACGCCGTGAACCGTCGTCCGCGTGCCCGGCTTGGTCAGCTCGCAGTTGCCGCCCTGCTCCGCGGCCAGATCGACGATCTGCGACCCCGGCTTCATCTTCGACACCATATCGGCGGTTATCAAACGCGGCGCCGGTCTCCCGGGGACGAGCGCGGTTGTGATCACGATGTCGGAGTCGGCCACGTGCCGGGTCATCATCTCGCGCAGGCGTGCCTCCTGATCCGCTTCCAGCCCCTTCGCGTACCCGCTGGCATCGGCCTCGCTCGTGATGTCGAGCGTGATGAACCGCGCGCCCAGGCTCTCGACCTCGCCCTTCACCGCGGGGCGGACGTCGTAGGCCGAGACGACGGCTCCGAGGCGGCGCGCGGTAGCGATCGCCTGCAGGCCGGCCACGCCGACGCCCCAGATGAGGGCCTTCGCCGGGGCGATCGTGCCCGCCGCCGTGGAGAGCATCGGAAACAGCTTCGTGTAGGCGTCTGCGGCGATCAGCACGGACTTGTATCCGGCGATGGTGCTCATGGCGGAGCGCGCGTCCATCGGCTGGGCGCGGCTGATCCTCGGGATGAGATCGAGGCTGAAGCAGGTGATCCGCCGCTCGACCAACCTCTTGACGAGGTCCGCGTCCGTCCACGGCAGGAAGGAGGTCAGCACGACCGTCCCGGGCTTCATCAGGTCGGTCTCGTGTCTGCCCAGCGCCTCGCTGTGCATGGGGCGCTGCACCTTGAGCACGAGCTCGGCCTCGCCCAGCACCGACGCGGCATCCGGAAGGACGCGGGCGCCGGCCTCCTCGAAGTCGCGGTCGTAGGCCAGGGCCTCTTCGCCGGCCTTTGCCTCAACAAGAACTTCCGCCCCTGCCTTTGTGAGCGCAGCGACTGAAGAGGGAACCAGGGCGATGCGCCGCTCTCCTGAAGCGATCTCCTTGACTATGCCGACCTTCACGGGCGCCTCCTATGAATGGCGCAGTCTGGCCCGGCCGGGTCAGTCGGGCCACAAACACAACGAGAATAGGGAACTACCCCTAGGCGAGTACATCCGGTGTTCACCTGATGCACGGGTAGGCGAGCCCGGCGCCTAGGAGGCGATCCAGACCTCGCGCTCGTCCGGGAGTCCCGCCGCCTCGACGCTGAACGACGTCCCCACCCGCCTGACGCCGACCTTCTCCCGCATGAACGCCTCTATGGAGCCTATCGGCCAGGAGGCGGTTGCCTCCGTCTTGTAGTGCATGGGGACGACGACGCGGGGCGCCAACTGCTCCACCACGGCGTCGGCCTCGGCCGGGCCGATCGTGAAATGGCCGCCGACGGGCACCAGGAGCACATCCACGCGGCCCACAGCCTCCACCTGATCACCTGTCAGTACGTGACCGAGGTCCCCGAGGTGAACCACCCTCACCCCCTCCGCCTCCGCGACAACAACGGTGTTCTTGCCCCTGGTGGCGCCCTCGTTCCCGTCGTG
>JBBIJB010000020.1:0-30528 GCA_037446215.1 Armatimonadota bacterium
TTCGGTATCTGGAAGGCCGGGGGCGTAGTGGTTCAGATCAACCCTCTCTACAAGGGGCGGGACCTGGCGTTCATCCTCAAGGACTCGGGCGCGCGGGTGGCCGTCGGCATCTCGCGCCTCTATCGCGAGCTCCAAGAGGTGCGCTCGCACACCGATGTTCAGACGGCGCTCATCACAAACGTGCACGACTTCTTCCCCAGGAAGTGGCGCCTCCTCTACGGCCTGATGAGGGCCAAGAAGGAGGGGGACGTGATGCCCGAGGGGCCGGGTGTGATGCCCTTCCTCTCGATGCTGCATGGGCCGCGACTCGAGCTCCGCCCGGTGGTAAGCCCCGACGACCCCGCCGTGCTGCAATACACCGGGGGGACGACCGGGATCCCGAAGGCCGCCACGCTGACCCACCGCAGCATCGTCAGCAACTGCCTGCAGGCGAAGGCCTGGCTGACGGACCTGAAGGAAGGGGAGGAGCGGATACTCTCGGTGGTGCCGTTCTTCCACGTCTACGGCATGTCGATCTGCCTCATCCTCTCGACCGCCATCGCCGCGGCGAACATCATGCTCCTGATGAAGCTCTTCGAGGTGAAGACGGTGGTGGAGGCCGTGCCGAAGTACCGGCCCACGATCTTCCCGGGCGTCCCGGCGATGTACAACGCCATCAACCAGCTCCGCGATGTGGAGAAATACGACCTCAAGTCGATCCGGGCGTGCGTCTCCGGCGCAGCGCCCCTGCCGGCAGAGGTGCAGCGCAGGTTCGAGGAGCTGACCGGCGGGCGCCTCGTAGAGGGCTTCGGGATGTCGGAGGCTTCGCCGCTGACGCACGGCAACCCGGTCTACGGCGTCCGCAAGGAGGGGTCGATCGGTGTCCCCATCTCCTCCACCGACGCCAGGATAGTGGACGCCGAGACCGGAACCCGCGTCCTGGGAACCAACCAGGTGGGCGAGCTGGTCGTGCGCGGGCCCCAGGTCATGAAGGGCTACTGGGGCAACCCCACCGAGACGAGCCAGACGATCCGCGACGGGTGGCTGTTCACAGGCGACATGGCCCGGATGGACGAGGACGGCTACTTCTACATCGAGGACCGCAAGAAGGACATGGTCAACATCGGCGGCCTCAAGGTCTTCCCGCGTGAGGTGGAGGAGATCCTCTACGAGCACCCGATGGTCCGCGACGTCGCCGTGGCCGGGATCAAGCACCGCCTGAGAGGCGAGCTCCTGGTGGCCCACGTCGTCCCCAAGGAGCCGGTCGAGGACGCGAGGACCTTCAAGCGCGACCTGCGCGACTTCTGCCTGCAGAAGCTGGCCGCCTACAAGGTCCCAAGGCGGTTCGAGATCGTCGCCGAGATCCCAAAGACCCTGCTGGGCAAGGCTCTGCGCAGGGACATCCGCGAGCGCGAGCTGCTGAGAGAGGACGTCTCCGAAGAGGAGTGACCGCCCAGACGAGGCACCGATGACCCAGGTAGCGTCTCCGCAGGTCGGCATCATCATGGGCAGCGCCTCGGACCGCCCGGTCATGGAGGCCGCCTCGGAGGTACTCGCCGAGCTCGGCATACCGCACGAGGTCCGGGTTGTCTCTGCCCACCGGACGCCCGACTGGATGTTCCGGTACGCCGAGGAGGCCGAGGCGCGGGGCATCAAGGTGATCATCGCCGGCGCAGGCGGCGCCGCCCACCTGCCGGGGATGACCGCGGCCAAGACGGTGTTGCCGGTCATAGGCGTGCCGGTGCCCTCCGAGCAACTGCGCGGGCTCGACTCGCTCCTCTCGATAGTTCAGATGCCCGGCGGCGTCCCGGTGGCGACGGTCGCCATCGGCCGGGCCGGCGCGATCAACGCCGCGCTGCTCGCCGCGCGGATCCTGGGCGTCGCCGATCAGGAGGTAAGGGAGGCGGTCCGCCGCCGTCAGGAGGCCCAGGCGAGAGCGGTCCTCGATGCGGACCAAGGGTAGGGCGGCGGGGCTGCTCCCGGGAGGCGTCCTAGGCATCGTCGGCGGGGGCCAGCTTGGAAGGATGCTGGCGCTCGACGCGAGGCGGATGGGCTACGGGGTCGTCGTGCTCGATCCGTCTCAGGAGGCACCCGCCGCCGCGGTGGCGGACCACCACATAGCGGCTCCCTTCGACGACGCGCGGGCGGCTGCGGAGCTCGCGGAGCGCTCGGGCGTCGTAACCTTCGAGGTCGAGCACGTGCCGGTTGAGTGCGCGCGGGTGGCGGCGAAGAGCCGGCCGGTACGCCCTTCGGTCGAGGCCCTGGCCGTCTGCCAGAACCGGGCGCGTGAGAAGGCGTTCCTGCGCGACCACGGCTTCCCGGTGGCGCCGTGGAGGGAGGCCGCCGATCCCTCAGGCCTGGAGGCCGCAGTGGCGGCTCTGGGCCTTCCCTGCCTCGTGAAGCTCCCCTTCTTCGGCTACGACGGGCGTGGGCAGGCACGCGTCGAGGCAGCCGAAGATCTGGTCGGCGCCGCGGCGCTCGGCTTCGGGCGCGGGCCGCTCGTGGTTGAGCGCGTCGTGCCGTTTGCCTTCGAGGTCGCGGCGCTGGTCGCTCGCGGCCTGGACGGCGCGGTTCGGAACTACCCCCTCGTGCATACGACTCACGACGCGGGCATCCTGGCCTCGGCCGTCGCGCCGGCGACCGTGCCGGTGGCGGTGGCCGATCGCGCGGCAAAGATGGCCGCGTCGATCGCGTGCGCGCTGGGGCTTGTGGGCGTGCTCGCGGTCGAGATGTTCGTCCTCGACGGAGGGGTGCTGCTCGTGAACGAGCTGGCCCCGCGCCCCCACAACTCCGGCCACTACACGATCAACGCCTGCGCGACGTCGCAGTTCGAGCAGCACCTGCGCGCCGTGTGCGGCCTGCCCCTCGGCGAGACCGCGCTGCTCTCGCCCGCGGCGATGGTGAACCTGCTCGGCGACCGCACGGGCTCTGTGCGGCTGGTCGGCGTCGAGGAGGCGCTTCGTGAGCCGGGCACGTCGCTCCACCTCTACGGAAAGGCGGAGGCCTGGCCACGCCGCAAGATGGGCCACCTGACAGCGCTTGGGGCTTCGCCCGACGAGGCGCTGGCAAGGGCCGCGCGGGCCGCCGCGTCGCTCCGCTGGGAGCCTGCCTAGGCCGGCCTCCGGACTAGTGGCGGAAGTGCCGCCGGCCCGTGATCACCATGGCGATGCCAAGGCGCTCGGCCGCCCGTACGACCTCGGCGTCTCGGATGGAGCCGCCCGGCTGGATCACCGCCGTCACCCCTGCCGCGGCCGCGGCCTCGATGCCGTCGGCGAAGGGGAAGAACCCGTCTGATGCGGCCGAGGCGCCCTGCGCGCGCTCTTGGGCCTTGTGCGCCGCCAGGCGCACGCTGTCCACTCGGCTCATCTGTCCGGCGCCCACGCCGACCACCTGGCGGTCCCTGGATAGCACGATCGCGTTCGACTTCACATGGGCGCAGACGGCCCAGGCGAGGCGGAGATCCTCCCACTCCGCTTCGGTCGGGGCGCGGCCGGTGGCCACCTGCCAGCCGCTCTCGTCCCCTCCGATCGCGTCCGGCTCCTGAACCAGAAGGCCGCCGGCAACGCTCCGGAACTCCAGGTCCGGCCGCCGCCTCGCTCCTTCATCCTCCCGAGGATCCCCCGCTGCCAGCACCTTCAGGCCTCTCTTCGAGGCGAGGAGAGCCAGCGCGTCCGAATCGACCGACGGCGCGATGACCGCGTCCGCGTAGAGTCCTGCTATGGCCTCCGCGGCCGTGAGATCGATGCCGGCGTTGGCGGCGACTATCCCCCCGAAAGCGGAGACAGGGTCGCCGCCCAGGGCCCGTTCGAGCGCCTCGCGCGTGGCGGTGCCGACCGCGGCCCCGCACGGGTTCATGTGCTTGACGACGGCCGCGGCGGGCCGCGGCAGGTCGCTGACGATGGCCCACGCGGCCTCGAGGTCGGCGATGTTGTTGTACGAGAGGGCAGGGCCGGCCAGCAGCCTAGCTCCGATCACCTGCGCTTGCGCGGGTGAGCCGCCCTCGTAGAGCGCGGCCTGCTGGTGCGGGTTCTCTCCGTAGCGGAGCACCGCCCGCCTGTTGAACGTCAAGGTCAAACGCTCGGGAAACGGCGCCTGGCCCGCGGCGCGCTGGAAGTACGACGCGATGGCCGCGTCGTAGGCGGCCACCCGCGCGAACGCCTCGGCGGCGAGGCGGAGCCGCAGCTCATCGGGGATGTCCCGGCCCGACCCGACGGCCGCGATCACCTCCTGGTACTGGCCTGGATCGCACAGCACGGTAACCCTGGCCCAGTTCTTCGCCGCCGCGCGCAGCAGCGTGACGCCTCCTATGTCGATCTCCTCGACCATCTCCGCCATCGCGTCGCCCCTTGCCTCGGCCTGCTCGAAGGGGTAGAGGGTGACGGCCACGAGGTCGATCGGCTCTATGGAGTGGCGCGCGATCTCGTCGAGGTCATCCGGGGTGCCGCGGGCCAGCAGGCCCGCGGCAACGGCCGGGTGCAGCGTCTTGACTCGGCCTCCCAGCAGCTCCGGGACTCCGGTCACCTGCTCGAGCGGGCGCACGGGCAGCCCCGACTCCCGCAGGTGCGCCGCGGTCCCCCCGGTAGAGATGATCTCGGCACCGGCCTCGTGGAGGGCACGGGCAAGGGCGGCTATCCCCTTCTTGTCGGAAACGCTAAGCAGTGCCCGCCTGCTGGATCCCACCTTCTGCCACACCTGCCTTCCACCTTGGCCACCCTGCCTCCAACTCGACGAGGCCCCCGGCGAGCCAGCGCACCGCTTCGACGTAGAGCCTCCGCTCCTCGAACTGGACCCTCGCGGCCAGGCTCCCCGGCGTGTCGCCGTCCAGCACCGGAACCGAGGCCTGCGCCAAGATCGGTCCGCCGTCTGGGACCTCGTTGACGACGTGGATCGTGCAGCCCGAGATCGCGGCCCCGGACTCAAGTACCGCCCGGTGCACCCGTTCCCCGTACATCCCCTTGCCGCCGAACGCCGGCAGCAGCGCCGGGTGGACGTTGAGGATGCGCCCGGGGTAGCGGCCGACGAACGCCGCGGATAGCACACGTAGGAACCCGGCCAGGCACACGAGGTAGGGATCCTGGGCGGCGACGGTCGCCGCCAGCTCCTCCTCGAACTCCTCGGCCGTGCGGCGCCTGTGGTCTATGAGGATCGCCGGTATGCCCGCGCGCCTGCCGCGCTCGAGCGCCGTGGCGCCGGGCGTGTTGCAGATCACCGCGGCCACCGCTAGGCCCTCCCGTGCTCCGCCGGGCGGGAAGGCGTCCAGCAAGGCCTGCAGCGTCGTACCGCCTCCTGATGCCAGCACGACCAGCCGCCTCATGAGATCTCCACGCCGCGGACGCCCTGGACGATCTCGCCGATCTGGTACGCCTCGGTGCCCAGGGCCTCGAAGTGCTCGATCGTGTGGTCGGCGTGCCCTGCGGGCACCACTACGGCCATCCCGATGCCGAGATTGAAGGCCCTGACCATCTCCTCCTCCGGGATGCCGCCCTTGCCCTGGAGCCAGGCGAAGACCGGAGGGCGAGGCCATCCCGCCCTCAGGCGGGCGCGGCAGCCCTCCGGAAGGACACGCGCCAGGTTGTCCACGATCCCTCCGCCGGTGATGTGCGCGATCCCGGCCACCGGGATCGAGTCCAGCAGCGCGAGCATACCGGGCGCGTAGCACAGGTGGGGCGCCAGCAGCGCGTCGCCGGCACTGGTGCCCAGGGCGTCGTCGTACGCCTCGGGCGAGATCCCGCACTCCTCGAGGACCCTTCGTGCCAGCGAGTAGCCGTTGGTGTGGAGGCCGGATGAGGCCAGGCCCACCACCCGGTTGCCCGGACGAATCCCGGCGCCGTCCACCAGCCGGTCCGGCGGCAGAGTGCCGATCATCGTGCCCGCTACGTCGTAGGCCCCGTCCCTGTAGACATCCGGCATCTCGGCGGTCTCGCCCCCGAGGAGTGCTATGCCGAGAGCCCTGCAGGCCTCGGCCATCGCCCGGACGATCGCGGCGGTCACCGAGGGGACCAGCCTTCCCATGGCGATGTAGTCCAGGAACGCGATGGCGCGGGCTCCGATGGCGACGAGGTCGTTTGCGCAGTGGGCGACGATGTCGGCCCCGACGACGCCGTCTCGGCCCATCCGGTGGGCGAGCAGTGTCTTGGTGCCGACGCCGTCGGTGGTGGCCGCGAGCAGCACCGCCCCGGCCGGGCGCAGGCGCACGGCCCCGGCGAACGCTCCAACGCCGGCGACCACGTCCGCGCCGTGGGTCGAGGCGATGACGGGAGCCAGCCCCGCGAGCAGCCCGGACTTGGCCGAGATATCCACGCCCGCGTCGCCGTAGGTTAGCCTGGGGCCTCCCGTGCCGCCGCCTCTCACTGCCCGCCCGTCCCTGCCGGCGAAGGCGCGAACGGCTCCAGGGCCGCCCGTCCTGCCTCCTCTTCGGTAGGCAGCCGGGTCGGGTAGTTGCCGTCCAGGCACGCCATGCACAGCCTGGCGGCGGGGAGCGCCAGGGCCTCCACCAGCCCCTCCTGGCTGAGGTACCCGAGCGAGTCGGCGTCGATGAGCCGCCTGATCGACTCCACGTCGACGCGGGAGGCGACCAGCTCGCCGCGGCTGCTGGTGTCGATCCCATAGACACACGGATAGCGGATCGGGGGCGAGGAGATCCTCATGTGCACCTCGCGCGCGCCGCACGCCCTCAGCATCCGAACGATGCGCCCGGAGGTCGTGCCGCGCACGATCGAGTCGTCGACGAGGACCACCCGCCTCCCCGCGATCACCTCCAGGTTGGGGTTGAGCTTGAGGCGCACTCCGAAGTCCCGCGTTGCCTGATCGGGCTGGATGAAGGTTCGGCCTATGTAGCGGTTCTTTATGAGCCCTACCTCGATCGGCAGCCCCGCGGTCTCGGCGAAGCCCATCGCGGCGGAGGTGCCCGAGTCCGGGACGGCGATGACGATTTCCGCGGGCGCCGGGTGCTCGCGCGCCAGGATGCGGCCCATCCGCCGCCTGGCCTTGTGCACGTTGCGCCCGCGCAGCACCGAGTCGGGCCGCGCGAAGTAGATGTACTCGAAGACGCAGTGCGCGGGGCGCCCGGCGGGGAGGGCCTGGTGCATGTGGAGCCCTGCTTGATCGATCACCACCAGCTGCCCCGGGTCGACCTCGCTGATGCGGTCCGCGCCGATGTGATCGAAGGCGCACGACTCGCTCGCAAGCGCCAGGAAGCCCGGCCCCCTCCCCACGGCGAGAGGGCGGATCGCGTGGACGTCGCTGAGCCCGTAGAGCCGACCGCCGGCTAACGCCGCCACGGTGTAGGCGCCTTCGATGCGGCCCATCGCGTACGAGATTGCCTCCTCGATAGATCCCGCCGGGGCCCGGGCTATCAGTTGCGCCACGATCTCGCTGTCAGAGGTGCCGCTGAAGGAGACGCCTTGGACCTCCATCTCGCGGCGGAGGGCCGGCGCGTTTATCAAGTTGCCGTTGTGGGAGATCGCGACCGGCCCCCAGGGGGAGGGCGCGGCATGGGGCTGCGCGTTCTCTATCCGCGCCGACCCCATGGTGGCGTACCTGACGTGGCCGATGGCCACTGCCCCGGACAGCGAGGTGATCCTATCGCGGTCGAAGACGTTGGCGGCGAGTCCCATTCCCCGGTGAAGCCTCAGGAGCTCCCCGTCCAGTGCCGCTATCCCGGCGCTCTCCTGCCCGCGGTGCTGGAGGGCGTACAGCGCGACGTGGACCAGCGGCGCGGCCTGCTGCCCGTCCGTGCAGAACACGCCGCAGACCCCGCACTCCTCCTTCCAGCCCCGGTCCGAGACGCGCTCCGCGTATTCCATCCTAGGCCTCCAGGCCGCCCCACGCCGCGGTGAGCGATTCCACGGCCAGATCGATCGACTCCCCGCAGGTGCAGGACTCGGGCGGCGAGACGCGCAGCGCTTCGCCGCCGGTCCTCCCGAGCACTGTCACCGGCACCCCCCGCGACGCCGCGACCGCTGCCAGCTCTTCCGCGTGGCGCGGCCTTACCGAGACCACGAAGCGTGCGGGGCCTTCTCCGAAGCATGTGCGGTGATCCAGCGCCATCGTGACCTCGGCTCCCCGGCGGCCGAGCACGCACTCCTCGGCCAGCGCGACCAGGAGCCCACCGTCGCTGCAGTCATGGGCCGACTCGACCAGCCCGAGGCGGACCGCCTCCCGAATACACGACAGGGTGGCCGCCGACTCCCCGAGCGCAGGATCACTGGGGCGTCCGCGCGGAGCCGAGCCCGCCGCCTTCTCGTAGAGGGTGGCGCACAGGGTCGTCCCGCCGTGTCCGACCAGCAGCACGACGTTCCCGTCTCGGCGAAACCCAGTCCACGGCCGGCCAGCGACCTCCTCCACCAACCCGACCATCCCTATCACCGGGGTCGGGAAGACGGCCCGGTCTCCGCCGCCCTCGGCCTCGTTGTAGAACGAGACGTTGCCGCCTATGACCGGTATCCCGAGGGCGCGGCAGGCGTCCGAGATCCCATCTATGACCTCGCGGAATGCCCAGAAGACCTCCGGCCGCTCAGGGTTCCCGAAGTTCAGGCAGTCGGTAACGGCCAGGGGCTCCGCGCCCACGCAGGCCAGGTTCGCCGCGGCCTCCAGGACGCAGAGCGCGGCTCCCCGTCGAGGGTCCGCCCTGCACCAGCGGGAGTTGCCGTCGGCCGACAGCGCCAGTCCCAGCGGCGCGGCCTCGAGCAGCCGCAAGACCGCCGCGTCGCCGCCCGGAGGAACGATCGTCCGCACTCCGACCATGTGGTCGTACTGCTCGAAGACGGCGCGCTTGCTCGCCACATCCGGATGGCCGAGCAGCGAGAGCAGGACCGCACCGGCCGGGGCGGCCACCGCGGCCGGATCCATGCCCCAGCGGGAGGCGAGATCCTCCGGCGGGCACACCGGCGGGTCGTACTCCGGCGCGCTGGCGACGAGCTCGGGCGGCAGGTCCACGATCTCCCGCCCCAGGCTTGTGATACGCAGCCGAGGCTGTGCGGTGACCGCGCCGATCACCTGGGCGGCGAGGCCCCACCTGTGGTAGATCGCCGCCACCCTCTCGGCGTCCTCGCGCCCCGCCACCAGCAGCATACGCTCCTGGGACTCGCTTAGGAGGATCTCCTCGGGCCGCATGCCTTCCTCTCGCAGCGGGATCAGGTCGAGATCGATCGTCATCCCAACCCCGCCGCGCGCCGACATCTCGCTCGCCGCGCACGTCAGCCCGGCCGCCCCCATGTCCTGCAGCGCGATGACGGCGCCGGTCTCCAGCGCTTCCAGCGTGGCCTCTATGAGCGACTTCCCCGTGAAGGGGTCGCCCATCTGTACCGAGGCGCGGTCCAGGGAGTGGCGGCCCTCGTCCAGCTCGGCCGAGGCGAACGCCGCTCCGCCGATTCCATCGCGCCCTGTGCGAGCGCCCGCGTAGACCACCGCGTTGCCGGGGCCGGATGCGGCCGAGCGCGCCACCCGATCCGTTCGCACCAGGCCGAGGCAGGCTACGTTTACCAGGGGGTTGTCGCGGTAGCAGGACTCGGCGACCACCTCGCCTCCCACGGTGGGCACGCCGATGGCGTTGCCGTAGCCGGCGATTCCGGCCACCACCCCATCGAAGAGGCGGCGTGAGCGCGGCTCCTCCAGCGGGCCGAACCGCAGCGAGTCCAGCAGGGCCACGGGCCGGGCGCCCATCGCCAGCACATCGCGGATGATCCCGCCTATGCCGGTGGCCGCGCCGTTGTAGGGATCGACGGCGCTGGGGTGGTTGTGGCTCTCCATCTTGAACGCCAGCGCCCATTGCGGGGTTATCGCCACGACACCCGCGTTCTCGCCCGGTCCGCCCAGCACCCGCGGCGAGTCGGAGGGCAGCCGCTTCAGGGCCTTCTTCGAGTGCTTGTAGCCGCAGTGCTCGGACCACATCACCCCGATCATCAGGGCCTCGATAGGGTTCGGATCGCGCCCCAGCCGCCTGCACGCCTCGCCGTAGTCCCGCGGGCTCAGCCCTGCCCGCGCGGCCGCATCGCTCACCGCCGCGGGGATCACCGGGCTCTCCCCGGCGCCCTGACCGCCCGCAGCGCCATGTGCCGCGCCGCCGACTCGAACAGCGCCAGCCCGTCGGCGGAGCCGAGCAGCGCCTCGGAAGCCCGCTCCGGATGAGGCATGAGGCCCACGACATTGCCCTCGACGCTCGCCACCCCCGCAACGTTGGCCGCCGACCCGTTCGGGTTTGACTCCTGCGAGGCCAGGCCCTCCGGGTCGCAGTAGCGGAAGGCGATGCGGCCCCCTTCCTCGAGCGATGCGATCTCCTCGGCCCCGGCCCAGTAGCCGCCCTCGCCGTGCGCGATCGGCAGATGCAGCAGGTCGCCCCGGCGCATCGACGAGGTGAAGGGCGTCCGCGTGGACTCCACCCGGACCCAGGCCGGCCTGCACCTGAACCGCAGCCCGGCGTTGCGCATCAGGGTACCCGGCAGCAGCCTGGCCTCGGTGAGTATCTGGAAGCCGTTGCAGATGCCCAGCACCGGCAGCCCTGCGGACGCGAACTCCCTCACCGCCTCCATGATCGGAGAGGTGGCGGCGACGGCGCCGGTCCGCAGGTAGTCGCCGTAGGAGAATCCCCCGGGCAGCACCAGCGCGTCTATGCCCGCCAGCGATCTGTCCTGGTGCCACACCCTCTCGGCGTGGAAGCCGAGCGCGTGGCGAAGCGCGTGCAGGCAGTCACGGTCGCAGTTGGATCCAGGGAAGGTCACGACGCCCCAGATCATCGCTCCTCCCGCGGCTCCTCGATCCGCCAGGTCTCCACCAGGGGGTTGGCCAGGAACCTCTCGCAGATCTCGTCCAGGCGCGGTCCCACTTCCTCCGGAACGCTCAGCTCGAGGACCTTGCCGATCCGGACGCGCTCCACCTCGTACCCGAGCGCCCGCAGGCCCTGCTCGACTGCCTGCCCCGGGGCATCCAACACACCGGGCTTCAGCATCACGGTCACGCGGAACACTGCCATCTAGGCGATCTCCTTCCCTGTCAGCCGGCGGTAGGTCTCGAGGTAGCGCTCCCGCGTGGCCTCGACCACCTCCTCGGGGAGCGGCGGCGCCGGGGGCTCATGGTTCCATCCCGTCCTGTTGAGGTAGTCGCGCACATGCTGCTTGTCGAACGAGACGATCTCGCCCCGGGCGTGGGCTCCGGCGTCCCAGTACCGGGACGAATCCGGTGTCAGCGCCTCGTCTATGAGGATGATCTCCTCGCCACCGGGCCCGGTCACCGTTCCGAACTCGAACTTGGTATCGGCAAGCACCAGGCCTCGTGCCAGCGCATGGGATCTCGCGTGCGCGTAGAGCGCCAGGGCCGTCCGTCGCAGCCGCTCGGCCGCCTCACCGCCGACCAGGAGCGCGGCCTCGTCGAATGCGACGTTCCTGTCGTGCCCGCTGCTCGCCTTGGTGGCCGGAGTGAAGATCGGCTCCGGCAGCTCGGACCCTTTGTGCAGACCCCGCGGCAGGCGGATCCCGCACACCGATCCCGACTCCCCGTACTCGGCCCATCCCGATCCGGCGAGATACCCCCTTACGACGCACTCGAGGTCGATGCGCCGCGCCCTGCGTGCCAGCATGCACCTGCCCTCCAGCCCCCGCGCGTGGCTGGATATCTCCGGAGGCATCCGGGAGGGCTCCATTTCCACCATGTGGTTTGGGATGATGGCCTCGGTCTGCTCGAACCAGAAGGCCGAGAGCATCGTGAGCACCCGGCCCTTGCCCGGCACCGGCGTCGGCAGGATGTGGTCGAACGCGGAGATCCGGTCCGTAGCCACGATCAGGAGGTCCTCGCCGATCGAGTAGACGTCACGCACCTTGCCGCGCGACAGCAGGGGGAGCGGCAGCGCCGTCGTCGTGACGGCCTCCTCTGTCACGGGCCTACGCCTCCCGGCGGATCCGCCGCGGCAAGCAGCCTGGCGCCGATGTCGCCGCGGAACTGCACGCCGTCGAACCGGGCCTGACCCGCGGCCCGGTACGCGAGCTCCCTTGCCCCCTCCAGGTTCGAGCCCACTCCCACGATCGTGAGCACGCGGCCTCCCGAGGTTACGAGACGACCATCCCGCTCCGCCGTGCCGCCTTGGAAGACGAGGGCATCCCGCCCCGCCTCCTCCAGTCCTTCGATAGGCGTTCCCGTCCGGGGCGATCCCGGATAGCCCGGCGCCGCCAGCACGATGGCGAGGGAGGCGCGGCCGACATCTCCTCCGGCCGTCGTAGGGACGGCGCGGCCCTCTCGCAGCTCCACGAAGGCGTCGATCATGCTGAACTCCAACAGGGGCAGTATCGCCTGGGCTTCCGGGTCGCCCAGGCGGCAGTTGAACTCCAGCACCATGGGCCCGCTACGCGTCAGCATCAGTCCCACGAACAGCACCCCGCTGTAGGGGCGGCCCGCAGCGCACATCGCGCTCGCGATCGGCCCGACGATCTCGCGCCCTATCCGATCCCGCAGATCGGCCGGGAGTGGGAAGGGGGCCGCGGCCCCCATTCCGCCCGTGTTGGGTCCGCGGTCCCCATCGTAGGCCCGCTTGTGATCCTGGGCCGCGGGGAGCATCACGAACGCCTCGCCGTGCACGAGCGCGAAGACGCTGACCTCCTCGCCCTCCAGCCGGCGCTCGACGACGACCCGGCGGCCCGCCTCTCCAAACGCGCCTCCTGCAAGCATTGCCCGCGCAGCGGCGGAGGCCTCCCTTGGGCCGTCGCAGACGAAGACGCCCTTGCCCGAGGCGAGCCCATCGGCCTTCACAACGAGGGGTCCGGAGGCGCTCTCGATGTATTCGGTCGCGAGATCCGGGTCGTCGAAGGTGGCGTGCTCGGCGGTCGGGACGCCCGTCCTCCGCATCAGCTCCTTCGCGAACGCCTTGCTGCCTTCCAGCTCCGCCGCCTTGGCGCTGGGTCCGAGGATCGACAGCCCGCGCTCGCCTAGGCGGTCGCCTATGCCGGCCACGAGCGGCGCCTCCGGGCCCACTATGGTAAGTCCCGCGTCGATCGAGGAGGCGGCAGCCGCCAGCCCCTCGACATCGGAGAGGGCTACGGAGATGCAGGTGGCCAGGCGGGATATCCCTGGGTTTCCCGGAGCGCAGAAGATCTCCAGCCCGGGGTGGAATCTGCGGATGTGCCACACGAGCGCATGCTCCCGGCCCCCACCGCCGATGACGAAGCATGAACCGGGATTCCGCATCAGATATGCCTTTGTCGGTACGCCCTTGCCGGGGAAGGTGGCGCGGTCCTTGCACCCCACGCTACCACAACCTGTGGGTAGGGACAAGCGGACCGGATACAATCCGTGGGGCCGTGGTCTGCCCTGTGGTTGGGCTGCCCTAGTCGGTGTTGAGGAGCCTGACCCGGCCCGGAGGCCAGTAGATGAGGGCCGCCCTGCCCACTATCTCTCTCCTGGCCAGGAACCCGAACGCCCGGCTGTCTTCGCTGTTGTTGCGGTTGTCGCCGAGCACGAAGACCGAGTCCGCCGGCACCGCCTCAGGTCCGTAGCTACCCGTGGGGGTGCCGCCGATGTACACCTCTTCGACCGGCCGCCCGTTCACCACCAGGTGGCCGTCCCTTATCTCAACCAGATCCCCGGGCAGCGCCACGATGCGCTTGATGTAGTTGCGGTGGGGATCGCGGGGATAGCGCAGCACGACGATGTCGCCGCGCGCCGGCTCCCGGAACCTGTACAGCAGCCTGTTGACGATCACGCGGTCGTGCGGGAGCAGGGTGGGCTCCATCGAGTACTGTTCCACCTGGAACGCCTGCGCGACGGAGACCATCACGACCTGCGCCAGCAGGAACGCCACAAGGAGGGTCCTTGCGAAGTCGAATAGCGTGCGCCCTGTCCGGCGCCAGTCTATGGGGAGCTCTGCGAAGCGCTCTCGGAGGTTCTTCATGACCCGGCCCGATCTGAGCATGAGACGTGGCGGAGGGGGTGGGATTTGAACCCACGAGGCAGGTTTGTAGCCCGCCTACACGCTCTCCAGGCGTGCCGATTCAGCCGCTCTCGCACCCCTCCTCGCCGCCACTGCAGAGTATACCGGTTTTTCGTAGAGATGGCACGGTAGGCCCGGCCGCCCGCTCTACCGATGCCTCCCCGGGCCCGGGTCCTTGGAGGGAAACCTGTAGCCGAAGCCCCGGGCCGTCACTATGATCCTTGGCTCTGCCGGGTCGCGCTCGATCTTGCCCCGCAGCATGTGAACGTACTTCTTCACGTCCTCCACGGCCCCGGCCTCACGCTCCGGCCAGATCGCAGCGAGGATCTCGTCCGTCGAGAAGACCCTTCCGGGCCTGGATGCCAGCAGGCGCAGCAGCTCGTACTCCTTGGGCGAGAGGGAGACGGGCTCACCCCTCACCCGGACCTCCTTGCGCTCGTCGTCTATTGTGACCTCGGCCGTGCGGATCAGCGAGCCCGGCTCCCGCCCGCCGGCCTGGTAGCGACGCCGTACCGCGTAAATGCGTGCTTCCAGCTCGCGGAGGTCAAACGGCTTCGTGATGTAGTCGTCTGCGCCGAGATCGAGGCCGGTGACCTTGTCCTGGGCGGAGTCACGCGCGGTTACCATTATCACCGGGGCCTTGCTGAACCCGCGCAGCGCCTCGAGGACCGCCCACCCGTCCATCACGGGGAGGTTGACGTCTAGGAGCACCAGGTCGGGCTCGGAGGCGGCCGCCGACTCCAGGGCGCTGTTGCCGTCTCCGGCCGCCGCGACCTCGAACCCCTTCGCGCCGAGGTACTTCACCAGCAGGCTCCTGGAGCGGGGGTCGTCCTCCACCACGAGGATCTTCACCTCAGAGCCACCTCACTCATCCCCTGACGGCAGGGCCACGTAGAACGTCGTACCCGAACCGCCTCCGCTCTCAAACCAGATCCTCCCGCCGTGCAGCTCGACATAGCGCCTGGCCACCGCCAACCCGAGCCCGATGCCGTCGATCTCCTTCCTGCCGGCGTGGCCCGCCCTCCGGAACGGTTCGAAGACCTCGCTCTCGTGCCCGGGCGCTATCCCGGGTCCGGTGTCGGCGATCTCGAAAACCACCTCGCCCCCCTGACGCTCCGCGCTGACCGCTATCTGGCCCTCATCGGTGTACTTGATCGCGTTGTGCAGGAGGTTGATGAGTATCTGCCTTACCATGGTCTCGTCGGCCCGCAGGAGGGGTGCTCCCTCCACGCGGAGCGCAATAGGAAGCCCCTTCTGCCGGGCCAGATGCGCGACGTTCTTCCGCGACTGCTCCACTACCGCCGCCACGTCCACCTCGGCACGCTGCGGTGAGGCTCCCCCGGCCTCCAGCGCCGAGTAGCGCAGGATGCCCTCGATGAGGTGGAGGAGGTGGTCCCCAGCACCCAGCAGCGCCTCGAGATCCCCGCGCTGCGCCTCCGTCAGAGGGCCGTCGATCTCCTCGAGCAGCAGTTGAGCATAGGCCCTGACCGCGTGCAGGGGCGTCTTGAGTTCGTGGCTCATGGCGGCTGAGAAGGCGTCCTTGACGCGGTTCGCCTTCCGGAGTTCCTCGTTGACCCTGGCAAGCTCGCGGTCGCGGGCCTCGATCGAGCCGGCCATCGCGTTGAACTCCCCTGCCAGCAGTTCGAGCTCGTCGCCGCCGTGGACCCGGACGCGCGCGGAGTAGTCCCCTTTGCGCATGTTCCTTATCGCTGCGACCAGGCGGTCGAGCGGTCCGAGGACCGCCCGCTGCAGCAGGAAGGCAAGGCCGACGCCCGTAGCGGCCAGCGCGAGGCTCGCGGCGAGCACCACCCATGTTTCGGACCGGATCCGCGCATGGACGTCCGCGAGCGGGAACCCGATCCGGACGTAGGTCTGGCTCTCGAGCGGAAACTCGGGTATCGCCCTAAGCAGCTCGAGGTACGGGATCCCGGACGGCGTCTCGCGCATCTCGACCAGGAACGGCCGCGTTAGGACCGGCGCGGCCGTCTCCGACAGCGCCGGTATCTCGGGTGCGACGCCCGGTCTCGTGTCTGCGAACCTCACCCTGCCCTCGCGCACTATCTGCGCGTAGAGGACGGTGCCGGCGACCAGCCGCCGCGTGATCCTGCTGGTCGTCGCCGCCTCGGACTGACCCTCCGGGGTGACGATGAACCGGGATGCCTCGCGGGCGAACTCCTCCGCGACGACCTTGGCCCTTATCCTCACCTGCTCGCCGAGGGCGTGCCGTAGGCGGTAGGCGGCGAGCCCTCCGAAGGTGGCCGCGAAGAGCACCGCCAGCCCCGCGAACGCGAGGACGAACTTGCCTCTGAGGCTTCGCCGGATCACGTCGCTAGTATACCGCCAGCGCACCAGGCGCCAACCGCCCCCTCACATAGGGAGGGAGGCGCCTGCCTCGGCGCCTCCCAACCCATCGGGCGCGGCCCGCGGGACCGCCCTAGCGGCTGAGCGCGATCTGGATGATCTTCTTCACCGAATCGAGGGTTCGGAGCACGGACTCCATCGTCTGCACGGCCTGGTCGGAGGCGCTGTTCGCGTCCCCGTTGCTCTCCATCGGCGAGACCGTGGGCCTGCCGGCGATCATGCCGAGCGCCTCGACCGACTGGCGCAGCGCGCGGGAGACGAGGTCTGCCGCCTGCTCCTCGGGGCGCATCCCGCGCGTCCCGAGCACGCCGGCCTGGCCGACGATCGAGGCGATCTCATAGGCGCCCGACGGCGGCACCGGCTGCGCAGGGGTACCGGCTGTGCCCGCCTGGGCGGTCAGCTCCGCCTGCTTTCTGGCATGAGCCTCCAGTTGCCGCTGCACCGCCGCAACCCACTGCACCTCGGCGGCCTCGCGGACGACCCTAGCCTCGACGAGCAGCGGCCGCACGCCCCTGTGGCCGTTGGCCGCCGCAACGCGGTAGGCGGGGTCACCGGCTCCTGCCAGGATGTTGATCGTCTCCTGGATGTAACGCGCCTGCGCGTCCGCGTCGAGCGCTGTGACCGCGAGCTTCGCCTGTGCCATCGCACGCTCGACCTCGGCCGAGGCCTGGGTCAGCGCGGATCTGTCCACTACCAGCTCGGGAAGCGGTTCGTCGTCTGGCGCCGCCTGGTCGGTCTGCTGCGCCGCCGACTCCGTCCGCGTCGGGGTGGTGCTCTGCACCACCAGTGTCCTCTTCGCCTGCTCCTCGTCTGAGGGCGCGGCCACCACGGTGACCTGGTCCGGCTCCTCCTCGGGGTTGGTGGCCGAGGGGACCGGCAACTGCGTCAGGCCGCTCAGGGCCAGGGCCCCGCTGGCCAGGATCGCTATCGGTACGAGCGCGAGCAGGGTCCTCTTCGTGATTGCGCCGAACATCCAGCCCACCTCCACAGAGCGCGTGTAGACTCTGCGGCCAGGGTGCCACGGCCGCTGCCGGCCCACCATGCCGGCGGGGTCCCATTAAGGTTGAAATCCGGTCAGGGCTGCAGTGCGGCAGCCCAGGCGCCGCCCAGAGCGAAGACGGCGAATGCCAGGATGATGGTACCCGAGATCCAGTTGACGGCCCGCAGTTGGACGCTCCCAACCCTGGGCCGCAGCAGGCTCACGCCACCGCTGAGGAGCAGCCACCAGAGCGAAGAGCCGATCACCACGCCCGCCACCATCGCCGCGGCGCGGGCGTAGTCCCCGCCCGTATCGCCCATCCCGAGCCCGGCGAAGATCGCGACGAAGGAGAGCACCGTGAGCGGATTCGTGATGGTAAGCAGGAAGGTCGAAAGGTAGTCGCCGAGGAGATTGCCGCCTCCGCCCCGACCGCCACCGCGCTCCCCCTCGGACGGCCTCGACGTCACGGTCCTGACGCCGAGGTACAGGAGGAAGAGGCCGCCGACCGCGCGCAGCCAGAACTGCTGCCCGACGAGGAACCCGGAGATCCCCGTGAGCCCAAACGCCGCGACCGCTCCGTAGAAGCCGTCCGCGGTCGCCGCGCCCAGCCCGGAGAGCAGGCCCGAAGCCCTACCGTTGGCCAGCGTCCGCCTAATGCAGAGCGCGCCGATCGGCCCAACCGGCGCCGCGATGGAGAAGCCCAGCAGCAGTCCTTTGAGCAGGAAGCCGCCTGTCATCTCAGGTCACGCGCGGGGTCGCGGCCACTGGAGTCATACGGGGGTGGTCGGATCGTCAGATGGTGGCGGAGGAGGTGGGATTTGAACCCACGAGGCGCGAAAGCGCCCAACGGTTTTCGAGACCGTCCGGGTACCGGGCTCCCGAACTCCTCCAGAACTCAATCTTATCACGACCGCCTCACGGGAAACAGGAGCTCGGGCAGTCGATAGTGGGTCGATCTGGACAGCGGTGGTTACAGCCCGCCTCCCGCCCGCGCGGCTGCCTCTTTCGACTCCGGCTGCGGTTGTCCGGGGGCCCCATGAAGTCGAGCCCGTTTGCCGTGCGCAGCTCCTGGAGCCGGTTGATGCTCTCCAGCATTGAAGGACAATCCTGCACTTTCACGCATTCTGCAAGAGTCCTTTCAGTGAAGGGGGCGCGTCTGGCGGCCGCCCCTGCGGCGCCGGTTGGCCCTCGCCTGAGAGCCGGGGACCTGCTCCCAGGGCCTGTAGCCCGTCTCGTACATCGCCTTGGATATCATGTGAGCGCTCACCGGAGAGGTCAGCATGACGAACAGCAGCGTGACCACCTCTCGGCCGTTGGTGCCGTGCGCGATGATTGCCGCCGTGATCACGAGCGCGAGCCCAAGCGTAGCGGCCTTGGTGGCCGCGTGCAACCGGGCGTAGGCGTCGGCGAACCTGTACAGCCCCAGGGCGGCGACGAGCGCCAGGGCGGATCCGCAGAGCATGAAGGCGACCACCAGGAGGTCACGCAATCGGAGGCCTCCCCCGCACATACCGCGCGGCGGCGATCGTGCCGATGAATCCCAGGATGGCGACCACCGCCGCCACGTCGGCGTAGAGTCGTGTACCCGCGCGGATTCCGAGGACCGCGACGATGTTTATCAGGAACAGCGAGATCGCGTCGCCGGCGACGACCCGGTCTCCCAGGTGAGGGCCGCGCAGCACCCTCACGAAGGTCAGCGCCATCGCGACGGTCAGGAGGGCGAGCGATATGGATGAAGCGACGGCGATCATTCGAGCAGCCCCCGTATCGGCCGTTCCAGCGTGCGCTTGATCTCCTCGACCGTGGCGGCCGGATCCTCTATCGCCAGCACGTGCACCAGGAGGTAGGTGCGGTCGGAGGCCACATCCACCGTCATCGTTCCGGGGATGAGCGTTATTGTGTGGGCGAGCATCGTGATGCCGGCGTCGGTTCGTAGGTCAAGGGGGACCCGCACGAGGCCTGAGTTCACACGCACCCAAGGCCGCAGCACCAGCCACGCGACAGAGACGTTGGCCAGGATGTTCTGGTAGACGAACGTCACGAGCCAGACCAGCCCCGCCCAGACCCTGCGCGACGCGCGGCCGATCATCGCTTCATCACCGCGTTGACATAGGTGGTTCGCGTGGTCAGGTGGCCCGCCGCGGTGGAGGCCAGCGAGGACAGGACCTGAGCCCGCAGCCCGACCGCCACTGTGATCGCGGCCAGGAGGGCCGCCGGGATGACCAGTCTGGCAGGGGCGCGCTTCGGCTCGCCAGGACCCCAGAAGACCGCGGCGTAGATCTTGAGCATCGACATCAGGGTGAGGATGCTGACCACTATGCTGACTGCCACAATCCCCGGCTGGCCGGCCTCCAGCCCGGCCCGGATCAGCAGCAGCTTCGCGAAGAACCCCGAGAAGGGCGGGACCCCGGCCAGCGAGAGGGCGCAGATGACGAAGACGGTGGCGAGCACTCCGTTCGTCCTGGCCACGCCTCCGAGCCGGTCGAGCCGGCCCGTCCCGTGGGTCTCCTCGATCGCGCCGCCTGCCAGGATCAGCCCCGCCTTCACCACTATGTGGTGGAGGATGTAGAAGATCCCCCCGGCGACGCCGATCTGGCTTGCCAGCGCGAGCCCCATGATCATGTAGCCGACCTGGCTGATGATGTGGAACGAGAGGATCCGCCGCACCTCTTCCTGCGCCAGCGCGCCCAGCACCCCGAGCAGCATCGTTCCGGCCGCGCACCAGAGCAGGAGCGGGTCGGGGCCGCCGCTGGGGAAGACCAGCGTGAACACCCTGAACAGCGAGTAGACGCCCACCTTGGTCAGCATGCCGCCGAAGAAGGCCGCCGTGCCTCCCGGCGGTATCGCGTAGGCGTGGGGCAGCCAGAAGTAGAGCGGGAAGATCGCCGCCTTTATCCCGAACGCGGTCAGCAGCATGTAGGCCCCGGCCCGCACCGGCAGCGCGGGCGCCTGGGGGATCCTCTCGACCAGGTGGGCGATGTTGAGCGTCCCGGCGGCCGAGTAGATGAGGGCCACGCCGAACAGGAAGAACATAGATGCGATCAGGTTGATCGCCACGTAGCCGAACGCCTCACGCGCCTGGTGTCGGGTCGTCCCGTGGGTGAGCAGGAAGTACGAGGCTATCAGCATCACCTCGTAGGCAACGTAGAGGTTGAACAGGTCGCCGGTGAGGAACGCCCAGTTGATCCCCGCCAGCAGGAACTGCCAGCCCGCGTGGACGAACCGGTCGTCCCTTCCCGAGGCCACCGTGAAGACGAGGCCCACCAGGGCAATCAGCGATGCGATCAGAACCATCAGCGCGCCGAGCATGTCGGCGACGATCGTGATGCCGAACGGAGCCGCCCACCCCCCGGCCTGAATCGGCATGACGCGCCCGCCCCGAAGCAGAAGGACCAGCGTGACGCTGACGGCCAGCGAGCCCAGGCAGCTTGCCAGCCCCAGCGTGCGCCGCACCCTGCGCCCGGGCCGCAGGAGCAGGAGGATGGCCGCGAGGTGCGGCACGACGATCGGCAGCGCAGGCAGCGCCTCGAGGAGTCTAGCTACCATCCCTATCCTCCTCGCCCCCGAACAGGTGCATCCTGTAGCCCAGCGCCAGCAGGAAGGCGGTCACTCCGAACGAGATGACTATCGCGGTGAGTATCAGCGCCTGGGGCAGGGGATCGGTCATCGTCCCCTTCGAAGCCCCTATGACGGGCACTCCGCCCCGCAGCCCGGCCGCGAGCAGTATGACCACGTTGGCCGCGTGTGAGAGCAGCGACAGCCCGATGATCTGGCGGAGCAGCGAGCGCGCCAGCAGCAGGTAGATACCCGTCGCGACCAGTACGCCCGCCAGCAGCGAGACCAGCGCAGCCATCAGGCCGCCTCCACCAGCGATCTAGCCGCGGCCATTACCGTGCCCGTGACCAGCAGCAGGACGCCCGCGTCGAAGATCAGCGAAGATGGGAGCTTGAGGCCTGCGGCCGTCAGGAGGGTGTGCTGCAGGAGCGGCGCCCCGGCGACCAGCGGCACAGCCTCGGATGCGCCCGCGAGCAGCAGGCCGGCGGCCATCAGGAAGTCCCAGCGTCGGGCCAGCAGCTCGGCTCCGAACGCCTGCGAGCGGAGCAGCAGGGCCGCGGAGACCATCAGCCCGCCCACGAATCCGCCCCCCGGACCGTAGTGACCGGTTGCCCAAAGGAGCAGCGCGTAGGCGACTATCATTGGAGAGGCCACCGCCGCCACCGTGCAAAGCACCGGGGAGCTCATCGGCGGTATGTGGGCGGTCTTCCTGGCGGGCCGCCTTCCCGTCCGCTCGACTTGACCGGCCCGCGTCGCCCCAGGCGCCTGACGGTCCCTCCACGGGGCGAGCGCCATTATCCCCAGCGCGGCGATGGCCAGGACCGTGATCTCCCCCATGGTGTCCCAACCACGGAAGTCCACGAT
This sequence comes from Armatimonadota bacterium, assembly GCA_037446215.1. Lineage (GTDB taxonomy): Bacteria > Sysuimicrobiota > Sysuimicrobiia > Sysuimicrobiales > Humicultoraceae > VGFA01. Next base: position 21,651 of record JBBIJB010000020.1, read on the forward strand.
CACCAGGTTCACGACGTTCATGCCGCCGGCCTCGGCCGCGTGTTCGAAGAACTCCGCGGAGACCCTGGGCAGGTGGCTGACCCCGGCGACGGCGTAGGCCATCGCGGCGCTGATCGTGCCCGCGGCCAGCGCGACGCCCAGGTGGATCAGCGGCCTCCTATGAGGGTGGCCGACGTCGGTCTTGGCCAGCGCCGCGATCGCCACCAGGAACAGGACCAGCGCGATGGTTTCGATCACCGCCTGGGTTATTGCGATGTCCGGCGCGCTCAGGAGGAGGTAGACGAGGCTTATAGAGTAGCCGGCGGCGCCCAGCGCCAGGACGGCCGCCAGGAGCAGCCGCACGCGGGCCGCGGCCAGCGCGGCGGCCACGGCCACGAGGACCGCTATCGATGGGCCCCACTCCAGGGCCGTGAGCGAGGGCAGTGCGAGCGGCCTCGCCTGGAACAGCACCGCCGATACGAGGGCCACGGCCGTCAACGTGACGTACACAAGGTAGTCGCGCAGCTGGCCGGTCATGTACACTCCCGTCAGCGCCTTGGCCCCTGCCAGGGTGCCGCCGTAGAGCTTCTCGTAGAGACGCCCCGCGCTCAGCGGAGAGAGCAGCGCCCCCAGTCGGATAGCCCAGGGCTGGCCCCAGACGAGGAGCAGGCCCAGGGCGACGGTTGCGCCTGTGACCGCGACCACGGTGGCCGTCAGCCCGTGCCACATGCCCATCTTGAATGGGATGCCGGTGGCTTCCGACGCCACGAGCGATGCCAGCCGCTCCACTGGATGTGGCAGCAGCCCCAGGACGATCGCCGGCAGCGCCAGGGCAGCCGCGGGCCCCCAGAGCAGTCGCGGGGGCTCATGGACACCCTTGCCTTCTCCGGCCCCGCGTCCGTTATCACGCCTCCGGAAGAAGATGCCGACGAATCGCGCGCCGTAAGCGAGCGAGAACGCCCCTGACAGCACCACGGCCGCGGCGGCCAGGGCTCCGGAGGTGATCGTCTCCGCAGCCGCCCCACCCCGGAGGAGCGCGTCGACCACGGCTTCCTTGCTGAGGAAGCCGCCCGACGGGGGCAGCCCGGCCAGCGAGACCGCGGCCAAGGTCGCCGTGCCTGCCAGCAGCGGCATGTTCCGGCCCAGGCCTCCAAGCCGGTCGATCCTGCGGGTGCCCGTCTCGTGCTCCACCGCTCCTGCCACCAGGAACAGCGCGCCCTTGAACGCGGCATGGTTGACTATGTAGGCCATCGCCGCCGCGACCGCCGCCGGCGTCCCCCACCCGATCAGCGCGACGGCCAGCCCGAGCGCACCGATCGTCGAGTAGGCGAGAAGAGCCTTGAGGTCGGGCTGCACGATCGCCAGGCCGGCACCGGTCAGCAGCGTCGCCAGGCCCACAGGGGTCACGACCCCCACCCACAGCGCGGTCCCTCCGAGCACGGGCAGCAGCCTGGCCAGCAGGTACACTCCTGCCCAGACCATGGTCGCGGCATGAAGATAGGTGGAGACAGGCGTGGGAGCCACCATCGCCGAGGGAAGCCAGAACTGGAACGGTACCTGGGCGGACTTCGTCATCGCGCCCGCCATCACCAGCGCCAGGATAGCCGGATAGCGAGGGTCGCCCTTGATGACCGCCGCCTTCGCCACCAGGTCGCTTATCTGCCAGGACCCGCCCGCCTGTGCCAGCAGCACCAGCCCCACCAGCATCGCGACGCCGCCGGCCACGGTTACCACGAGGGCCTGGACGGCGCCCTCACGCGCCGCGCGCTCCTCGTCGTGGTAGCCGATAAGGAAGAACGAGGCCAGCCCAGTTACTTCCCAGAAGAGGTAGAGGAGGATCAGGTCGTCGGCCAGCACCACTCCCAGCATCGCACCCATGAAGATGAGCAGTTGGGCGTAGAACCTGCCGAGATTGTCCCCGCGGTGCATGTAGGCGACCGAGTATATAAGGATCGCCAGGCCCACCACCAGGATCAGGACGGTGAACAGGAGCGCCAGCCCGTCCAGCCTCAGCGCGTACCTGAGGCCGAGGTCCGGGAACCAGGAAAGGGAGAAGGTCGCGGGGTTTCCGAGCAGCACGGGCCCAGAGAGCCGCCCCACGATCGCGAGCAGCGAGAGCGGGACCAGTGCGCTGAGCCATCCCAGGTACGCCCCGGCCCGCCTCGCGACCAGGTTCACGCAAAATGCCGCGACGACGGCGGCCAACGGGATTGCGCCCAGCAGGAACGGCACCTAGGGCCTACCGAACGGGGTATGGCTCAGACGCAGGCCACGACCTCCGCACACTGGACCTACACTACACAGAGCCGGAAGGCAGGTCAAGGCCGGCACGTGTCAGTCGGAGAGGGAGGCCCGCCAATGGTGACCAGGATCGCCCTGACCTTCGCGGGTGGCGCTTCTCTTGGCGCCTACGCCGCCGGGGCCGCGCACGAGATCCTGTGGGCCCTGTCGCACCGCACGGATCCGCGGCGGGCCGTCGTGATCGATGTGCTGACCGGCGCCTCCGCCGGCGCCGTGACCGCGGCGCTGGTTGCCCGAGCCCTTCTCGGCGCCCCGCAGGGCGGCCTGCACAGGGTGTGGGTTGTCGAGATGAGGCTGGCCGATCTACTCGAAGGGCCGCCCCGGCCCAGCCTGTTTTCGGACCGGGCGCTGTGGGAGCTGGCGCACCGCCACCTGCTGCCCCGCGGTAGCGACCCCTCGGAAGCTCCCTGCCCGGCCGCGCCGCCCGAACTGCGGCTGACCTTCGCCCTGTCCAACCTCAACGGGATAAGCTACGGACTCGGCTACTCCGGAAGGCCCGGCAGCTTCGACACCACTGTCTTCTCCGACCGGATTGCCTTCAGGTTGGGTCCTGGGCTGGGGACAGGAGTGCAGGCGACGGAGCTGTGGCGCTCAATAGCCCGGGCCGCGATCGCCTCGTCGGCATTCCCGCTTCTCTTCCCCACCGTCACCCTCGAGCGCCGCCTCTTCGAGTTCGATGGCTCCGACGCCTTTGAACCTCAGGGGACGCGGAGGTTCACCTACTCCGACGGCGGCCTGTTCAACAATGAGCCTGTGGGGCTCGCCCGGCAGGCGGTCGCGGAGCTCGAGGAGGACCATCCGCAGATCTGGGCCGACGGGCGGATTCACATCCTGGTAGACCCGCACGTCGCCTCGACCGCCGAGGTGCCGGAGTTCCCCGAGGAGCCGCTGGGGATCCGCCTGACCCTGGAGCGGCTGCTGACGGCGGTGGTGGGTGAGGCCTCGCGCCGGGACTGGGTTCGTGCGGTCAGGACCAACCGCCGCCTCGAGTGGAAGGAGACGTTGGTTCGTCTCCTCGCCGAGGTCCTCGTGCTCGCCCACCGGGGAGGCGGCCAGGCGATCGGCGATCGGCTGGAGGCGCTCGCGGAGGAGATCGCCCGCTCCGCCGGCGACCAGGGCATGATGGCCCTAGGCCCCCTGCCCTTCGGTGACGACCCGACGCTCGCCGCGATACGGGAAGACCCGGCTCTGACGCGGCTCTTCCTCTGCGCGGCCTACGTGGTCGACTCGGTCGCGGGGCTGCGCGACAAGGTCACGCTGGAGCTACACCTGGTTGCGCCCGATCGGGGCTCGCTGGCCGGTGACTTCCTCGGCAACTTCGGGGGCCTTTTCAAGGAGGAGTGGCGGGAGCACGACTGGCGGCGCGGCCGCGCCGACGCGCGAGCCGCCCTCCTGCGGATGGCAGGGGCACATCCCGAATTGGAGTACCTCCCCGACCTGCCCGAGGCCTACGAGCCCGTGCGTGACCTTCGTGGGGTGGGCCCCGGCGACGTGCCGCGCGACCAGGCGCTGATCCTGGCTGCCGCGCTGGGTGATCGGATCTCCACCCTCCTGGCGCCGGGCCGGTCAGGAGCCCTTGCGCGGGGAGCCGCACGGGCTGTAGGACGCTATCTCGGCCGCAAAATAGTAGACCGGCTGCTGCGCTCGGGCAACAGCCGGTCCTAGTCCTCGTTCAGCGGCCGCCGGCCTAGGGGGTCGAGAACTCCACCTCCAGCCTCGGGCGCTGCGCCGGGGCGTCCCTGCGGCCCCCGAACTGGACCACGTTTGCGCCCGACTCCAGGTTGCGGAGCAGGATCCCGTAGTTGGGGTGGGTTCCCTCGATCCAGGCCCTCACGAACTCGGTTACGTTCCATTCGGCGTAGCCCCCGGCGGCTCCGGCGCCCACCGTGACCGTGCCGGCCGGGCGGAGGAGGGCATAGCTGGTGGCGAGGGAGTTCCAGGTGGCGTTGGTCTCGGTCCAGGCGCGTGTCACCAGGAAGGCGGTGTAGATGTCGGTGCCTCCCGTGCGCAGCCCGTGGACGTATAGTCGTAGGGTCGCCCTGCGCACCGTCGCTCCCGACGGCAGCACCGGGTTGAACCACAGCACCGAGCGGTAGCGCCCGGAGGCGTCGCGGCCCACCACGAGATCCCCCATCGGGTGGGCGATCCCCGGGCTCGCCTCGATCAGCGGCGCGTCGAAACTGGCTGTGAATGCCACCGTGCGCGGGCCCGGGCCCGCGGTAGGGGTAGGGGTGGGCGTTACGCCGGCCGGCCTCGTGACCGTCAGCTCCCACGCCTCTCCGGTCACGGGGTTTGTGCGGACGGTGGCCTCGTCCCCGCGCCTGACCCTCGCGGGCGCGTCCCCCAGAGGGAGCGAGGCGCCCGCTACTGTGATCGTGGCGTCCGAGTTGATGCGTACCACTGTGCCGTCGAGCAGCGCGATCGCGGTCGCGGTCAGGATGTCGACCTGGCCTCGCAGCAGGCGGTAGGAGGCGCGCACGCTCGCCGCCTGGTTGCCGCCGGCGACCGCCTCGACCCTGACCTGGTCGCCAACGCGCAGCGCGCCCAGGGCGACCGACCCGCCCGCTCCTGTGGCTGCGTCGAACCTCGAGATCGTCGTCTCCGGAGTGATGACGAAGATGTAGATCAGCGAGCCCACCATCACCTGCACCCTGGGCGGCACGGCGGCGGGCGCGATCGTGATCAGCACCCCCTCGGTTGCGCGGGCCGCCGGCGTCGGAGTAGGGGTAGGGGTGGGGGGTGGGGTCGGGGTGGGAGTCGGGGAGGGCGCAGGTGTCGGCGGAGGCGGCGGTGGCGGGGTAGGCTGCCCGGGGGCCGGGGGCGGCCCTCCGGAGGGCAGCACTATGCTGACCGTCCGAGTCGCGGCCTGCCACTGGACATAGGCGCCGATCGCCTCGCTAACGAACCGCAGCGGCACGAAGGTGCGGCCTTCGATAACCGTCGGAGGCACGTCTAGCAGCACCAGCCTGCCGTCCACGGATGCCTCGCGGCGGCCGACCGCCAGCTCAATTGTGCGGGAGGCAGTCCTTGCCGTGATCCGCTGCGCCGCCGGCTCCCAGAGCACCGTGGCGCCGAGGCGCTCGAAGACGCCCCGCAGGGGCACCAGCAGGCGGCCTCCCAACTCAACAGGAGGCACGTCGAAGGCGACCTCCTGGCCGTTCACGGTGACACGTATCGCTTCCTGTCCCGCGGCATGGGGAAGATAGGGCCGCGGGAAGAAAGAGGCGAGTAAGGCAATCACCGACGCCGCCACGACGGCGGCTCGCACGCTACGCATCATCCGCATGGCTCCTCCTCGTGTGCAACTGAAAGATGGTGCGAACTTCGACGGCCCTCGAGGTCCCTCCTGTGGCCGGCCCTGAGACCACCTCCCCGACGCCTCCCGCGGTGGAGAGGTGAACCCAGGACGGGGGCCGAATTAGGAAGGTGTTTGCCGGCCTGCGCCATTCGTGCGATTCCCCGGCATCTGCGTCCGCCTCACAGCCGGGCGTCCTCTTGGGAGTGTGATCTTCTGTGCCGACCGAGACCTGGCGCGTAGCCCTCGCCGCACTTCCGCTAGTGGTGGTACTGGTCGGCCTGCTGGGCCTGAACTGGAGCGGGGTGCGATCGGGCGCCGTAGCCCTCGCCGTCGCCGGCCTGCTGGCGCTCACCCTCTTCGCGCTGCCTCCTATCGCCGTGGTAGTCGCGCTCTGGCGCTCACTCGCGCTGAGCCTGCACGTGCTCTACATAATCTGGGCCGCCCTGGTTCTCTACAAGTTCGCGGACGAGTCTGGCGCGATACGCACCATAGGCCGCGCCATCGGCCGCCTTACCAGCGACCGGGTGCTGCAGCTTCTGATAATTGGCGTGGCGTTCAGCTCGTTCCTGCAGGGCGTGGCGGGGTTCGGCGTCCCTGTCGCGGTCACCGCCCCCCTGCTCATGGGGCTCGGGTTCCCTCCGCTGCAGGCCGCCGCGATTCCACTGATCGGCCACTCCTGGTCCGTGACGATGGGGGACATGGCCTCGTCGTTTCAAGCGCTGCGCGCCGTTACCGGGCTGCCGCCGCATGAGATGGGGAACTGGATCGCCGTGTTCCTCGGGATCGCCGCGGTCGCGACCGGCTTTGCCGTTGCCCACGTCTACGGCGGCGTCCGCTCCTTCCGGGCCTCGCTTGTTCCCATACTCGCCATGGGGTTTGCCATGGCGCTGACGCACCTGGCGCTCTCGGTATCCCAGCACTGGACGATCGCCTCATTCGGGGCGGGGATGGTCGGGCTCGCGGTTGGAGTGGGGCTGGCCCGGATGGGCAGGCGCGCCGGGGACGGCGCCGCGGCAAGCGAGGAGGCCGCCGCGGCGGCCCCTGCCGAGATGTCCTTCCAGATGGCGTTCCTTCCTTACTACGTGCTGATAGCGGTCATAGCGCTGCACACCTTCGTGCCGCCCATGCAGCATCTCCTGGATCGCGCGGCGCTGACGTTCAGGTACCCCGAGATCACGAGCGGTCTTGGCTGGCAGACGCGCGCCGGCGCCTTCGCGATACCCTTCCTCGGCCATCCCGGCGCGCTGCTGCTCTACGCGACAGGGATCTCGGCGCTGCTGTTCCGGCTGCTGGGCCGGCCGCTGCCACCGTGGGGCGCGGTGTGGAAGGACGTCCTCAAGCAGGGCGTCCCGACGACCCTGACCATCCTCGCGCTGGTCGGCGTCGCGATGCTCATGCTCTACAGCGGCATGACCTATCTCCTCGCAAGAGGGCTCGTCCAGATCGTCGGGTCGTTCTTCCCCCTGATCTCGCCGCTGATCGGGCTGCTGGGCGCGATCATCACCGGCAGCAACACGAACTCCAACGTGCTGTTCGGGGTCCTGCAGCGCGACGGCGCGCAGATGCTGGCCATGGACCCGGTGATCATGGCCGCGCTCCAGTCATCGGGCGGGTCGCTGGGCTCCATGGTGGCTCCGGCGAAGGTACTGCTTGCGACGGCGACCACAGGCCTGCTGGGGCAGGAGGGTCGTGTGATGCGCGCCACCGCTCCCTACGCCGTGACGCTCGCGGCGGCGCTCGGCCTGCTGGGGTGGATCCTGCAGACGCGGTGAAGAACCTCAACCCGAGCACGGCCTCGAAGGCCCTGCAAGTGGGGTCTTCGGATCGGCTGGCTGGCAGTCCTTACCCTTTTGCCAGCTCGCTCCTGACGGCCGCGATGACCGCGCGGCCTTCCTCGCTGTCGGTGACCATCTCGATGGCGCCCGGCGAGGAGACCCCCAACCCGAGGGCCACGGCCCGCTTTATCTGCTCCTGATCGAAGATCCTGCCCTGGGCGGTTGCGCCCACTACCCCGTGCATGCGCAGCAGCGCCACCCCTACCGCGTCCAGGGCCACGCGGTCGGTGCCTGCCAGCACCACCTCAGGCTTCGCGAGCGTTCCCCTAGCCGGGCCCCCGTCTATGAACGCCTGGATCCCATCGAGAACCACCAGCGCGGGCTGGTAGAGCTGGTTTATCTCGGCTATCAGGGTTCTCTGGAGGGGCGAGCCGTGAAGCTCCCTCATGTAGTCGTAGCCTTCCGCGTCCCGCCTGCCTACCATGCCCACCGTGTTCTTCAGCGACATCGTGAAGTGGCCGCCGAAGCCGTGGGTCTTCAGGCAGCAGGTCTGTATGATGACGTCCGCGCGCTCCAGCAGGACAGGGTAGATGACGCCCTTCTGCCAGTGCCATCCAGGGAAGGAGCGGCTCCGCCACTCGGAGGCGGGGAGGTTCTCCAGGGCGACGACCCCTACTCCCATCTCGCGGCCGAGCGCCTCCACACCCTTGTCGCGGATCACCCGCGCCGTATCCCCCATCCCGCTTCGGTCGGCGATCGTGATCTCGCGGGCACCGCCCTCCTTGCACCGCTCCACCAGCGTGCGCAGCGTCTCATCGTGGGTGGACGCCGGGAATGGGTCGGCGCTGTTGAAGTTGGGCTTCACCACGACCGACTTGCCGCGCACGTCCGGCATCCCGAACAGGCGCAGGGCCCTCAGCACGCCGTCCCTGTGCTGTCCGGTCTTGATCAGGGCCACCTTTCCGGGATTAGGAACCGCGCCGGGGGCTGCCTCGACGGCGCCGCTCACACCCAGCACCCCTTCAGGAAGCGCCCGGAGCGCCAGCGCTCCACCGGCGGCCGCGGCGATCTTGAGGAACTTCCTCCGGCTCTGCCTCACGTACGATCACCCCCAGAGCTCTGCTCTCTCTTGACGAGGAGCCGAGGCATGGAGACAACGACGGTCTCTCCCCGCTGGTTCTTTACCTCCTGGTTCAACGTTACGAGTCCCAGGGTTGTTCCGCGCTCTTCCTTTGCGACGACCTCGAGCTCCACGCGGACGGTGTCGCCTATGAAGACCGGCTTCACGAATCTGATCTTGTCGATGCCGTAGAAGGCGATGATAGACCCTATCGGCAGCGGGATCAGGCCCGTGGCGACACTCAGCACCAGGAGCCCCTGTGCTATCCGCGCCCCGAAACGGGTCTTGGCGGCGTACTCGCTGTCGGTGTGGAGAGGGTACCAGTCGCCGCTCAGCGACGAGAAGAGCACGATGCCGGTCTCCGTGATCGTGCGTCCCCTCGATGCCCACCTGTCGCCGATCTGG
>JBBIJB010000020.1:30538-33108 GCA_037446215.1 Armatimonadota bacterium
AAACGGGGTCTCGAGCAGCACGACCCACCCCCCAGCATGGCTGCGCGCGTATGTGGGCTGGTTCGCCGGGCGCCCACCGCTTCCTCTGCGGGGAGCTCCACACCGAGGAATTCGCTCCGCCTGCAAAGAATGGCGCCACGAGAGCCTGACCCCCGGGGTGATCCGTCCGTGAACTCCGCCCGGCCACGTCGCGAGCGAGGCATGACGGTCATGGAAGTCATAGTGGCCACGATGATCCTCGCGGTCGCGGCCATAGTGGTCTTCTCGGCCTTTGCCATCGGGCTTCGCGCGGCCGCCATGGCCGGCAACATGCACACGGCGACCTCGCTGGCGGAGGAGACCCTGGCTGTCCTCACCGCCTCCCCCTGCGGCTCGTCGTTCGAGGCCGCGGTGCCGGCGGAGCACGAGGATCCGCGCTTCCGCCGCTACCGCCGCGAGGTAGAGGTTCGCCGCCTCACCGACCCCGGCCTGTGGGACATCTCCACAACCGTCTCATGGGTGCAGGAGCGGATGCGGCGCAGCGTAACCCTGCGCACACAGCGCCACGTCTCGCTGGCCTGCTCGTTCGGGGAGCGGTGACGGAGAGGGCCCTGGGGGAGCGCGGCCGGGGCGGCGTCACGCTGCTCGAGATCATGATCGCGCTGGCCATCGGAGCCATCCTGATGGCGCTTGTGGGGTCCTTGTTCGTGGCCAGCCTCTCGCTCTGGCGCCGCGGTAGCGACATGCGCGAGGCCCATGCCCATGCCGGGATCCTGGTCGAGTCGATCGCGCGGGACGTTCGCGACACCAGCCAGGCCCAGGGCGTGAGCGTGGGCGCGGGAGTGCCCGCCCGGGTGGGCCTTGATGGAGAGGCCCTCCTGATGGTGGCATCGGGCGCGGCCGAGGAGGGGGCCCCGGCCTGGATCCTCTACTCGCTCGCTAGGGAGGAAGGCCTCGCCGTGCGGACGGTCCTGGCCAGGGAGCCCGACGGGACGCTTCGGGCGAGGAGCTCCCGGACGGTCGCGACCGGCGTAGTTCGCATAGAGGTGAGCCGCGCGGGCCAGGGCATAGTCGTCGAGGCCGAGGTCCGCCGGGGCAAGGAGACGGCCTCGGCCAGGGCGACCGCGGCGCCACGCAATCCCTGAGCACGGGTCGCTGCACGAGGGTTGTGCGGCTGTGAGACAATGGCAGCGCAGGCAGATCTACGCGCAGCACGGCGGGGGCCGGGCATCGCGTCGGCCCGCGAGCGACAACTGCGCCATGGGGAGGGGTTGGGAAGTGTCTTCGGTGTCGTCCGGTCTCGATGTGGAACGGTTGAGGTCTTGCGAGTTCCCGCTGTCTTCGGCCTGCGCTTACCTCAACCACGCCGCCTCCTCTCCGCTGCCGCGCAGGTCGGCCGAGGCGCTGCGGCGCTACGGCGAGACGCGGCTGCGCCCTGACCTGCGATATAGGTCGGGCGGTCCCGGCCACGACAGCGGGCCGCTCCGCAGGGCGCTCGCCGATGCGATCAACTGCGACCCGTCCGAGATTGGGTTCGTTCCGTCGACCTCGGACGGTGTGGGCATTGTGGCCAACGCAATCGACTGGCGGCCCGGCGAGAACGTCGTCTTTCCGGAGTGCGAGTACCCGGGCGTGGTCTACCCCTGGCTCAACCTGGCGAGGCGCGGCGTGGAGGCGCGCATGGTACCGGCGCCGCTGGGGCACGTTGACCACGACACGCTCGCTGCGCTCATAGACGACAGGACCCGCGCCGTCATGGTCAGCCACGTGGAGTGGTCCTCGGGGTTCCGTGTAGACGTCGAGAGGCTGGGCGAGCTCTGTCGGAAGAGAGGCATCCTGCTCGTGGTGGATGCCATCCAGAGCCTCGGGGTGACCCCGGTCGACGTGAAGGCGATGCGGGCCGACGTCCTCGTGGCCGGCTGCTACAAGATGCTGATGGGGATCCCGGGGACGGCGGTTCTCTATGTCCGAAGGGACGCCATGCCCGGGCTGCTCCCCGACCGCGCGGGCCAGGAGAGCGTGAAGACCCCCATGCTGGACAGGCCGGAGCTGGTCTGGAAGGACGATGCCCACCGCTACCAGGTGGGCAGCGAGAGCCTTGCCGCCCTCTACGTTCTGGAGAGCTCGCTGGGCCTGCTGCTGGAGGCCGGCGTTTCGCGCACGCACGCCCACATTCTGGGGTTGATCGACCGGCTCGCCGCGGGACTCGGTGCCCGCGGGTTCACGGTCACGTCGTCGCTCACCCCGCATGCGCGCTCGACGATCATGAGCTTCACATCAGGCGGCCGTGAGAAGGACGCGGCTCTTCACGGCTACCTGCTCGAGAGGGATGTCGTCGTCTCGCTACGGCCGTACGGTGTCCGCGTTTCGCCGCACCTCTACAACACGCGGGAGGACGTGGATCGACTGCTCGGCGCACTGAGCTAGCGCCCGCGCAAGGGCGCCCTACCTCAGGTGCATCACCACGGCCTTCACTTCGGTCATCTCCTCGATGGCGTACCGGGGGCCCTCCTTGCCGAACCCGCTCTCCTTCAGCCCGCCGTAGGGCATCAGGTCGGCCCGCCACTGCGTGCCCCAGTTGATGTGGATGT